>JAISAI010000059.1 GCA_031266795.1 Eubacteriales Family XIII. Incertae Sedis bacterium
AAATGACGTCGTAAAGCCTTTCGCCAAGCTCGGCTTTTGCGGCCTTGGCGACCTCGCCCGTAATCGTGGCGATTTGGCTCTCCGTATAGATATTTGTATCTTCAATCAAACTGTTCATAATCCTTTCTAATAATTAAAAGTATAAATTTTCTCACAGGCAAAGTAAAGATATTTCGGACGGTTTTTTGTTAGCAATTCGGACGGCAAGGGGAACAAAAAAGGGAGCTGTTCAGGTTTGCCCATTTTTACCTCACACGCGCCCGTACATCAACGACAGCGAGCGGATATGCCCCGCGAGTTCGGCTGTGAGGTCGCCGGGCATGAGGCGCCATGTCCAGTTTTTTGCGCTGACCGTGGACGGCTTGTTGACGCGCGCTCTGGCGCCGAGGCCCATGTAGTCCTGCAGGGGCACTATGACCGTACCGGCCACGCTGCCGAGCGCCGCCCGCGTGACGGCCTGCGGCAGGTTTCCGGCAGACGCCCCGAGATAGGCGCGCGCGAAAGCCGTCTCGGGCCCCGGCAGCTTCGACGCCCACTCGGCGAGCGTCGGGTTGTCGTGCGTCCCCGTGTAGCACACGCAGTCCCTGACATGGTTGTGCGGCAGATAGGCGCTGTCTTCGCCCGGCTCAAACGCGAACTGCAGCACCCTCATGCCGGGGTAGCCGCTGTACTCGCGCAGGGCGTGGACGTCGTCCGTGATGATGCCGAGATCCTCAGCTATGACGCCGAGCCCCGGCACGGCCGCCTTCACGGCGTCTATGAACTTTTTGCCCGGGCCGGCCACCCATTCGCCGTCCGAGGCCGGACGCCCCGCGGGTATCGCGAAGTACGAAGCGAAAGCCCGGAAGTGGTCGATACGGCAGAGGTCGTACCTGGCGTCGGCCTGCCTGAAGCGCCTGATCCACCAGTCGTAGCCCGTGCGCGCGTGCTCCTTCCAGTCGTAGACGGGGTCGTTCCACACTTGGCCGTCCGCGGAGAACGCGTCGGGCGGGACGCCGGCGATGAGGCGCGGCGCGCCGTCCGCGTCCACGGCGAACAGTTCCGGATGAGCTTTGTAGTCCGCCGACTCCGCGCCCGTGTAGAACGGCAAATCGCCGACGATGCCGACGCCGCGCGCGTTGGCGTAGCGCTTGAGGCGCAGCCACTGCATATGGAAAAAATACTGTATGACGGACGTTTCGCCCGGCGAGGGCCGCAGAGGCGACTTCGTGTGGCGGCCGGACTCCGGCGAGCCGAACGCCGATGAGGCGTACTTCACGAAATCGTCGAGCCACCACGCGTTGTCCGCGCGAAACTTGTCGTAGTCCGCGTCGTCCCCGCACGCCGTGAAACGCGCGGCGGCTTTCAGCAGCAGAGGCGGCCGCAGCCCGTCCTGCAAGGCGTAGCCTATGCGCGCGGCGCGCGCCGTCGTGTCGCGCAGAGGCTTCAGCTCGCCCTTCTTCAAAAAACCCTCATACTCGAGCAGATCGAGGTCGATATAGTCGGGATTGCCCGCAAACACGGACAGCCCCTGATACGGGCTGCCCGACGCGCCCGACGGGCCTATCGGAAGTATCTGCCACAGGCTCTGCCCCGCGTCCGCGAGGAAGTCGACGAAATCGAACGCCGCCTTGCCGAACGCGCCTATGCCGTAAGGCGACGGCAGGCTGAACACAGGCAGCAGCACGCCCGCTCTGCGCAAGCCGCTCACTCCCGCTCCCGTTCCCGGTCCCACCTTATCTCGAATATCTCGGCGCACAGCGGCGGCACGGATATGTCGAGAAGGCCCTGCGTGATGGGGATCGACGCCGCGTCCGCGGGCGAGTCGGCGTCGCTCACCGCCGGGTTCGCACACGACGCGGCGCTGCTCCCGCAGCTCGAAAGCAGCCGCACGGCCTGCGTCGTCTCAAGAGCGCAGAGGAAAGCGAGATCCATGAAGCGCAGGCATTCCTTCTCGGCGCGCAGGTCGATGACGATACGGCGCGGCTCGGCGTCGGGATTGACCACCGTCAGCAGCATCTCGTCGGTCGCGGGCGCGCCGAACGCGTCCGAACCGCCGATACAGTATCTGAGTATGCCCACGACATCGCCGTTCGTAGCGTAGTACAGGGCGCGGCCCGTGCACAGCGCCCTGCGCGAGTTACGTAACGCGCCGAGATCGCGGTACCAGCCCGTGAGCGCCTCGCGGGCTGAACCGGCGCCGGCGGCGCCGTCCTCAGAAAACGCGCCGGCGGGGAACGTACCCCTGTTGAACGGGTCGAGCAGGCCGTGCAGGCCCACCTCGTCCCCATAATAGACGACGGGGATGCCCGGCAACGAATACTGCAAGGCCGCAGCGCAGCGCACGAGCGCGTCGCCGCGCGCGTCGTCCTCCGCCGAAACGGTGAACGCTGCCTGATCCTCCCGGCTCATGCCCTTGCCGTCCTTGCCCGTCGCGAGCACCGTGCGTATACGCGCTATATCGTGTGAGCTCAGCAGGTTCATGAGCGCGTAATACATCTCCTCGGGATAGTTCTGGCTCTGGCTCACGAGAAACCTCACGTAGGCGGAGGCGTCTATGACCCCGCGCAGGAAATCCTTCGTACAGCTCGCGAACGGATAGTTCATCACGCTGTCCAAACCCGCGCCGAGCGCGTAGCGCCTGCCGACATTGTAGCTCTGCTTCGTCGTCGCGTCCTCCCATACCTCCCCGAGCAGGAAGGCGTCGGGGTCGGCCGCCTTCAAGGCGCGCCGCATACGCTCTATCGTATCGTCGGGCAGTTCGTCCGCGACGTCGAGCCGGAACCCCGACGAGCCGCGCCGCGTCCATGTATTGAAAACGCTGTCCTCCCCCTCTATTATGAAGTCTATCCAGTCCGGGCGCTCCTTGTCGACCTCGGGCAGCGTGTCAAAGCCCCACCAGCTGCGGTATTTTTCAGGGTAGGCCAAGAACGTATACCAACTGTAATACGGCGACTCCTTGCTCTCGTACGCGCCGAGCCCCTCGTATCTGCCGTATTTATCGAAATACACGCTGTCGTCGCCCGTGTGGGAGAACACCCCGTCGAGGATGATTCTCATGCCGAGCCACTTCGCCTCGCGTATCAGTTTTTCAAAATCCTCCTCCGTGCCGAGCGCCGGGTCTATTCTCAAATAATCGGCCGTGTTGTAGCGGTGGTTGGAATGGGCCTCGAATATCGGGTTCAGGTAGATGAGATTTACGCCCAGGCCTTTCAGATACGGCAGGGCCTCCGTGATGCCGGGGATGTCGCCGCCGAAAAGGTCGAGCGGCATATAGTGGTCGCTGTCGCCCGAGGGCAGATACGCGGGAGGCTCGTCCCACCCCTCATGCAGGCTCATATCGGCGCGCCCTATCGAGTGATGGTATTCGAGGCCCCGGGTGGCGCGGTTCTCCGCGCTGCGCCGGAACCGGTCGGGGAATATCTGATACATGAGCGCGGACTTCGCCCAGTCCGGCGTCTTGAACGCCGGCTCGTACACCGTGAGCTGAAACGCCGTGGGCGGGTTCGGAAATACCTTGCCCACGCCCGCGTTGTTGCCCACCTCGGCGCCGTAGTATATGTGCGAGCCGTCCTGCATATCCACACGGAACCAGTACCAGACGACGCACGCGTGCTCCGGCGTGTGGATGGAGGAGTGGAACATGGAGCCCTTGAACACGCTCTCGACCTCTTCGTTCATGACGGCTTCATAGCCCGGGCCCGCGGCGCGCACGTATTCGGGGTCCATGAGCATCTCGTGATCCGTCTGCATATCGTCCACATACACGGTCAACCAGACCGTCTGGTACGGGACGCCGGAAAGGCGCAGAGCCAACCTCACCGTCGCGCCGGCGGGTACGGCGCCGAACGGGCTGCGGTACCGCTCCTTCGCGCTCTCATGCACGATGAGGCTGTCGCTGATCGTCACACCGCCCGAAACTATCTCATTCACCCGGTCTCACCTCTCTCATATGCCACACGAGCGAATTGTATTCCTCTATGGTGCGGTCGGCGAAAAAACGGCCGGCCGACGCCATATTGATCGCGGCGCGGCGCGTCCACTCGCGCGAGGGCGGGATCGACACAGAGCCTTCGCCGACAGATGGCGAATCGCCCGCGTAGAGCGCCGTCATGCGTGAATACACATCCGCGTACGACGCGAAGTCGTGCAGCAGGAAATACTGATCCGCGTGCCCGCCGCCGCCGCTCAGCAGGGCGTTCGCGAGGTCGTTGAACTGTTTGCCGTTCTTCACGGGCAGAAGGCCGCTCGTGAAGCTGTCTATGATGCGGCGGACGCGCATGTCGCTGTCGTATATGTGGTACGCGTCGTACGATCCGTCCCTCCCCATGCGCTCGATCTCGTACGCGTTCGCGCCGAATATGAAGATATTGTCGTCGCCGACAGCATCCACGATCTCCACGTTCGCGCCATCCATCGTCCCTATCGTGAGGGCGCCGTTCATCATGAACTTCATGTTGCCCGTCCCCGAGGCCTCGAGCCCCGCCGTCGAGAGCTGCTCGCTCATATCCGTGGCGGGGATGAGTATCTCGGCCTCGGATACGGAGTAGTTCTCGATGAACACGACTTTCAGTATATCCTTCGTGTCGGGGTCGTTGTTCACGAGCTCGCCCACGGACAGTATGAGCCTGATGATCTCCTTCGCCATGTAATATCCCGGCGCGGCCTTCGCGGCGAATATGAACGTGGAAGGGACGATGCGCGCGTCTCCCGTCACAGGATCGCCGCCCGCCGCCCTGACGTCCTTGATCTCGTTGTACAGGTGGAGCACGTGCATGATCTTCAGCAGCTGCCTCTTGTACTCGTGCAGCCTCTTCGCCTGCACGTCAAACGCCGATTCGGGATTCACCTCTATGCCGTGCGCGCGGGAAAGGTGCTCCGCGAACCGCCGCTTGTTCGCGCACTTGATCTCCGCGAATTCGTCGAGGAATCCTTCGTCGGAAATGAAGTCCCGGATGCGCTCGAACTCGCTCCTGTCGCGCAGAAACCCCTCGCCTATCCTCGACGCGAGCAGCGCCGTCAAGCCCTCGTTCGACTTCGCGAGCCAACGCCTGTGCGTCACGCCGTTCGTGATGCCGATGAACTTGTCCGGATACAGGATATAGAAATCGCGGAACGTCCGCGTCCTGATGATCTCGCCGTGCAGCTTCGACACGCCGTTGACGCGGTTGCAGACGGCGATGCACAGGTTCGCCATGCGAATCTCCCCGCCGCCGATAATCGCCATATCGTCCATCCTCGCCACGTCGCCCGGCCACTGCGCCCACACGCTGTCGCGGAATTTCTTGTCTATCTCCGTGATGATCCTGTACACGCGCGGCAGCAGGGATTTCAGCATATCCTCATTCCACCGCTCGAGCGCCTCGCGCATGATCGTATGGTTCGTGTAGCTGAACATCTGGCTGACGATCTCGAAAGCCTCGTCCCACTGCATCTCCTCGTCGTCTATCAGTATGCGTATGAGCTCGGGGATGGCGAGCGTCGGGTGCGTGTCGTTGATCTGGATCGTGTAGTGCTCCGGGAGCGTGTGCAGGTCTTCGTAGTGCAGCTTGTGCATGTCGACCATGTGTTTCATGGAGGCCGATACAAAGAAATAGAACTGCTTCAGACGCAGCAGCCTACCCTGCTCGTGGTTGTCCTCGGGGTAGAGCACCTGCGATATGGACTCGACGAGCGCGCTCGCGCTCGCGGCCGCGACATAGTCGCCCCTGTTGAAGCTGTCCATGTCGAGCTCCGTTTTTGCCCTCGCGCTCCACATGCGCAGCGTCGAAGGCATGGCGCTCTCGTAGCCGATCACGGGCATGTCGTACGGCACGGCCAACACCGCCGTGTAGCCCGAGTGCTCGACGCGCAGGCCCGTCTCCGTCCACACCTCGTCTATCCTGCCGCCGTAACGCACCTCGACCGTCTCGTCGGGCTGCTCTATCTCCCACACGTTGCCTTCCTCGAGCCAGTTGTCGTCGTCCTCGCGCTGTTCCCCGTCCTCGATACGCTGGCGGAACAGGCCGTGCTCGTACCTGATGCAGCAGCCCGTCGCCGGAAGGCTGAGCGTGGACAGCGAATCGAGGAAACAAGCGGCAAGCCGGCCGAGCCCGCCGTTGCCGAGCCCGGGATCCGCCTCCTGTTCCTCTATATCGGACAGCGACAGGCCGAGCTCGCCGAGCGCCTCCTTATACTCGGACTCGAGATGCAGGTTTATCATATTGTTGACAAGCGCCCTGCCCATGAGGAACTCAGCCGACAAGTAATAGAGCCGCTTCGAGCCGCTCTTCCACACCTGCTCGTTCGCGTCGACCCACCGTTCCATGATAATATCGCGGATCGTCAGGCTCAGCGCCTTGTAGACGTCCTCCTTCGACGCGTCGGACAGGTTCACGCCTATCACCCTTTTCAGTTTTTTCGTCACCTCGGCCACTATGTATTCTTTGTCTATCGCATACGTTAGCACAGCGTTACTCATCAAATCCTCCCATTACCCACAAGTGCATTATAAAGCTCTTTGTATTTCCCAACCGAATCTACAAAGCTATTATCCCTCATCATGGCGTTGCGCCGCAAGCGCCTGAACATCGATTTATCCCGGTACACACCGAGGGCGAGCCTGATGATGTGCAGCATATCGTGCGCGTTGAATGGCCCGAACGAGAAGCCGTCGCCCGACTTCGTGAACTGATTGTACGGCGAGACCGTGTCGGCCAGCCCGCCCGTCTCGCGCACGATCGGGAGCGTGCCGTAGCGCTGCGCGATCATCTGCGCGAGCCCGCACGGTTCGAACTCCGACGGCATGAGCAGGAAGTCCGAGCCCGCGTACACCCGGTGGGCCAAGTCCTCGTTGTACCCGATCCATACGCCGGATTTTTCCGGGTATTTCGCAGCTATATAATTGAAGAACGTCTGATATTTCTCATCGCCGCTTCCGAGTAGAATAAAACCGACCGGCTCCCGCAGCAGCTCCTCAAGGACGTACTGTACGAGGTCGAGCCCTTTCTGTGAGGTGAGCCGTGTCACCATGCAGATGAGGGGATCGGACAGCTTCACGCCCATGTCGAACTCCGACCGCAGCGCCTTCTTGCACTCGCGTTTCCCCGCGAAATGCCCTCTGTCGAAGTGCGACGGCAGGGCCGGGTCGGACTCCGGGTCGAAGTCTTCCGGCTCTATGCCGTTCAGTATGCCGGACAGATCGTCCTGCCTCGCGCGCAGTATACCCTCCATGCCCATGCCGAAGAACGGGTGCATGATCTCCTTCGCGTACGTCGGGCTGACCGTCGTGATACGGTCGGCGAACACGAGCGCCGACTTCATCATGTTCGCGTCGCCGTTCGCCTCGATATACTCGGACGTGTAGTAGCGCCTCGGTATGGACAGCACGTCCTGCATGAGCTTGAAGCCCATCACGCCTTGGAACTTGATGTTGTGTATCGTGAAGACGGTCTTGATGTGGCCGAGCTCCGTCAGGCCGAGCTGCGTGCGCAACAGCATGGGTATCATGCCCGTATGCCAGTCGTTGCAGTGCAGCACGTCCGGCTTGAAGTCTATGAACGGGAGCGCCGACAGGACGGCCCTGCAAAAATAGAGGTATTGCTCCGACTCGGCGTCCCCGCCCTTGTACACGGGGCCCCCGAAGTAGTCCTCGTTGTCTATGAAATAGTAGCGGATGCCGTCGCTTGTGAGCGTCCGTATACCCATGTATTTCTTGCGCCATCCGAGCCCGATCTCCGTCTCGGCTATGAGCTTCAGCTCGCTCCCATGCTCCGCCTTTATGACGCGGTGCATGGGTATGACGACAGCGACTTCCACGCCGGCGTCGCGCAGGCCCCTCGGCAGGGCGTAGGCGACGTCAGCCAGGCCTCCCGTCTTGACAAAAGGCAGGGCTTCGGACGCAACAAAAAGTACCTTCGTCAAACGACCGCCCCCTTCTGTATTATTACGGGATAATCCTTACTGCCTATGAGCCTCGTCCTGTTCCTCACGCTCACGTTCTTGTCGATGACGGCGTTCTCGATCTCCGCGTCGTCGTTGATCTCGGCGTTTGGCAGCAGGATGCTGTTCTTCACGGTCGTGCCCTTGCCGATGTAGACGCTGCGGAACAGCACGCTGTTCTCGACCTCGCCCTCTATGACGCTCCCGTTCGCGACGATGCTGTTCTTCACGGCGGCCGTCGGCATGTAGCGCACGGGCACCTCGTCCTTGACCTTCGTGTAGATGCGGTTCGCTCCCCGGAACATAGCCGTCTGTATCTCTTGGTCGATGAAGTCCATGTTCGTCCGGTAGTACGAGGCGACGCTGTGCAGCCGGCTCACATAGCCTTTATACTCGAAGCCCATCATCTTGATGCGCCCGACGTTGTTGCGCAGCAGGCCGTCCGTAAAATCGTAATCGCCGCGCGCGATGGACTCGTCGACGAGATACAGCAGCAGATCCTTGCGCACGATAAAGACGTCCATCGAAAGGCAGTCAAGCGACGACTGCTCGACGTCCATCTCTACGCGGCGCACATCGCCGTTCTTGCCTACGCTCAGCCTCGCGTCCTGAAACCTCGGGCCGTTCCATCTGTCGTTTGCGAGCCTGTTGTACATGATCGTAATGTCGGCGTCCGATTTGAGGTGAAATTCCATCATGTCGTCGTACGTGGTGTTGTACACGATCCTGCTGCCTGTGAAGACGCAGTATTGCTGCTTCGCGCGCTTCAGGTAGTCCATGCTGCCTTTCAGCGCTTCGACCGCGCCGCGGTACACGCCGGGGTTGTCCCTGTTCGCGAACGGCGTCAGGAAGAACAGCCCGTCGCTTTTGCGCGACAGGTCCCAAGCCTTTCCCGAACCGAGATGGTCCATGAGCGAATTGTAGTTGCGGCTCGCTATGACGGCCACGTTGCGTATGCCGCTGTTCACCATATTCGACAGAGGGAAATCTATCATCCGGTAACGCCCGCCGACCGGCAGGGCGCCCACGGCCCTCACGTCCACGAGCTCACGCATATTGAACATCTGCTCACCCGCGTAGATGAGTCCAAACGCATCGCCTGTCATGAGCGCACCTCCTTACCCGCGTTATCATTACCCTTATTACCCGAGGGCGAACGTGGGGGTTTTCCCGCGCCGCCCTTAGCCGCGGCCTTCGGTTTCGCCGCCGCGCCGCCCGGTTTGCCGGGCTTAGGCTTCGTCACCGTCTCAGCGATGCCGACCTGCTCGCCCGCGCCGACGGAGGCGCCGCTGCGTACGACGGCCTTCTTGCCTATGACCGCGATCTTGCGCGTGACGTCGGCGTAGTCGCCTATGCGGCAGGCTTTGCCTATGGTCGCCTCCTCGTCTATGATGCTCATGTCTATGACGCTTCCCTCGCCTATCTCGCTCTCGGCCATGATGATGCTGTCGCGGACGACGGCACCCTTCGCTATCTTCACGCCGTTGGACAGTATGCTGTTGATGACCGTGCCGTAGATGTGGCAGCCGTCGCTTATCATGCTGTTCGTGATGACGGCGCCCGCGTCCACGTAGTGCGGGGGCTCGTTCGGGTTTCGCGACAGTATGCGCCACGGGTCGTCGTAGAGATTGAGCGGCGGGTAGTCTTGGAGGAGCTCCATGTTCGCCTCCCACAGCGACCTGAGCGTCCCGACGTCCTTCCAGTAGCCGGAAAACTCATACGCGAAAAGCCGTTCCCCGTTTTTCAGCATGGCCGGTATGATATCCTTGCCGAAGTCGTTCGACGAGCCCTCGTTGGCGGCGTCGGCCACTAAGTATTTTTTCAGGATGGGCCACGTGAAGGCGTATACGCCCATGGACGCGAGGTTGCTCTTCGGCTTCTCCGGCTTTTCCTCGAACTGCTTGACGCGCATATTCTTGTCCGTGTTCATGATGCCGAAGCGCGACGCCTCCTCGATGGGCACGGGGATGACGGCTATCGTCGCGTTGGCGTTCTTCGCCCGGTGCTCGCGGATGAGCCAATCGTAGTTCATCTTGTAGATGTGGTCGCCCGACAGCACGATGAGGAGCTCGGGATCGAACTGCTCTATGAAATACATATTCTGATAGATGGCGTCGGCCGTGCCGCTGTACCATCTGCCCGACTTCCCCTTGACATACGGCGGCAGGACGAAGGCGCCCCCCGTCATGGTGTCGAGGTCCCACGGCGAGCCGTTGCCGATGTAGGTGTTCAGCTCGAGCGGCTGGTACTGCGTGAGCACGCCCACGGAGTCTATGCCCGAGTGGACGCAGTTGGACAGGGGGAAGTCGATGATCCGGTATTTCCCTCCGTAGGTCACGGCAGGCTTCGCGCGTTCGCGCGTGAGCACGCCGAGCCGGCTGCCTTGGCCGCCGGCAAGCAGCATGGCGACTGTTTTCTTCTTTCTGTACATTATGTACCCCCCTTCCTAAACTAACAGCGCTTTATTATTTGAACGGCTCTTTGGCCGGCTTCCGCGCCGCGGCTACGTACCTATAGTAGAGCGCGCAGAGCGGCGGCACGGACAGCGTCGCCGAATACGCGAGTCCGTTCAATTTCTTGTTTCGGGCCGCGACGCGCTTCCTCGGCTTCGTCACGCCTTCATCCCCCGGCGAAAACGCGCCCCCGTAGCTCTCGTCGTCCGAGCTGAGAAGCAGCGTCAGCGAGCCGGCGTCCGGCAGGGCTATATCGTATGATCCCCTGGCGAGGGGCGTGAAGTTAAACACGCACACGACGCGGTCGGGCTTTCCCCCTTTGTCCGCGTCGAACGAACGCATGAAAGCGAACACGCTGTTTTTTCGATCCTCGACATTCAGCCACATGAACCCGTCCCATCCCGCGTCGTCCGCGGCGTGCAGCGCGTTCCTTCTCGCGTAGACCGCGTTCAGGGCCGCCACCCATTCCTTCATGCCGCGGTGCTTGTCGTAGTCGAGCAGCATCCAGTCGAGCTCACGCCGGTAGTCCCATTCGATGAACTGCGCGAACTCGTCGCCCATGAACATGAGCTTCTTGCCGGGGTGGGCGAAGAGCCAGCCGAAGAGCGCGCGGAGCGAAGCGAACTTCGCGTCGTAGTCGCCGGCCATCTTGTCGATGAGCGAAGCCTTGCCGTGGACGACCTCGTCGTGCGAATACGCGAGTATGAAGTTCTCGCTGAACGCGTAATACATCGAGAACGTCATCTTGTCGTGGTTGCCGTGGCGGAAGTACGGATCGGTCTTCATGTAGTCGAGCGTGTCGTTCATAAAGCCCATATTCCACTTGAACATGAAGCCGAGCCCGCCCACGTCCGGCGGTTTCGTTACGAGAGGGAAAGCCGTCGATTCCTCCGCGACGGTGAACGTGCCGGGATAGCTCCCGAGCACGGCGGTGTTGAATTTTTTCAGGAACTCCACCGCTTCAAGGTCTATGTTCCCGCCGTCCTTGTTCGGGATGTACTCGTCACGGCCGTAGTCGAGATAGAGCATGGAACTCACGGCGTCGACCCGAATGCCATCGAGGTGGTACTTGTCCATGAGCAGCATCGCGCTCGACACGAGAAAGCTCACGACCTCCGGGCGCGAGTAGTTCAGGCTGTTCGTGCCCCAGTGGGGATGCTCGCGCCTGATCGGGTTCATGTGCTCGTACAGCCACGTGCCGTCGAAGCGCACGGGGCCGTGCGCGTCCTTCGGGAAGCCGCTCGGCACCCAGTCCACGACGACGCCGACGCCGGCCCGGTGCATCGTGTCGACGAAGTACATGAAATCCTGCGGCGTGCCGAAGCGCGACGTTATCGCGTAGAAGCCCGTCACCTGATAGCCCCATGAGCCGTCGAAGGGGTACTCGTTGATGGGCATGAGCTCGACATGGGTATAGCCCATGTCCTTTGCGTAGGCGGCGAGCCCGTCGGCCACCTCGCGGAACGACGGGTAGTCGCGCCCGCCGGGCAGCCGCCACGAACCCATATGCACCTCGTATATCGAAACGGGCGCTTTCAGGATATCACGCCCGGGCCGTCTGCGCATCCACGCGCCGTCGCCCCACATATAGCCGTCAAGCGACCAGATCTTCGACGCCGTCGCCGGCGCCCTCTCCGCGTGGAAGGCGTGCGGGTCGGCCTTGTCGGCCACGCTGCCGTCCGCGCCTATGACACGGTACTTGTAATTGTCCCCGTCGGTCAGCCCCGGCGCGAGCAGCGCCCATATCCCGTGATACCGCTCCATGCGGTTTGCGTCGCCGGCCCATCCGTTGAAGTCGCCGACGACCGAAACGGACTTCGCGTTCGGCGCCCAGACCGCAAAGAGATGGGCCTTCATTCCCTTCACGTAATGGCAGCCGAAAAATACATACGCGCGCGACGAGTCGCCCGAGTAAAACCTCGCTATCTCATCGTCGTATACCGAACACGCCTCTCTCAGTCTTGAATCTTTTGTCTCCGTCATTCCCAGGGCCCCTACCGCTACTTTCCCGATTTCAAAAGGTCGCGTATCTCCGTGAGCAATTTCACCTCCGTGAGTATCGCGTCCTTCTCCGCTTTTTCCCTGTCGTCTTCCTCTTTCGCCTTCGCTTCCGCCGCCTTCATCTGCTCCGCGCGCAGTTGGTTGATGCCTTTTATGAGAATAAAAATAGCTATGGCCACGAGGAAGAAGTTGACGACCGAGGCGATGAACACCCCGTAGGTGACGGATGAGCCGTGGATCGTCACCGCGAGGCCCTCGAGGCCCTTCGTGCTGAAGAGGGCGCCGACGAGAGGCATGATGAGATCCTTCACAAACGACTGCACTATCGCGTTGAACGCGGCGCCTATCACGACGGCCACCGCGAGATCGAGCACATTGCCCCGGAACGCGAACTCCTTGAACTCCTGTAGTATCCCCTTTTTCTCCGTGTTTGGTTCTCCCGCCATCATTCGTTCTCCTCTCCTTACCTTATTCTATATCATCCACCGAGAACGGCTTTTCCGGCTCGCCGCTCTCCTCCGGCGGCGCGTACTCGCCGTTCGCGTCCACCTGCCCCTGCGCCGGCGCCGCGTACTCGCCGTTTGCGTCCGCCTGTCCCGGCGGCGCGACGGGCAGGTCGCCGTAGACCCTCGTCGCCCTGTCAAATTGCTCGGCCTCGCCGCCCGTGTACCCGTCCTCGTAGCCGTCCGCCATGTGTCTTTCACGCGCGCCGCGCGCCGCGTCGTCGCGGCCGTCCCTGTAGCGGTCTTTGTGCGCTACGCGCGTTTCGCGCTCATACCCCGCGCGGCGGCGGCCCCGGACGACGGCGACGGTGATCAGCGCTATCGCGGCCACGGCCGCGATAGCGATCAATATCGTCGTCGCCGTCGGGGAATCCACGGGCTCCTCTTCCTGAATAATAGTGAACACGAGCGTATAGTCGCCGAGGTCGACGCGCCGGCCCTCGTCCTCGGACTCGTCGATATACCGGGCAGTCAGCGCCGTCCCGCCGGCCGTTTTCGCCGTGAGCCGCGCGTTCTCGTTTATCTCGCCGCTCGTTTCGACGGCGATGACGCCGCTCCCGCTCGTCGTCCATTCAAACCTCCCGTCCTTGTCCGCGTCCGGGGGGTCTATGCTTGCGCTCACGCGAAGCTCGTCGCCTACCTTCAGCTCGTGCGCAGCGAGCAGCGCATCCGCCGGCGTGAACCCCTCGACCTCTACGCTGAACGATTCGGGGACTATGACCCTCTCCTCGACGGAAATGAGGATCGAGGCCCTCGCGTCGCCGAGCGAAGCCGTGATTTCGGCCTTGCCCGCCGCGAACGCCTGCACGGCGCCGTCCGGATTGACGCTTACGATGTTGTCGTCGCCCGACCGCCATGTCACATCCGCGCCCTCCTCGGCGTTTTCGACTTCGTATTTGATCACACCCTGATCGCCCACCGTCATAGTCCTCGGATAATCCGTGATGTATATCGCGACGGGCTGCGGCGGCCCTGTGGGCTCGACCGTATCGCCTGACGCTTCGCCGCCCTCCTCTTCTACCGCCGCGGAGTCTTCGTCGCTTGCCGCCTCCTGCGCGTCCTGTTCGGCGTCCTGCCCTGTGTCCGTCGGCGCGGCGAACACCGGCGCGGCGAACAGCGGCGACGCGAGCGCCGTCAGCAAGGCCGCGTATACGGCGAGAGCTATGAGCCCCCGCTCCCCGATGTTTCTCCTACTCGTCGTCGTACCGCCCCCTTTCATCGCATCCGTTTATCGTATTCTTTCATCACACAGGCGAGCCGGCGCCGGAGCGACGGCAAGCCGCCTCGCGCTTCGCTATCGCGTCCCGCGCTATCTCCCTGTCGTCGAGGTGTATCTTCTCTTTGCCTATGATCTGATAGTCCTCGTGGCCCTTGCCCGCGACGACCACGACGTCCCCCGGCGCGGCCGCGAGTATGGCCTTCTCTATGGCCTTCGCCCTATCGGGCTCCGTCTCGTAGACGCCGCCCGAAAGCCGCGCGCCCTCTTCTATTTGGGCTATGATCGCGAGCGGGTCTTCCGTCCTCGGGTTGTCCGATGTCAGTATCGTGTGGTCGGCGAGCCTTCCCGACGCCTCCCCCATGACGGCCCTCTTGCCCGGGTCGCGGTCGCCGCCGCAGCCGAACACGGATATGACGCGGCCGTAGGCGGGGTTTGACCTCACGGCCTCGAGTAGGTTTTCAAGCGCGCGGGCCGTGTGGGCGTAGTCCACGACGACGGACACGCCGTCGCCGGACATGACGACCTCGTATCTACCGGCTATTTCGATATTCTCGCTGAGCGCGGCTGCGGCCGCGTCAAGGGCTATGCCCACGCAGAGGCATGCGCCCGCCGCGGCAAGCGCATTGTAGACGGCGAACTCGGCCGGCGTCGAGAGCTCGACGGAGACCCTGTCGCCCTCGCCTGTGGCGGACGCCCCCGCGCGCACGATGTCAAAGCCCACGCCGCCCGCCGAATACCTGACGCCGTCGGCGTACAGATCGCAGCCGTCCCGGTTTCGTATGCCGTAGCTGACGACCGCCCCCCGCGCGCGCCGCATGAAATCTTTCGCCCGCGGGTCGTCCGCGTTCACGACGGCGCTCTTCGCGAGATCGAAGAGCATGAGCTTGGCGTCCGCGTAGTCGTCCATCGTGCCGTGGTCGTCGAGGTGCTCCGGGGAGATATTCGTGAACACGGCCACGTCGAAGTCGCAGCCCTTCACGCGCCCCATCTTCAGCCCCATCGACGTCACCTCCATCACGAGGTCGTCTATGCCCGCCTCCGCCATGCGGCCCATGATCTCGCCGAGCTCAACGCAGTCCGGGTTTGTCGGCGTCGTGCGCCTGACGTCCATCTCCTCGCCCGCGCAGTAGTGCCCTATCGTGCCGAGCAGGCCCGTCTTCCTGCCGGCTTTCTGTAATATGTGGTCTATGAGCGTGGCGACGGACGTCTTGCCGTTCGTGCCCGTCACGCCTATAAGCGTGAACCCGCGGCTCGGCTCGCCGTGAAACCTGTTCACGATCAAGGAAAGCACGCCCCGCGTATCGGCTACGGATGCGACGCAGAACGGCGGGGCGCCGGCGTCCGTGTCCGCGCCTGTACCGATGCCGCCGTGGCCGCCGCTGTCTCCGCTGCCTTCGGGGTAGCCGAAATCGCGCCCGTCCATCACGAGAGCCGCAGCCGCGCCCCTGCCCATGGCGGCGCGAACAAAATCGTGCCCGTCGGCCTCACGGCCCACGGTGGCGATGAAAAGATCGCCCGGCGCCACAAGCCGGCTGTCTATGGCGACGCCGGAAATCTCTACGTCCGCGTCGCCGAGCAAGACCCGGTAAGGAATCCCGCGCAGCAGTTCACCTATCTTCATAGGATATATTATATCAGGTTAGACAAGGGAGAGGACTGATAGCCGCGCAACGGTCGGGATTACGGTCGGGATTACCAGTGATTACCAGTGATTACCTCAAAAAAATATTGACGCACGTCAGGCGATTAAGTATAATCGCCCTATGGGGGTCTTAAAATTCTATATGGGCGGTTTTGCAGGGCTCCCTTATCAGCGGCCGCCATAACAGGGCACAAACATTGAATAAGGAGGAAGAAGATGAAGGGAAGAAGAATAATAATGGTAGTGTTGTGCATTGCTCTCGCTCTGTCATTCACGATGATGGCGACGGCTTGCGGAGGAGGAGGCGACGCCGCGACCGAGGAACCGGCAGCGGAGGAGCCGGCAGCGGAAGAACCGGCGGCGGAAGAACCTGCGGCGGAAGAGCCGGCGGCGGAAGAAGCTGCCACGGGCGAGGTGCAGACGAAGACGATCGGTGTTTACGCTGACGCGGCCGACTCATACTACTCGCTGATGAACGACGCGCTGACCGCGCTCGCCGACCAAGACCCCGAGTGCGACTGGACGATTGAATACAAGGTCGGCCAGAGCACGGCGGAGGAGCAGTTGAAGGCCGTCGAGGACTTCATCACCGCGGGATATGACGCTATAGTCGTCGTTCAGAACAACCCGAATACGACGAGCGAGTGCATCGAGAAGTGCAAGGCGGCGGGAATCCCGTATTTCGGCGCGGTACACTACTTCGGCGGCGTCGCGAACGCGGGCGATTCAGCCGGTTCAACGAATTTTGACTTCGTCCAATGCGGCGTCGTAGCAGGTGAGGACGCCCTCGCCAACGACGTCAAGAACGTCATCATCATAGAAGGCGTGCTCGGTCAGGGCACCGCTTCGGATCAGTCGCTCGGTTTCCTCCAAGCCTATGAGAACGCAGGCAAGAGCCTCGGCGAAAAGGCGGACGGCTCCAAGTGGACGGCTGAGGAGATAGCAACGGACAAGCCCCCTGTCGGCGACATCAAGGGCAGCCCCGATGTGGTCGTAGTGCAGTGGTCGACGGGCGGCTGGATGGCTGAACCCGCACAGAAGGAGATGTCGAACGCCATCTCATCGCTCGGCAAGGATGGCTGGGACGGCGCGTATGTGCAGAACGATCCGATGGGAGAAGGCGCGATGCAGGCAATGACGGACGCCGGCCTCTCGACTGACGACTACTGGCTTGGCCTCTGCAACGGCCGTGAGTACAGCTGGCAATGGGCAAAGGACGGCACCATCTCGATGGACGTCAACCAGCCTCCGACGATGGAAGGGGCGATCCTCTATCAGCAGATCAAGGCGTATTTCGCCGGCACGGAGTACCGCAAGCACGTGCATCCCTACGTTATTCCTTATAACAAAGAGAATATTGCCGAACTCGAGCCGACGCTTATACCGATCGAAAACGTCGAGAACTTCATTTCCAAGATCAACGATAATTCTATCGTGTGGGATCTCAACGATCCGAAGTTTGTCGACGCTGAAGGCAACTGGTAAGCAGCAAGCAACGACCCGGGTATGTCGCTAAACTGCGGTAATTCGGCAGAGAGATACGGGGTATGGCGCAAAAGCGCCATACCCCGTCACTTAGGCAAAAAACGGTGCGCCTACCGGTAGACGACGCCTATGTCGTTTCTGTGGTATTCCCCTTCAAAGCTGATCTTTTTCACGTTTTCGTACGCCTTGGCCCGCGCCTCTTCGTGCGTCGCCCCTGTGGCGGTGACGCCGAGCACGCGGCCTCCGGCCGTGAGTATCCCGCCGTTCTCGCCGCGCTTCGTCCCCGCGTGGAAGCAGACTACGCCTTCGTCCAGATCGGACAGGCCCGTTATCTCCTTGCCTTTCTCGTAGGGGCCGGGATAGCCGCCTGAGGCCATGACCACGCAGACCGCGCGCTCGTCCGACCATGTTATTTCCTGACCGGCAAGCCTGTCCTCCGTAGCCGCGATGAAGATGTCGAGCAAATCAGTATCGAGCCGGCGCAGCACGGACTGTGCTTCGGGATCGCCGAACCTGTTGTTGAATTCGATAACCTTCGGCCCCTCGCCCGTTATCATGAGCCCGATGAACAGGACGCCGCGAAAGTCGAGCCCGTCTTTCTTGAAGCCCTCGAACGTGGGCGTCAAAATTTCGTCTTTGATACGCGCTTCGAGCTCCGGCGTGAACACCAAGCTCGGGGAATACGTCCCCATACCCCCCGTATTCGGGCCCTCGTCGCGGTCTCCTATCCGCTTGTAGTCCTGCGCGGACTCCATCGGCACTATCGCGCTGCCGTCCACGAAGCAGAGCACGGAGGCCTCCACGCCTTTCAGGCATTCCTCGACGACGACCATGTCGCCGGCCGCGCCGAACACCCTCGCGCCCATCATGTTTTCTATGGCACTCTCCGCCTCCGCGGCGTCCTGCGCGAGCACGACGCCCTTGCCGGCCGCGAGCCCGTCCGCCTTGAGCACCATCGGGTATCCAAATATGCCGATGTCGGACTTCAGCGCGCCCGCGTCCGTGTACTCCCGGTACGCGGCCGTGGGTATGCCGTGGCGGTCGAGGAAGGCCTTCGTGAACGACTTGCTCGCCTCAAGCCGCGCGCACTTCCTGTTCGGGCCGAATACGGGTATGCCGAGGGACTCTATCTCGTCCGTGAGGCCTTCGGCGAGAGGGACCTCGGGGCCTATGACGACGATGTCGGGCGCCTCCGCGCGGGCTATCTCCGTCACGGCGGCCACGTCCTCAGCGTTCGCGCTCACGCAGCGCGCCACCTGCGCTATGCCCGCGTTGCCCGGCACGCAGACGAGTTCGGGCCGCTTAGGGCTGAGCGACAGCTTCCACGCTATGGCGTGTTCGCGCCCGCCGCCTCCTACTATAAGGACTTTCACGACAGCTTACTGTGCGTCGCCCGCAGCATCGCCGGCAGCGTCACCGCTGTCGTCTATAGCGCCGGTCGTCGAGGATAGGGCGTCTCCCTCCACGACTAAGGAATCGTCCTCAACCACATCGCCGTTCTCGTCATAGACCAGGCTGTCGTCCTCGATGATGTTGCCGTCCTCATCGAACATCATAGCCTCGTCGTCTCCGGCCTCTTCAGCCTCCTGCTCGTAGGCTTCCTCCTCCGCTATCAGCTCCTGGTAGTAGCTCGACACGGGCGCCCACTGCACCATCATCA
>JAISAI010000073.1 GCA_031266795.1 Eubacteriales Family XIII. Incertae Sedis bacterium
CGGTATATGTAGAGCAGGGCGGATGGCTCGACGAGCCCGAGCCCGGCGTGGCCGAGGAGGGCTGGACATTCGGCGGCTGGTACAAAGACGCCGCCTACGCCGAAAAGTGGGACTTCGCGACGGATACGGTAACGGCAAACCCGACGGGGCTCTACGCGAAGTGGACGAGGAACAAATACGACGTGGGCTTCGACGCGAGCGGCTACGGCAAAGCAGTCCCGGCCCCGTACTCCGGGAAGCACGGCTTCGGAGAGACCATCCCCGAGCCGACCCCGGAACCGACGCAGCCCGGCTACGTATTCGACGGCTGGTACCGGGACGAGTTCACGAGCGGCCAGAAATGGGACTTCGCGACAACAACCATGCCCGCCATAGACATAACGCTGTACGCGACGTGGGCAAAGGGAAAGTTCACGGCGACGTTCGACCTGAACGGCCACGGCGCGCAGGCGCCGCCGCCGCAGACCGTGACATTCGGGGATAAAGTGGCCGAGCCCGCGCAGCCGTCCGACGCGGACTGGGCATTCGGCGGCTGGTTCAAGGACGCCGCGTGCAGCCCCGGAGCGGAGTGGGACTTCGCCAAGGACACGATGCCCGGAGGGAGCATAACGCTCTACGCAAAGTGGACGACGGACATCCACGCCTACACGGTATTCTTCGTAATGAACGGCCACGGGGGAAGTGCCCCGAACCCCGTGCGCGTAACAGCAGGGCAGAGGATACCGGAGCCGGCAAGGCCCTACGATACGAATTGGGCATTCGGAGGCTGGTTCACAAACATGGCCTGCAGCCCCGGCTACGAATGGAACTTCGCCACAGGAACAATGCCGAATAGCGACATGACCCTGTTCGCGAAGTGGACGGAAGACAGCAGCGGAGGAGGCGGCAACGGCGGCGGAAGCGGCGGCAATAACGACAAGGGCAAGGATAAGGATAAAGACAAGGACAAAAACAAGGATAGCGACAAGGACAAAAATAGCGGCAAGGATAACGGCAGGGGCAAGGGCAATGCAGGAAGCAATTCGAGCGGCAGCGGTGGCGCAGGAAACGGCAGTGGCGCCGGAGGCGGAAGCGGCGAAAACGGCGACGACAGCAACGCCGAAGGCGGCGGCGGCGAAAACGGCGGCAGTAGCAACGCCGAAGGCGGCGGCGAGGGCACAGCGGACGGCGCCATAGACGGCATAGCCGGAGACGACGACACCTACGGGGAAGCAGGCGCCGACAACGCAAGCGGCGAAGGTTCCGAATGGAACACAAACGGAGGCAGCGCGGAAGCAGGCGATGAAGAAAACGACCAAGGCGGCAGAAGCGATGAACCCATGTCCGTAGCAAACATCCTCCTAATGGTAGCCGGAGTAGTAATAGCGCTGAGGGTAGCCACGGAAGCAAGAAAAAGAAGATACGCAAAATGGCCCCCACCAACAATCATAGCCTTAGGGGCAGCGGGAGCAATCCTCTACTTCGCCATAGAAAGGATACACAGCAGCTGGGCAATAACAAACAGCCACACAATATACTTCGCGATAATCATAGCCGCCCAGATAGCAGCGACGATAATAGCAAGAAGATCGAAAGTGGCCGGCTAACTCCGGCGTTGCTGAAAAGCCGTGAAAATAGGCTACCGCGGCAAAATTTATTCGTGATATAATCTAAGCATGAATAATTTGTCATCCGCAATCAGGTCGCTGTATCGCGACGTTATTATAAAGGAAGACGAGCCTCTGTCTGGCCATACGTCAATGAAGGTGGGCGGCAAGGCCGACTATTATATCAGGCCGCGCTCGGAGCCGTCGCTCATCGGCGTCATTGGCGTTCTCAGGGAACTGCGCATACCGTACTATCTGCTCGGCGGCGGCACGAACGTCGTCGTGAGGGACGGCGGGTTTCGCGGCGCCGTCGTCGCGATAGGCAAGGGCTTTGACTCCGTAGACATTGACGAGGGGCGCGGGATCGTGACGGCCGGCGCTGGCGCCGCTCTGTCAGCCGTAGCGAAAAAAGCGGCGAAGGCCGGGCTGTCGGGGCTTGAGCCCCTCTCGGGGATTCCCGGAACCGTGGGCGGCGCCCTGTACATGAACGCCGGATCGTACGGCAGCGATATGTCGCGGGTCGTCACGCAGGCGAAAGTCTACGATACGGAAGCGGACAGGCTCAAGACGATGAGCATGTACGAGATGCGCCTCGGATATCGTTCGAGCCTGTTTCAGTCGGTCGGGTCTTATGTAATAATCTCTGTCGCGTTCAGGCTGAAAAAACGCGATACTGCTACCATAGGATCCGCTATGCGCCTGTACTCGAGGCAGCGACGCTCACTCCAGCCTATGGATATGCCGAGCGCGGGCAGCTTCTTCAAGCGGCCGGCCGGGGCCTACGCGGGCGAGCTGATAGAGAGCGCCGGGCTGAAGGGGCTGGGCGTCGGCGGCGCGCAGGTCTCCGAGAAGCACGCGGGGTTCATCGTGAACACGGGCGGCGCCACGGCGTCGGACGTCATAGGGCTCATGGCAAAGGTACAGGAAGCGGTGCGGGCCGGCAGCGGCTACGGCCTCGTGCCCGAGCCGCGCATTATCGGAGAAGACATTTGACAGCAGCGGCGGCCCCCACATACAAGCGGGACGGAAGAGCATATTACCTTACGGCTGATATACACACGCATACCGTGTATTCGCACGGCAAGGGCTCCATCGAGGACAACGTGAGGGCCGCGCGCGCTGTAGGGCTGCGGAAGATCGGCATAGCCGACCACGGCCCGGCCCACGTGGGCTTTGGCGTCAAGAGAAAACGCTTGCCGGCCATGCGGCGCGAGGTGGACAGGCTGCAACAGAAGTACCCCGACACGGATATTCTCCTCGGCATCGAGGCCAACATCATGTACAGCGACGGCGCGCTCGATATCCATCCCGACGACCTGCATCTCTTCGACTATGTGCTCGCGGGCTATCACTACGGCGCGGTCGGCCGCGCCCCTCTGCCGTCCGTCAGCCGCGGCGTCGTGAATTTTCTCACGCCGCGCCGCATGGCGTCGCGCGGCCTCATCGCGAGGAACACGGGGGACATAGTGTCGGCGCTCAGGCGCAACGACGTCTACGCGCTGACGCATCCGGGCGACAAATTCCCCGTCGACCTCATCGAGGTCGCGGCCGTGTGCGCGGAGACGGACACGCTCGTCGAGCTGAACACGAGCCACCGTTCGCTGTCGAAAAAAGACGTCGCGGATATGGCGGTCGCCGACGTGGCGTTCATCATCAGCAGCGACGCCCATTCGCCCGGGAGGGTCGGCGACTTCCGCTCGGCCGTCGACCTCGTGCTCGACTCGGGGATAGACGTCGCGCGCGTCGTGAATCTTAAAGAGGTATGATATGGAGATCATAATTATTACGGGTCTGTCCGGCGCCGGCAAGAGCCTTGCCGCCGACTGCTTGGAGGATCTCGGCTACTACTGCATAGACAATCTGCCTCCGAGCCTCATCGGGAATTTTGTCGATCTCATCGCCCAGCGCAAGCAGAAGGTGGCTAAGGCCGCTTTCGTCGTGGATATACGCGGCGGTGAATTTTTCGGGGATCTGAAAGAGAATCTCAAGGATTTAAAACGCAGGGGCATCGATTACAAGATCATATTCTTCGACGCGACGGATCGCGCTCTCATCAGGCGATTCAGCGAGCACAGGAGAATACATCCCCTCGGGGACGACCTCACGTATGAGGAGGCCATACAGGCCGAGCGCGCCGCGATAGAGCCGATCAGGCGCATAGCCGACCACACGATAGACACGAGCGAGATGAAGAACGCCGATCTCGCGTCGGCGATAAACCGTCTGCTCACGGAGGACGGCGGGCCCAGCGACTTCCGTGTGATCGTCCAGTCTTTCGGGTATAAGTACGGGATACCCGCCGAGGCCGATATAGTGTTTGACATGCGCTTCATCCCGAACCCTTTTTACGTCGACAGCCTGAAACACCTCACGGGCAAGAGCGTGAAGGTGCGCGACTATGTCATGCGCGCGCCCGAGGCCGGCACGTTCATAGACTGCGTCATGCGTATGTTCACGGAGCTGAAGCCCGCGTTCGTCAAGGAGGGCAAGAACAGCCTCGACATATCGTTCGGGTGTACGGGAGGGCAGCACCGCTCCGTCGCGGCGGCCATCATAGTCCACGAGCGCCTGACAGCCCTCGGCGAGAACGTCGTAATAAAACACAGGGATATATAATGGAAAAACACGAGGCGCTTATATTATGAAGATAACGGTCATAGGCGGAGGCACGGGCCTCGCCGTCCTGCTCAGGGGGCTGAAAAAGATAGACGAGGTGGAGCTGACGGCCGTCGTCTCCGTGGCGGACGACGGCGGTTCGAGCGGCATCATCAGGGAGGATCTCGGCATGCTGCCGCCAGGGGACATCAGGAGCTGCCTGCTCGCGCTGGCCGAGGACGAGACCGGCATGCGCGAGATACTCGCGCACAGGTTTTCCGAGGGCCGCCTCGAGGGCCAGAGCGTCGGCAATATCATACTCGCCGCCGCGGCCGAGATATACGGCAACTTCGAGCGGGGCATAGAGAGGGTGAGCGGTTTTCTTCAGGTAAAAGGTCGCGTCGTGCCCGTCAGCGAGGATCGCATGGTGCTGTGCGCCGAGCTTGAGAACGGCAGTATCGTCATCGGCGAATCGCAGATACCCAAGGTCGTCGCGAGCGAGGCGTCGCGCATCGCGGACGTTTTCATCGAGTCGGAGGGCGTGAGGATGTCCGAGTCCGCGAGGCGCGCCGTCATGGACGCGGACTCCGTCGTCATCGGGCCGGGCAGCCACTACACGAGCATCATCCCGAACCTGCTGACGACGGGCATGCGCGACGCGCTCTCGTCCACGCGCGCCACGAAGATATATATCGCGAACGTGATGACGCAGCCGGGGGAGACGGACGGCATGGACACGGCGGATCACGTGGAGACGATATTCAATTATATCGACGAGGGCTCTATAGGCCACGCGCTGCTGAACGACAAGAAGCTGGCGGACGACGAGCTCGTGAAGTATACGAGCGGCGGCGCCGCGCAGCTCATCGCGGACGACGACGAAAAGGCGCGCATACGCTCGCGCGGCGTCAATATCATAGAGGGCGGTTTCATAGATATACAGAGAGGCTACGTCAAGCACGACGCCGACGCGGTAGCGTACATAGTAAGGACGCTGACGCGCAACCACATGCTCGGGCATGAATAATGGCCGAATCATTCACTACAGAAGTAAAGAACGAGATCGCGCATAGCGGGAATAAGAATCCCTGCTGTGCCGCCGCGGAGATAGCGGGCTTTGTGCGGGCCTGCGGCGCCGTCACGCTCGCGGGCAAAGCCGGGCCGGGCGTGAAGCTCGCGACGGGCAACGCGGCCGTGGCGCGCCGCTACAAATCCCTCATCGAATCGGAATACGGCGTGAGGGTAAAGCTCATGGTCGGCGAGTCCGCGGCCGTGCGCCGCTCGCGCGTCTACGAACTGTCCGCGCCTCCCGGCCCACGGACGGACGCGTTGCTCGCCTCTACGGGCGTGATGAAGCTCTCGGGGGGCGTCAGGGAGATGAGGCTGGGCATAGGCGAATCCATCGTGAAGAGGAAGTGCTGCCGCAAGGCCTGCCTCAAGGGGATGTTTCTCGGCGCGGGGGAGGTGAACGACCCCGATAAGGGCTACAACCTCGAGATAGTCTTTGCGAGCGAGACGACGGCAGTCGCCGCGCGGCGTATCATCAACGGGTTCACGGACATACACGCGCGCGTCAGGCCGAGGCGCGGCGACTATGTGGTGTATCTGAAGGACGCGGAACAGATAAAGGACGTGCTCACGATCATCGGCGCGTACGCGCAGCTCCTCAGGTTCGAGAACGTGCGCATGGTCAAGGAGATGAAAGGGCGCGCGAACCGGGTGAGCAACTGCGACGCGGCGAATATGGAGAAAGCCCTCGGAGCGGCGGAGCGGCAGCTCGCGGCCATAAGGGAGATCGAGCTGAGGGACGGGCTCGACTCGTTGCCGGACGAGCTCGTCGACACGGCGCTCACGCGCATATTCCATCCCGACGCGTCGCTCGCGGAGATAGGCCAACTGCTAAATCCGCAGATCGGCAAGGCGGCCGTGAGCGCGCGCTTCAAGAGGATAGCCGCGCACGCCGGGCCGCTTAGCGGGATTGCGGGGCGCTCCGAAACGTGATATTCTTACCTACGGGGTGCGCTGCGGCGCAAAAACATCAACGCATTGGGATTATTGGAGAAAAAGACTATGCACTATCAACAACTCATCATAACGGAACCGGCGTCCAACTTCCGCGCCCTCGCGAGGCAGGGCGTCAAGGGGAGGTGGGGCGACGCGTTCCTCAAGGGCCTCGTCTACATGCTCATACTCAATCTGCCTATATTGCTCATCTATGCTTTCACGGTGGCGCCCGATATGTCGGAAAGCATGAACGAGCTCATGAGCGGCGCGATCTCCTATGAGGAATACACGGAGATGGTGACGGACGGCGACGCTCTTGATCAGGCGCTACCGTCTGCCTATTCGAATGCTTACAGCAGCTTATCCCCTCTGTCGTGGGTATACTCACTGCTCATAGGGGGCGCGCTGATGTTCGGGATCACGAGCGTGTACCTGAGGTACCGGCGCCGGCAGGAGGCGCCCACGGAGCTGCTGTTTGTGGGCTTTTCGAACTTCAGCCGCGCCATAGCGCTCTACCTGATCATGTCGATATTCATCGCGCTCTGGACGCTGCTCTTCATCATACCGGGGATCATAGCGTCGTACCGCTACAGGCTCGCGTTCTATATTCTCATAGACAACCCGGGCATGGGCCCGCTCGAGGCGATCAATATGAGCAAGGCGCTCATGAACGGCAACAAGTGGAAGCTGTTCTGCCTCGACCTCTCGTTCATAGGGTGGGGCATTCTGGCCACGTTCATCACGGCAATCGTATCAACGCCGTTCGCCATGAGTATGACGCTCGGAGCAAACGCGATGGACATGAGCGGTCTACCCCTCTACACGATAATAGCGGGCGTAATAGCGTGTGTAGCGTTTGGGCTGCTGTACGTCTATAACGGGACGGCGGTAGCGGCGTTCTATGAGAGGGCAAGCGGCATACTAAAATACCGCGACGAGATAAATTAAAAATTCATTCGTAGAAAATTCATAAAGATCAAGACTTGTAATGCACTACATTTCATCTCTGTCATCGTACGCCTCCTCCGGATCCTCATCCTCCTCCGGCAGGTTTTCGAGCATGACCGCGTACTCGTCTATCGGGTAGTCGAGGGCGTCCGAGAAATCGAAGACATACTCGTCGTCGCTCAGATGCTGCGCCCTGTGCAGGGCGAGGGCATGCATCAGCGTGACGACGGTCTCCTCCGTCATATTGTCGGGATCGATCTTCTCACACCGCACTTCGCTTTCAGAGGCGTACCACGTCCTGAACTTGAGGAACTCATCCGCGTAGCCGGCCGTCGCTTCGTCGTGCTCCGGCATGAGCGTCAAGCCTGACAGCGCGCGGCCGATGGTCTGTAGCAGCGTGTACAGCTCTGTCTCCTCGTCAGGGACGCTTTCGAGCAGCTCGTCGAAGTAGCCGTCCGTCAGCTCGGCCAACGCGTCGCTCTCCACCTCCTCGAACACCTGCGAAAGCGCCTCGGGCGCGATGTAGTCCTCGCACTCGACGAGCTCGGCGTACTGCTCGAAGTACGCGAGGTCTTTCCCCGAGTCTATATCCAATAGTGATAATAAATCTTCGTATTCCATAATCCAAACCGTCTCGCACCCTGTAGCGGAATCCCCGTATATTACAGGCATTATACCATAGCGGCCTCTCTCTTCTCAAACTCTTCCGGCGACAACTCTTCCGGCGAACGGACTCCGCGCGTGTCAGGCGAACGGGCTCCGCGCGCCCCCATTCTCACACCATCGACTCGAGGTCGAAGTTTTTGAACGCTACCGTGAACCCCGAGCCTTTGAATATCCTTTCTATCATGTTCACGAAGTTCTCGGACAGGTCGCTCGCGTAGAACACGTGGCCCGCCTCCGCGCCGTCCGCGAACAGCCCGTAGCCCGCGAGGCTGCCCTCTATGCTTTTTATCACTTCCGTGGACGGGTCCACGATCGACAGCCCCGGATAGAGCCGCGAGATATTTTCTTTAATAAGAGGATAATGCGTGCACCCGAGGACGAGCGTGTCTATGCCGTTCGCCTCCGTGAAGTCGTCCAAGTAGCGCCGGATGGACAGATCCATGATCTCGTTTTCTATGATGCCCTCCTCTATGAGCGGCACGAATATGGGGCAGGGCGCTTCGAAGATATTCAGGCCCGGCGCGAGCTTCAGGATCTTGGCGCGGTAGGCGCCGCTCTGTATCGTGACCTTCGTGCCGATCACGCCTATGCGGTTTTTCTCCGTGCAGGACGCGGCGACCGCGTGGGCCGCGGGGCTGATGATACCGATGAGCGGCAGGTCGGGATGCCTTGCCCGCAGCTCCGCGAGGCAGGTCGCGCTGACGGTGTTGCACGCGATGACGATCATCTTGACGTCCTCCGCCGCGAGGAAGTCCGTGATCTCAAACGCGAAGTTCCGTATCGTGCCGACGGCCTTCGAGCCGTAGGGCGTGCGGGCCGTATCCCCGAAATAGACTATGCGCTCGTTCGGAAGCGCGTTCATGAGGGAGGGTATACAGGTGAGCCCCCCGAGTCCCGAATCAAAAAAACCAATCGGCCTGTTGTCCATCTCCTGTTCCGGTAGTCTCCTTCCACGTGATATAATGTTACTACTCAACGGTCACGCTATTTTTGCGTATTTCGGGACCCAAAGCCAATTTTGGCTTCCTCACGTACATCTGAGTACGCTCCGGGGAGCCAAAATCGGCCTTGGACCCGAACTCCATCAAAACTATCGCGACCGTTGAGTAGTTTCGATTAAACCATCGAGCAGTAACGATATAATTTATAATTAAGAATACTATTACTTTTAACGGAGAGTGTCAAACGTATGAAGAAGAGAGCGGATATTCAGAAAAAATACCGGTGGAACATCGAATCCATGTACGCGAACGAAACGGCGTGGGAGGACGACCTCGCGAAGGCGTCGACCTACTCGGAGCGCTACGCGAGGTACTCCGGCAAACTGGCCGACAGCGCGAAGACCTTGCTGAAAGCCCTGCGCGACATGGACCAGGTCTGGCTCACGGCTGAACGCGTCTACGTGTACGCGCGCATGAGGCGCGACGAGGACAACAACGACCCGAAGTACCAGGCCATGGCGGACAAAGCCCAGACCCTCTTTGCGAAGGTGGCCGCTGACCTGTCGTTTTTCACGCCGGAGTTTCTCGCGATACCGAAAGCGAAGCTCGAGGGCTTCAGGCAAACGGAGCGGGGGCTCGCCGGCTACGCGCACATCATAGAGACGCTGCTGCGCAAGAAGCCGCACACGCTCGGCAAGAAAGAGGAGAACCTGCTCGCGCAGCTCAGCGAGCCGCTCAGCGCCACGAACGAGATATTCTCGATGATAAACAACGCGGATATACGCTTCGGCGAGATCAAGGACGAGAAAGGGCGCTCGGTCGAACTGACGCACGGCAACTACATCACGATGCTCGAGTCGAAGGAGCGCAAGGTGCGCAAAGCCGCGTACGAAGCCATGTACGACGCCTACGGCAAGCAGCGCAACACGCTCGCCGCCACCTATGGCTTCAATACGAAGACGGATGTCGTGGCCGCGCGCGTCAGGAACTACGGCAGCTCGCTTAAGGCCGCGCTCTCCGGCGACAACGTCCCCCTGTCCGTCTACGACAACCTCGTAGGCATCGTGAACGAAAATCTCCCGACGCTCCATAGGTATATGGACATCAAGCGCGGCGCGCTCGGCGTCAGGAAGCTCGCGATGTACGACGTCTACGCCCCCCTGTTCAAGCTGTCAAAGGACCGTCTCGCCTACGAGGACGCCGTCGAGCTCATGCTCGACGCGCTCGCCCCCCTCGGCCAGGCCTACACGAAGGCCGTCGAGTCGGGCGTCAGGTCAGGCTGGATAGACGTGTACGAAAACGAGGGCAAGAGTAGCGGCGCCTACTCGTTCGGCAGCTACGACAGCATGCCGTACATCCTCATGAACTACTCGGAACGGCTCAAGGACGCGTTCACGCTCGTGCACGAGATGGGCCACTCCATGCACTCGTATTTCACGCGGCGGACGCAGCCCTATAGGTACGGCAGCCATTCGATATTCACGGCTGAGGTCGCGTCGACCGTCAACGAGAGCCTGCTCATGCAGCACCTGCTCGAGACGAGGACGGGCAAGGCCGACCGCCGATACCTCACGAATATGTACATCGAGGAGTTCCGGACGACCCTGTTCCGGCAGACGATGTTCGCCGAGTTCGAGCGGGTCACGCACGAATGGGCGGAGCGCGGCGAGGCGCTGACCTCAGATAGCCTCTGCGATATATATTCAGCTCTGAACGAAAAATACTTCGGCCCCGGCGTCGCGACGGACGCGCGCATCGCGATGGAGTGGGCCCGCATACCGCACTTCTACCGGGCCTTCTACGTGTACAAATACGCCACGGGGTTCTCCGCTGCCACGGCTATAGCCGACAGATTGCTTGACGAGGGCTACGGCGCCGTGCGCGATTACCTGCACTTCCTGAAGCTCGGCGACAGCGACGACCCCATCGAACTGCTGAAAGTCGCCGGCGTCGATATGTCCGGCCCGGAGCCGATAGAGAACGCCATGCGCGTATTCGAAGGGCTCGTAGACAGCCTCGAATCGCTCGTGTGAGCGGGCGGCGGATTGTGTGGATTGTAATGTAAAACCCGGGCGGCGGCGATTTTTTACGGATGAAGAGAATTGAGTCGAGAGAGTTTTTGTATGGATAGACGCGTAATCAACATAATAGAAAACGGCGCTCCCGAATCCGCGCGCATAAAACACGAGCTCGTGAAAAAGCTCGAAGCGAACGGATTCACGGTATCAGGTAGATTTGACCGCTCGGCGGAGCTTATCATCTGCATAGGCGGCGACGGCTCCCTGCTGCGCATGCTCGCCGAGCACGACTTCCCGAAACAGCCCATCGTCGGCGTCAATACGGGCCACCTCGGTTTTTTCCAAGAACTCGACAAGGAGGATATCGACGTATTCATAGAGAACTACCTCGCCGGCAAATACAAGGAGCAGACCTACCGCACGGTCTACGCCGACGTCATCGGCGGCTCCGGCTCCGGCATATTGCGCGTCCGCGCGCTGAACGAGATAGTCGTCAGGGGCGGCGACTCGCACCTCGCCCACCTGAACATATACATAGGCGACAGCTTCATCGAACAGTTTTGCGGGGACGGCGTCGTCATATCCACGCCGGCCGGAAGCACGGCGTACAACTATTCGCTCGGCGGCAGCATAGTGGACCCGCGCATAGAGCTCCTGCAGGTCACGCCGATAGCCCCGATCAATTCCACGGCCTACCGCTCGTTCACGTCCGGCATCGTCCTACCGCAAAAACTCTCAGTCGTCATTATTCCTGATTATCCCCAATCGAAAAAACTCCTCCTGACGGCCGACGGCGCCGAAACCGAATACGCGGGCGTTAAAGAGATCAGGGCGGGGCTGAGCCGGGACGTCGTGACGCTGCTGCGCTTCAAGGACTACGACTTCTGGAACACGGTCAAGCGGAAGCTGCTGTGAGGTACGATCTCGAATACAGTGTGAAGGGGACAGACGCCGGCATGACGGCGCGGGGCGTCGCGCGCGGGCGGCTCGGCGTGTCGCGGCGCCTCATGCGCAGGATAGCGAACGGCAGCGAGGACGGGGGCGACAGCGCGTTTTGCGGGGGCGTGTTCATCAACGGCCGGCCCGCGCGCTTCGTGGACAGGGTGGCTGTGGGCGACGTCGTGGGGCTGCTGTATCCGGACGAGGCGAGCGGCTTTGTCCCGGAAAATATCCCGATAGACGTCGTGTACGAGGACGAGGACATCCTCGTCGTGAACAAACAGCCGGGGCTCGTCGTCCATCCGACGAAAGGCCACGCGGACGGCACGATAGCGAACGGGCTCATGCGGCGCATGGAGGAGCGCGGGGAGCGCTACAAGATCCGCTTCGTGAACCGCCTCGACAGGGACACGTCGGGGGCGCTGCTCATAGGCAAGAACTCCCACGCGCAGAGCGGACTCGCGAGGCAGTCCGGCGCGGACGGCATGAGGAAGCTGTATGTGGCCGTGCTCGGCGGCGTCCCGCCCGAGGCGGCCGGCCATATAGACCTGCCCATAGCCTTGGAGGCCGAGGGCTCGCCGCGCCGCGTCGTGCGGGAGGGCGGCGCGCCGTCGCATACGTTCTATAGGATTCTCGAGAGCTACACGTTCGGCGAATCCGGCCGCGCGGCGCTCGCGCTCATCAGCATCACGACGGGGCGCACGCATCAGATACGCGTGCACATGGCGCATCTCGGTTGCCCCGTCATGGGCGACGAGCTGTACGGAAAGCCCGCGCCGGAGCTGCCGCGAGGGCCGGGCGGCGGGCCCGCGCCGCTCATAGGTAGGCAGGCCCTGCACGCCGCCTTGCTGAGGTTCGCCCACCCGCGCACGCGGGCGGAGATAACGGTCTGCGCGCCGCCGCCGGGCGATATGGTGGAATGCGTGAAATCACTCCGATCTTGTCGGTATTCAAGGTAATACACCCCAATCTATAATCCATAAAGGTAAAAAACGCTGCAAGGCTTGATTATTCCATTCACCTTATTTTAATTTTAACCAATTTTAATTTTTGCGAAAAAAGTTTGAATAAATCACAAAAAAGTGGGTATAGATTAAGTATAAGAGAAAGCGCGTAATGAATGTGTAATATATGAAGTAGCGTATTGAATGGGTCAGGAGTGGAATAATTGTGATGAATATGTTGAAAACAAGCGCAAAAACGAAGATAATCAGGATACTCGTGATTTCGGCGTTGTTTATCTCGGCGTTTATCATTCCGCAGACGACGCTTGCCGCGGATGGCTACAAGGCGGCGGATCCCGTCCTTTCCGCCACCGTGGCTTCCGAAGCGGGCACAGAAACCACTATCCCTGACTCAAACGATGCAACTGCTGCGTCGGCACACAAAGATGAACATGATGGAACCTCGGCGGCGGCTTACCCCGCTGAGCTTTCGGATGGCGTGAGCGATGACACCGAGTTGATCGCCTCTATACCGAACGACAGCAATGTCACCGACCCGGGCAACGTCGCCGTAGTGGCCGACGCGTCCGGCGTGGATACCGCCCGCGCGGCGGGCGTCGCCGCATCCGGCGGAGAGGCTGCCCGCGCGTCGAACATCAGCGAGGATAGCGTTTCGTTGTTCTTGTGGTTCATGCTATTGCTTGCCGCACTGGGGCTCATCGTCGTAGTGGAGTTTTGGAGACGAAACTTTTGCTACGAGTGAATCCATCCTGGATACCTACCGGCAACGCAATCGCCCCCGTGATTCCCACTCTTGATTCCGTGATTCTCGCGACACGCTTGATTCCGTGATTCTCGCGCAGTTGACGCGGCGCTCTGTAAAATAATATAATTAGTCTTTAGTCACATATTGTTTTGAAGAGTGTTCCCAAGGTATGAGGAGGATCATGTACTATGGCAAAGATTTTTTATGAAAGCGATACGGATATAAGGCTTCTCGACGGCAAGACCGTCGCGATCATCGGCTACGGCAGCCAAGGCCATGCGCACGCGCTGAATCTCAAGGAGAGCGGCGTGGATGTCGTCGTCGGCCTGTATGAGGGCAGCAAATCGTGGAAAGACGCCGAGGGCGCGGGGCTCAAGGTAGCGGCCGTATCGGGCGCCGCTGCGAAGGCCGACATCATCATGATACTCGTGCCGGACGAGCTGCAGCCCGGCGTCTACGAGGAGAGCGTGAAGCCGAACCTGAAGGAGGGCAAGACCCTCATGTTCGCCCACGGCTACAATATACACTTCAATCAGATACAGCCGCCATCCGATATCGACGTCATAATGATCGCGCCTAAGGGCCCGGGCCACACGGTCAGGAGCGAGTACCTCGAGGGCAAGGGCGTCCCCTGCCTCGTCGCCGTGTATCAGGACGCGTCCGGCAAGGCCGAGGACATCGGGCTCGCGTACGCCGCGGGCATAGGCGGCGCGCGCGCGGGCGTGCTGAGGACGACGTTCAGGGAAGAGACGGAGACGGATCTGTTCGGCGAGCAGGCCGTGCTCTGCGGCGGCGTCACGGCGCTCATGCAGGCCGGGTTCGAAACGCTCGTCGAGGCGGGCTACGAGCCGGAGAGCGCCTATTTTGAATGCATACACGAGATGAAGCTCATCGTCGACATGATATATCAGGGCGGGTTTGACCGCATGAGGTATTCGATTTCCAACACGGCGGAATTCGGGGACTACGAGATAGGCCCGCGCATCATCACGGAGGAGACGAAAAAGGAAATGAAGAAAGTGCTCGCCGAGATTCAGGACGGCAGCTTCGCGAAGAGCTGGAACACGGAGAACAGGGTAGGGCGGCCGCACTTCCTCGCGTCACGCAGGATACACGCGGGGCACGAGCTTATAAAGGTGGGCAAGGAACTGCGCAAGATGTACAGCTGGAGCGATTGACTTTTATGAAACTTAAAGGCGCAAAGATAATAATGGAATGCCTCCTCGAGCAGGGGGTTGACGTCATATTCGGGTATCCGGGCGGCCAGATAATGCCGCTGTACGACGCCCTGTACGACTACACGGAGGACGGGAGGATACGGCACGTGCTCACGTCGCACGAGCAGGGCGCGACGCACGCGGCCGACGGCTACGCGCGTTCCACGGGCGGCGTGGGCGTCTGCTTTGCGACGAGCGGCCCCGGCGCGACGAACACGGTCACGGGCATAGCCACGGCCCATATGGACAGCTCGCCGATAGTCGTGATAACGGGCCAGGTGCCCATACAGTCCATCGGCAGGGACTCGTTTCAGGAGGTGGACATAGTCGGCATTACCCTGCCGATCACGAAGCACAGCTACGCGTTGCGCGACATAGACGATGTGGCGCCGGCCGTGCGCGAGGCTTTTCGCATCGCGAAGAGCGGTAGGCCGGGGCCCGTGCTCATCGACGTACCCAAGGATCTGCTTGTCGGGGAGGCCGATTACAAGCCGGAGAAGCCTCTGCCCCCGTATGCGCGGCCCAAAGTCGAAAGCGCGAGGATAAAGGAAGTCGCCGCGCTCATCAATAAGTCGAAGCGCCCGATCATATACGCGGGCGGCGGTGTGAACATAGCGAACGCCTCGCGCGAGCTCACTAAGATAGCGAAGACGTCGAACATCCCCGTAGGCACGACGCTCATGTGCCTCGGCTGCTTCGACAGGAACGACGGGCTTTCGCTCGGCATGGTGGGCATGCACGGCGAGAAGCACGCAAATCTTGCGATGCACCACGCCGACCTCGTCCTCGCGATCGGCGCGCGGTTTTCCGACCGCGTGACGGGCGATACCTCGCGCTTCGCGAAGGGCTCGACGGTCGTGCATATCGACGTGGACGAATCGGAGATAGGCAAGAACATAGGCGTAGACTACGAGGTCATCGGCGACGTGGGGGACGTGCTGCGCGCGCTCGCGCCACTCGTCGCGAAGAAGTCGCGCAGGGAGTGGCTGAAAGAGATAAAAGGGTGGAAGCGCGATATATCGCACGCGTTCCACGGCATGGCGCCGCCGAATATCATCAGGACGATATACGAGGCTTTCGGCGACGACGCGATCGTCGCTACGGACGTGGGCCAGCATCAGATGTGGACGGCGCAGGCGTGGCCGTTCGCGAAGCCGCGCAAGCTCATCACGTCGGGCGGGCTCGGCACGATGGGCTTCGGCATGGGCGCCGCGATAGGGGCGCAGTTCGCCAACCCGGACAAGCGGGTCGTCCACATATCGGGCGACGGCAGCTTCCGCATGAACTGCAACGAGCTCATGACCATATCCGCGCACGGCCTCCCGATCATAGTCTTCGTCATGAAGAACCACACGCTCGGCATGGTGCGCCAGTGGCAGACGCTGTTTTGGCAGAGGCGCCACTCGGCGACGGACATCCCCGACGTGCTGGATTACGAAAAACTCGCGGCCGCCGTCGGGCTGAAAGGCTATGAGGTGGACAGCATAGACGGGCTCAACGCGGCGATAGATGAAGCAAAAAAATCCGGCAAGGCCGCGGTCATCGCGGTGGATCTTGGCATAGACGACAGCGTATGGCCGATAGTGCCGCCGGGAGACGCTATATTCAATTTGCGCACGGAGGAGTAGCGTGATACTTGTAATCTTCGGTTTAATAGCGGTAGGGGCGGCGTTGCTGCTCATCTATTATTCGAGAAAACCCGGCTCGGGCGGCTTTTCGGGCGTCACGCGCGCGAGGAGGGTGCAGGCGACCGTCGTACCGGAGAGACACTACAAGAAATCCAAGGACGGCAAGGTGGTCTATCTGTTTGACGACGACGATGATGACGAAGACTCGGAAACGCCCGAAGACAAGGGGCCGGGCGGGCCCGGTGAGGGGGAGGGCAAGGAGTAGCCGTGTCAAACGCTTTTTTATCGGGATTACTTCCCGTTTTGTCCATAGTGGTTGCCGTCGCGGCTGCGGTCATACTGATCGCGCTCATCGTGGGGATGAAAAAGGCGCTACGATCCGATGTCGCGGACGCGCGCGCGGACGTCGTCGCCGCGAACCAGCGCATCGTGGACGCGCAGATCGGAACAGCGCGGCTGATCGAGGAGTCCGCTGCGTCGATCAGGAACGAACAGCTGCGCATCGCAGCCGAGCAGCGCGAGGAGCTCGCGCGCGCCACGGTTGCATTACGGGAAGAGATAGGGCGCACGCTGGCTGAGCAGTCCATGCGGAGCGAGCAGAAGCTCGACAACATACGCCGGGCGATGGAAGAGCGCATAGGCGCGATGCAGGAGGGCAACGAGCGGCAGCTGAACCGCATGCGCGAGACCGTCGACGAGAAGCTGCAGGAAACGCTGAACAAACGCATATCGGAGTCGTTCAGGACGGTGCAGGAGCAGCTCGGGAAGGTGTCCGAGGGGCTCGGGGAGATGCAGACGCTCGCCGCCGACGTCGGGGGGCTGAAGAATGTCCTGTCCAACGTCAAGACGAAGGGCATACTCGGCGAGTACCAGCTCGCCGCGATACTCGAGGAAATCCTTTCGCGCGAGCAGTACGAGGAGAACATCGCGACGAAGGCGGGCAGCGCCGACCGCGTCGAGTTCGCTATCAGGCTGCCGGGGGATACTGACTCGGGCGACGGCCGCGTCTATCTGCCCATCGACGCGAAGTTCCCGTCCACATTGTACGAACAGCTCATGATAGCCTACGAGGGCGGGGATGCGGCGCTCATCGACGCGGCGCGCAAAAACCTCGCGGCCAGCGCGAAGCAGAGCGCGCGCACGATACACGATAAGTACGTGGACCCGCCGAATACGACGGACTTCGCGCTCATGTTCCTGCCGACGGAGGGGCTGTACGCGGAGATCGTGAATATGGGGCTCATCGAGGAATTGCAGCGGCACTACAAGGTGAACATCGCGGGGCCGACGACGATGGCGGCGTTCCTGAACAGCCTGCAGATGGGATTCAAGACGCTGACGATACAGAAGCGCTCGTCGGAGGTCTGGAACGTGCTCGGCGCGGTCAAGACGGAGTTCGGCAAATTCGAGAGCGTGCTGAACAGCGCGCGGAACCGCATGAGGCAGGCGGACGACGACCT
>JAISAI010000085.1 GCA_031266795.1 Eubacteriales Family XIII. Incertae Sedis bacterium
TTGAAACCGGGGCACTGGCGCAAGCTAAACAGGTCGGAAATTGATAGCCTCATTGTCAATAAAGGGGAGTAAACTTCTAATTATTCCCGTACACGTTAAAAGAAAACGTCTTGTGGATGAATCGTCGTAAACATTTGGTAATTTCGACATAGATCCAGTGTTTCCAACGGCTATACGCTTTTCACTTATCCACAACCACCTTGGGATAAAATTGTATACAATAATTTTACGAGTGTGGAAAATGACGTGTTAGTCTATAAACAAGCCATTCCCGCGATGTTAAGACTTGTTTACGACTGCGCGAACATTGGTTGACATAATGAATGAAGTAAAATGTGATGTGAATCCATATCCGCGTCGCGCGCCCATATCCCGGCATAGATTTTTCGATCAGCCGCGGTAGGCGGAACATTCAAAATCTTTTTATTATTAGGCGAGATTGTTGATTTCGTTGACTTCGCATTGCTATGATGATAAAACAATACATATGGGAACCTCTAAAAACCCTATGTGCGCGAATTTGCCGTGAAGCTTGTCGCGATTCACAGGCAAAAAACGTAGGGATACTGGTGGTATCACGAGGCTTTTTGCCGAAGAAGCACGGCAAGATACGCGGCAAAGACGTGTGCATAGGGTTTTTAGAGGTTCCCAACAGAAACCCGACTAATATGAGGGACGCTAATTATATATGAAAATAACAAAAGAGAGGCTTTGGTTTGATTAAAAAAACTGCGGCGGCGCTATTGGTCGCTATATTTTTCGGAGTGGGATTCGCTTCCCCGTTTTTTTCGTTTGCCGATACGGACGGCGCCGAGGGCGACGCGACGGTTTCCGTTCCGGCGATCGCATCGCCCGACGGCGACGCGAAAAATGGCGACGAGCCGGATAAGAAGAAAGACAAGAAATACAAGCCGGGCGCGGCGGCCCGTTCGGACATATGGCTGCTCGTCAAGGCCGGCATTCTTACAAGGGATATTTACGGGAAGAGCTTTGAGCGTAGCATCGACGCCTACGAGCTCAACGGCGTACTGTTGTCGCTGCATCGGTTCATGGGCGGGTCGTGGTTTGACGAGCCGGCAAGCGTCGAGGACGAGTCAGTAATAGATGCAGAGGGCAATCCCGTCTGGGCGGTGGAGAGAGGCGCCGCGGCCGCTTCGCTCGCTGTCACGGCCATCAACTCCAAGTCGTACCTGTGGGCTGACACGCGCGAGATATTTTTCGGATTCTTAGCGGAAAACAGCGTCGCGGACGAGTCAAAGGCGGGCGCGGCTGTGGAAACCGCGACCGGGGCGGCGATAGAGGTGACGACGGGCGCGACGACAGAGGTGACGACCGGCGCGCCCTTGGACACCGTGACCGACGCGCTCTCGGACGATACGGTCGGCGCGCCTTCGGACGCGGTGACCGACGCTGATGTGGATACGCCGACCGGCGCGTCTGTGGAAGCTACGACCGACGCGACTGTGGGAGTGGCAACCGGCGCGTCCCACTATGCCGCGACCGACTATACTATGGACACGCCGGCCGGCGCGGCCGTGGATACAACGACCGACGCCTCCATATCCGCCGAGCCCGCTCCAAAGCGGGGGATCACGCGGGAAGATATGTTCATGCTCATCTCCCGTATGGTGTGGGAGTTTGACCGCGAAAATATGGAGGGGATCGCGCCGATCCCCGACACGCCGGCCGTACAGGGCGCGTCAGGCGAGGAATTTTATAGGAACGACGTCTATCTGTATTGGGAGCCCGTGAAGTACGCCGAGACGTATATCGTGAAGATATACGACGACTCCGAAAATATGCTCAAGTCGATACGGGTAGGCAAGCCGGCGCTGAATATCACGGAAGACAGCGAGCCCTCGTTCAGGGCCGTATTCGGTGAGGATGGCGAGGGGCGCCGCGCGTATTACACCGTGCAGGCTGTGTCCGCCCACGGTATCAGGTCAGAAAAGACCGAACCCATGGGCTTCACGGCGCTGAATTTCGACAGCGCGCGCGAACGCTACGGCAAAGATTACCTCAAGTATGAAGACGGCGAGGAAGGCAAGAAACATCAGACGACCGTCACGCTCCGCGTGTGGCGCGACGTCGGCGGCGAGAAGATTCCCGCGACCATCAACCTCAGCGTGCACAAAAAGATCGCGGCGGACGTGAAGCGGATATTCGGCGAATATTTCAGCGGTGAAGAGCAATTCCCGATTCAGAGCATCGGCGGCTTTTCCATCCGGGAAAAACGCTCCGAGCACAATTACGGCACGGCCATCGACATCAACCCGAACGAGAACTACATGGTGGGCCCCGGGGGCGCCGAGTCGGGCGCGTTTTGGGACCCCGGGGAGAGCGACTATTCCATCCCGAAAGGCAGCGAGCTCGTCAGGGCTTTTGAGCGGCACGGGTGGTACTGGGCCGGCGACGGGTGGGGGGAGACCTACGACTATATGCACTTCAGCTTCATGGGCTCTTGAAAGGTTACTACTTGAGGGTCACGCTATTTTTGCGCATTCCGGGCCCAAGATTTATTTTGGCTTCCTCACGTACCTCTGAGTACGCTCCGGTGAGCCAAAATAAACCTTGAACCCGGACTGCATCAAAACTATCGCGACCCTCAAGTAGTTTCGATTATCTCCTTGAGTCGTAATCCCGAATCGTATAATCTATGGTAGAATAATTCCTGTAACGAAAGGGTAATGAATATGATTGAAGGATTTGTTCGCGTCGCGGCTGTGACGCCGGAAATAAGAGTTGCTGACTGCTCGTACAACGCGAAGCGCATCGAGGAGGCCGTTCGCGCGGCCGCCGATAAGGGCGCGCGCATCGTCGTCCTGCCTGAGCTGTCGATTACGGGCTACACCTGCGGCGATCTTTTTCTTCAGGACACGCTGCTCGAGTCGGCGAGGAGCGCGCTGGCCGGCCTCGTTCGCGGCTCCGGGGGCCGCGAGGAGGTGGTCGTCGTCGGCCTGCCGTTCGTACACAAGGGCAAGCTGTACAATACGGCGGCCGTGTATTCGGACGGCGAGCTGCTCGCGTTCATCCCGAAGACACATCTGCCGAACTACGGCGAGTTTTACGAGCAACGCCATTTCACGCCCGCGTTCAGCGGCCTTGAGTACGTGGATTTTTTGGTGGCGTCGGTGGACGACGCGCCCGAAGAGGACTCGGGCAGAGGGCGGGGCGGGTTTGGCGGCCCTGACGGGGTCGCCGTCATACCGATCAATTATGTGGACGACAATTTTTTCGACGACGACGATGACGATATGGACGACGATGAGGAGGGGTATTTCGAGGACATACCGTTCGGCACGGATATTTTATTCAAGTGCGAGGACGAGCCCGAATTGACCTTTGCGGTCGAAATCTGCGAGGATCTGTGGGCACCGTCCCCGCCGTCCGTCAGGCACGCTTTGAACGGGGCGCTTATCATCGCGAACCTGTCCGCGGGGAACGAGGCTATCGGCAAGGCGTCGTACCGCCGGCTGCTGACTCGGGGGCAATCGGGTCGCCTGATCTGCGGGTACATCTACGCGAACGCCGGCATAGGCGAAAGTACGCAGGACATGGTGTTCTCGGGGCACTGCATCGTCGCGGAGAACGGGGAGGTCATAGCCGAGAATACGCCGTTCGGCAGCTCGCGGGGCGGCATCGTGCTTTCCGACATAGACGTGCGCGGCCTTGCCCGCGACCGCAGGTATAACAATTCGTTCGTTTCGGAGAGCGCGCCGGCGTACGCCGGCCCCGGCTCGCCGTCCAAGAGGGAATATGAGGAGGTGTTATTCTCCCAGCCTGAATCTTCGGGGGATGGCGCGGACATCGGCATGGCTGTCTCGACGGGCAAGGTGATCCTGTTCGCGAAGCCCGACGCGAACAAGAAGGATATGCTCTATCGCCGCGTCGACCCGCACCCGTTCGTGCCCCGGGACGAGGCGGAGTGCGCGGAGAGGTGCGAGGAGATACTGTCGATGCAGTCGTCGGGGCTCGCGAAGAGGCTCGTTCATACGGGCGCGAAGACCTCGGTCGTCGGCGTGTCCGGCGGGCTTGACAGCACGCTGGCCCTGCTCGTCGCGGTGAGGGCCGCTCGCAGGATAGGCAACGAGCCTGACGCCGGCGCCGTCCGCGCCGTCACGATGCCGGGCTTCGGGACGTCGGATCAGACGAAAAGCAACGCCAAAAGGCTCTGCGACGCCTTGGGCGTGCCGCTCGAGGAGATAGATATTACCGAACAGGTCAAAGCGCATCTCAAGAGCATCGGCCACAGCGACGACGAGCGCGATATTACGTATGAGAACTCGCAGGCGCGCGTCCGGACGCTCGTGCTCATGGACATCGCGAACAGGGAGGGCGGCATCGTCGTCGGCACGGGCGACCTGTCGGAGCTCGCGCTCGGCTGGGCGACGTACAACGGCGACCATATGAGCATGTACGGCGTGAACGCCGGCGTTCCAAAATCCTTGGTGCGGCACATCATAAAGTACGCGGCCGACGCGGAGGCGGAGAGCCATCCCGATCTGTCGGCGGCGCTCGACGACGTCGTCGCCACGCCCGTGAGCCCCGAGCTCCTGCCGCCCGAGGACGGCGACATCAGCCAGCGGACGGAGGACATCATCGGCCCTTACGAGCTCCACGATTTCTTCCTCTACCACATGCTGCGGTGGGGCAGGAGGCCGAGGGTGATACTCGAGCTGGCCGGGATAGCGTTCGCCGGGGCGGCCGCTGCGGAAAGCCCGGATGAGCCGGCGCGGGAAAGCCATTCGTACCACGGCGCGGGGTCGTATACCAATGATGAAATAAAAATGTGGTTGGAGGTGTTTTTGAAGCGCTTCTTCGCGAATCAGTTCAAGCGTTCGGCCCTCCCCGACGGCCCAAAGATAGGTTCGGTCACGCTCTCCCCGAGGGCGGACTGGAGGATGCCGTCAGATGCGGTAGCCGACGAATGGCTGAACGACTTAGTAGAATAGTTTCGATTAGGCCATTTATTTATTATTCACTCGTCTTGCTCTTTATGCGGGTAATTAGTTCGCGTATGAGGCGGGCGCCGGTCGCTACCACTATCAGCGATATGGCTATGCTTCCCGCGTAGAGAAGCGTACTCGCCCCTTTTTCTATACCCAATGAGGCGTCGTTCGCGAGTATCGCGGAGGTGGCTTCGAAGAGCCCGAGCCCCGGCACGAACGGTATGATGCCCGGGATGATGAACACGATCGTGGCGTCGCGGCCGGCTTTTGAGGCGAACTCGGACAGGATCGCGATGAGGCAGGTGCCGATGAACGCTGTGAGCAGAGAACCATACCCGAGGTGCGGCCCGCCCATGAGCGCGAACATGCCGACGCCCCCGATGACGCTCGCGAGAATCATGTGCCTTTTCGGGGCGTTGAGTTGAAGGCAAAATCCTATAGTCATGAGGAAGCCGAATACGAAGAAGAGCGGCAGGGGGAACTCCACGCGGCTGCCGCTGTTCACGCCGCGCGCGAATACCCAGATGCCAGCTATGACGCCGGCCCCGCACGAGATCGCCACCGCCGTGATCGCCGCGTCGGCGGCCCTCGCGACGCCGGCGAGCATATCGCCCGAGAGCAGGTCGCGCGCCGCGTTCGTGATCGCGACGCCGGGCATGAATATCGTGACCGCGCTCAGTATGAGGGCGGGGGTGTAGTCCGCCGTGATGTTCGACAGGGCGAGCACGGCCAACGACGACCCGAGGCAGCTGATGAATACGCGGATAAACCCCGCGAGCTTCAGCTTGTTCACCACGTAGAAGATGATGTAGCCGACGCAGGCCGCGGCCGCGGAGATGAACATGCCGGAAACGTTGCCGCCATAGTACGGGCACATGAACGCGCCGACGAGCGCGGCGCCGAGTATCCTGAGCGGCAGCGAAAACGTAGGCCTCGCGGCGATAGCGCGGAGCCGTTCAAATCCGTCGTCCACGCTCAAATCAGTAGTAGTGAACTCGCGTGAAAACTCGTTTATCATGGAAATGCGTTCAAGGTCGATCGAGATGCCGTCGATGCGCTTGATGAACGTATGCATCTCGCTGTCCGCCCCGCCCCTGTCAAGCGAGAGCGTGATGCCCGTCGTAGTAGCGAAGCACTCCACATAATCTATCTTGCAGGCCTTGCAGATGCGGATGATCGTGTCCTCGACGCGGTAAACCTCAGCGCCGCTCTTCAGCATGAGCTCGCCGGCATACAGGGCAAGTATGAGGATTTTTTTCTGAACCTTATTTATCATACAGATAAGTCTAATGCCTGAGCGCGCTTTTTTCAACACGCATACGCCACATTATTCTCTTGTTTTCTATCGGGTAAGCCGGAGACTTCAAGGCAACCCCCGAGGCCGCCGTCAGTTGCGCTAAGCATTTCAGGACAAGAGGTAGCGTTGAATAATCCGTGACGGGGTCCGGGGTGTCCCCGGCGGGAGCACGAGGGCAGGGCCCTCGTCTCAGATCGGACAGATAGCCGGGCCCGCAGGCCCGGCTATCTGCACCGTATAAGGGATGGGGAATTGCAATCAAACCGAACTGTCAAAGATTCTTTGACAGTTCAAATCGAGGGTGGCCGCGAAGTTCAGCGGAACATCGCCTATTACAGTTTGGACATGATTATCTCTGTTGGATACAGAGTTAAATCCCAACGAGGCATCGAATTCCGCATTTGGGCGACGCAGGTACTGAAAGATTACATTCAAAGATAAAACCCCCAATACCTTAGCGCGGAACTCTGCGGTACCGCCCGATTGAGGGAATTACTCATCTGCTTTTATTATAGGCATAGCCATCACTTACGTCAAGCGAAAAAATGATTGTTACAAATATCGTTCTGATCGAAAAAACCATCTGAAAAAACAGTAAGCTCCGTTGAAATTTTCTCCTTTCGGAGTTACAATTACGTTAGGAGAACGGAATGATTGAAAAGCGCAATATTCGCGGTGTCGAGCATACTATAGAGATCGTAATGTCCGCGCTGAAGCACGGCAAGACGAAAGAGGATATTTTCTTCGTGTTGGATAACATCGTCTATGACGAAATGATTGATGATGATCCGGAAAAAACGCTTTCAATAGGTTTTGACGCGAACGCGAGGCTCACGGAGCTTATCTCGCACGAGGCGGAAGGACATTATATAGTGATTTTTCATGCGATGCCGTGCAGGAAAGAATATGTTGGGGAACTTATTAAGGAGATAACATGGCGAGATTGACGGACGAGGAATACGCGGCGCTCGCGGAGAAATATGAAAAAGAGCCGCCGGCTCTATCGGGAAAGCCCGGGTATTTCACGAGGCTCAGGGAGCAACAGCTCGCCCTTGAATTGCTTGGCGAGGATTGCGCGCGCTTTGTCAACGCGAAAGCCAAGGCGATGTCGCTCTCTCCCTCGCAGGTGATCAGATCCGCGATACACGATCAACTTGAAAATGTAGGCTGAGAAGCGTTACTCCCAGCCCGTTCATTCCCTGTTTCACTATCTTTATCTTTACCGTACGCTTCACTTCACCGTGATGATCTTTGCGTACTTCTTGCCAGCTGCCTTTATCGTGATCTTGGCCTTGCCTTTCTTTTTGGCTGTGATCTTGCCTACTTTGTCCACAGATAGTATGCTTCTGTTTGAGGAACTAAACGTGACGTTCAGGTTTGTCGCTTGGTACGGTGTGGCTTTTACCGATAATAATCTCGCCTTGCCGACTTGTAGAGACGTTGGAGCTTTTTTTAGCGTGAGTGTCTTTAGGGGGATCGCTTTCGTCGTCACGTTTACCGTGATCGTCAGCTTTTCGCCGTTCAGGGCCGTTGCTGTGATCTTTGCCTTGCCGGATTTCTTTGCTTTGATCTTGCCGGTGGCGGCGTTTACCGTGGCTATCTTTGGGTTGCTACTGCTCCATGTCAGCTTGGCTGTGGTGTCTGCTTTGTTTGTGGCGGGGTTCATGCTGTCCGCGCAGACGGGCGGAGTCAGGGCCTGGCCTCTTTGCATGTGGATGGCCTTTTGGGGCGTGCGGATTGTCGTGACGTTCTTCGCTACCGTGATGGCTACTGTCTGCGTTTTGCCGTCTTTTGCTGTCGCTGTCAGCGTGGTCTTGCCCTCTTTTACTCCTATGAGGTTTCCGTAGGGGTCGATGGCTGCTATGGACTGGTCTGCGCTTGTCCATGTGACGTCGGCTCTTGTCAAGTCGTCGAATATTACGGACTTTGGCAGCCTGGCTGTCGTTCCGGCTTCTACGGGGGTCTTTGCCCCCGGTATATCACGGAGCAATACGGGCGTTTCCGTTGTGACTGCTTTCGTTGCTATGGGGTCGCTCACGCTGGCTTTGCCCGCTAAGTATTTATTGTTGGCCTTGGAGCGCGCGAACACGTAGTAGGCCGTGCCGGGGGTGAGGACTGTGAACGTCGCGCTGCCCTGCCATTCGCCTTGCGGTTCGGCCTGTTCCGTGCTGATGGCGTATTCGATCTGCTGCCCCGTATCGGACAGGAGGGTTGCGGGGTTCACTCTTATCGTCAATTCCGTCGGCGCGCCGTTCACGGCCGGCTTGCTGACGTCCGCTCCGGCGTACTTGACCGGATTGCCGCCTACGGCGCCGTTGCCCGTGAACCCGCCTCCTTTTTCTATTGTGACAGAGCCTTGGTTGATTAGATCGCCGTCGTTTTCCAATGTTCCGCCTTTTTCTATCGTGACGGAGCCATCGTTGGCCAACGTGCCTTTGTTATCCAATGTTCCGCCGTCCTCTACCGTGACAGCGCCACTGTTTTCCAGCGCGCCATTGTTTCCCAATATTCCGCCGTCCACTATCGTGACAGCGCCATCCTTTTTATTGTCCAACTTCCCTGTGCCGATAATAGCCACTTCGCCCTCGACACTCAGCTCGCCCTCGTTGTTTATCGTACCCTCCACGGTCAGCGTACTGTCCTCGGGGACCGTCATGGATTTGTCCGCCGGAATCTCTGCGGTAAGGCCTGCCGGGAGGGTGGGATCGCCTACCACCTTGTATGACTCGGTAGGATTGTTGTTCACGGGGGCGGCGATAAATTGGTTGCCGGGGAGGCCCTTGACACCGCTGCTACTGTATCCGCCGCCGATGTCGTCGGCGTCTCCCCCTCTTGTCGCGGTGACCGTCGCTTTGCCGCAGATTGTGATGTCTCCTCCGGTTGCGGGGGAATCAATATAGTATCCGCCGCCGATCCCTGATCCTCCATTGCTACCGCCGGTCGCAGCGACTATGCCGCCGGAAATGGTGATCGTCCCGCCGCTTCCTTCTGCTCCGCCGCCGATCCCCGCTCCATAGGATACGCTTATCGCAGTGACCGTGCCGTCGGAAATGGTGATCGTTCCGCCGTCTCCGTATACTCCGCTGCCGATTCCCGCTCCGGCGCCGCCGCTTGTCGCAGTGACCGTGCATCCGGAAATGATGACCTTTCCGCCATCTCCGAAGATTCCTCCGCCAATCCCCGCTCCATCGTATACGCTTGTCGCATTGACCGTGCCGCCGGAAATGTTGATCGTTCCGCCGTCTCCGTATACTCCGCCGCCGATTCCCGCTCCGGTGCCGCCGCTTGTCGCAGTGACCGTGCCTCCGGAAATGGTGATCTCTCCGCCGCTTTCTGTGTATCCGCCGCCGATCCCAGCTCCTAAGTATCCGCCTGTCGCACAGAGGACGCCGTCGCCTGATATTGATAGCGTCGTGCCCTCCGGCACATTTATGCCAGCCTGATAGTATCCCGCGACCAAGCTGTTCTTACCTGCTATGGCCAGGTTCACATTTGCTCCCGCGTTTAGTTTCAGGGGGCTGTTGTACTCATCCAAGGTGGGGTATTCGCCATCGATAGCGCCGATAGTAACGCCGTCGAGTGTGATATTGACGGCGGCGTCCGTGGCGACCTGTAGGCGCCGCTGGCTCTTAGCCGGGCTATTGTTATCGCCCGTGACAGCCACATCCGCGCCATTCAGTATCGTGTACACTTCGCTATCGCTGTCATATGTCCAGCCGGGCCCCGACGTAGCCGGATTTGCGTCCGACATATCTATATAGCCAGACGCCGCGAACGCCCCCCACGCCCCCATGGGCGTCATCGCCAACAGCATGGCCAATGCCACGATGGCGGCCAGCGCTTTCCTTGATATTGTCCGCATATATTTCGCCATCATTTTCTTTCCCTCTTTTCCTGACGCAAAAAAACACGCGCGGATCCTGTCCGCGCGCGGCTTGTTCTATGTGTTCCGTATACGCTGTTTGTTTCGGTGGGTTTAGACCGGGGCGCCCATATTCGAGGAGGGTGGGGCGCTATTGCCCCCCCCCCGGTTGGAAATATATGTAATCAGAGTTAGACGCCTACCACCCGCAACGCGCCTACCGCCCGCGACGCGCCCGATTACATATCCGCTATCTTTTACATTAAACAAAAGCAACATTATCTCTGCCCCCGGTAATTAACTATATTACATTTTATTACCCAATTCATTCCACGTCAAACATTAAATGAAGAAAAAGTACCGGCCATGGGATTTGGCGTTTACACCCTATATGTCATTGAAGACATCGACCTTGTCATTGCGGGCTCGAGCCGCAATCTTACAGCAGCTCTATTTCAGATTGCGGCTCGTAGGCCGCAATGACGAAGTAGGTGTGAACAGTAACTGGTTTCTATGATAAAATATACAGATGAATGGCAAATCAAAAAAGCTTGTATTCGTGGATGACGCAGGGGATCCGGGCTTTAAGCTTGATAGGGGGTCAAGCAATTTTTTTGTTATAGCGTGCGTTATATTTGACAAGAGTATCGTTGCTGAAGAAGTATCGCAAATCATGAAAAAGCATCGTTTAGACGCCAGACTTAGCAGTGCGAACGAATACAAATTCAGTAAGACAAAGAAATCCATCATCAAAGATTTACTGAATAAGGTCAAGGATTGCGATTTCAGGATACGTGCTATTTGTGTAGACAAGTCTT
>JAISAI010000044.1 GCA_031266795.1 Eubacteriales Family XIII. Incertae Sedis bacterium
CATCCGCCGACGGAACGCGCGCTCAGGGAGCGCGGGCTTTCGTACAGGCCGGTCAGCATAGAGCTTGCGGAGGGCGTTTCCTGCGTTACGGGCGCGAACATGGGCGGCAAGACCGTATCCATGAAGCTCGCGGGCCTCGTCGCGGCAATGGCGGGACACGGGCTGTTCGTACCCTGCGACGCGGCCGCCTTAGGCCTGTCGTCCTCGATCGCCATACTCATCGGCGACGGGCAGGACGCGGGCAAGGGGCTTTCGAGCTTCGGGAGCGAGATGGACGGGCTGAACGTCATGCTGTCAGAGAGTTCCGCCGGGGCCCTGCTGCTCATAGACGAAATCGCGGGCGCCACAAACCCGGCGGAGGGGCGCGCGCTGACGAAAGGCATTATAGCGTATCTGTCGGATAAACCGTATATAACATTGATAACAACGCATTTCGATCACGTAGCGGACGGCGCCGGCGTCGTGAATTACCGGGTTCGGGGCCTTTCGGGCGCGAACTTCGGGGAATTGACGGACGCCCTCACGGACGCGGGACCGGACGAACGCCTGAAAGCGATTGCGGAGCTTATGGATTACAGGCTCGAAAGGGTGTCGGCGGAACGTGAAACGCCCAGAGATGCGATCAGAATAGCCGAAATATTGGGTATAACAAAGGAAATACTGGATTTGGCGAGGAGCTTCATCGGGGCGGAAGCCCCTCCCGGGCCGGAAAGGAATAGAAATGAGCAAACTGAATCTTGATCCGAAGTTGGTCGCCGGCGCCAGAAGCCGGGCCGCGCGGATCGCGAAGAACGTGCAGGAATTCATCGACAGGCACACGACCGTAAGCACGGAGCGCACGGTGGCGCGGCTACTCGGCATCGACGGCGTGGACGCGCTCGAATCGCCGCTGTCGAATGTATTTGTGGATCAAATCAAGGACGCCGGCCTGCTGAGCAGGGGCTGCGCGTATTGGATCGGCAACGCCGTGTTGGCCACGGGCCTTTCTCCGCAGCGCATAGCGGAAGAAACGGCGCTCGGCGAGCTCGACCCGCTTAAGCTGCCGACGGTTTCCGCAAAGGACGCAGAAGCCGCGGCGGCGCCGTTCGTGCGCGACTCGCTCGAACGCATAAAGGCGCAGCGCGAGAACAGAGAGGCGTTTATCGAAAAGCTCGGAGAGGGCAAAAGACCCTATCTCTACGTTATCGTCGCCACGGGCAACATATACGAGGACGTCGTGCAGGCGCAGGCGGCGGCCAGACAGGGCGCGGACATCATCGCCGTCATCAGAACCACGGCGCAGAGCCTGCTCGACTATGTGCCCTACGGACCGACGACGGAGGGTTTCGGCGGCACGTACGCCACGCAGGAGAACTTCCGCATCATGCGCAAGGCGCTTGACGAGGTCGGCGAGGAGGTCGGCAGGTATATCCGCCTCTGCAACTACTCCTCGGGCATGTGCATGCCGGAAATCGCGGCCATGGGCGCGATCGAGCGCTTGGACGTAATGCTGAACGACGCGCTGTACGGCATACTGTTCCGAGACATCAACATGCAGAGGACCCTCGTGGACCAATTCTTCTCGAGGGTGATCATCGCTTACAGCGGCGTCATATTCAATTCGGGCGAGGACAACTACCTGACCACGGCCGACGCCTTTGAAGAGGCGCATACGGTCCTCGCTTCGCAGTTTATAAACGAGCAGTTCGCCGTTTTAGCGAATATCCCCGAGGAACAGATGGGGCTCGGCCACGCGTTCGAGATGGACCCGAATATAGAGGACGGCTTCCTGTACGAGCTGGCGCAGGCGATCATGGCGAAAGAGATATTCCCAAAGGCCGCGCTGAAATACATGCCGCCCACGAAGTTCATGACGGGCAATATATACAAGGGCCACATACAGGACGCGCTGTTCAACCTGATCGCCGTATGGTCGGGGCAGTCCCTGCAACTGCTCGGCATGCTGACCGAGGCGATACACACGCCGCATCTGCAGGACCGCTTCCTGTCGATAGAAAACGCGTCGTACATATTCAACAACGCGCGGCATCTCGGCGACGAGATAGAGTTCAAGCGTGACGGAGTGATTCAAAAGCGGGCGCAATTCGTGCTGTCGCAGGCCGACGCGCTGCTCGGACAGATAGAGAAAGAGGGATTGTTCTCCACCATCGAACAGGGCAAGTTCGGCGGGGTGAAGAGAGCGAGAGACGGCGGAAAGGGACTTTCGGGCGTTGTCGTCAAACACGACGAGTATTTCAATCCCTTTATCGCGCCTATGATGCAGGGGGTGAAGCGAAATGACGGTTGATACAATAAAGGCAAACGTCGATCTTACGAAGGTAAAGCCTTACGGCGATACGATGAACGACGGGATGACGGAGCTGACGTTCACACTGCCCGTCCCGTACGGCCCCGAGGCCGACGAGGCCGCAAAGCAGCTCTGCAAGAAGATGGGCTTCGATGAACCCGGAGTGGCCTTTTCCAAGGACCTGGGACAAGGATTTACATTTTTTGTAGTATATGGTAAGTGCGGGCACACGGTCGATTTCACGAGCATAAAGGTCGCGAAGGCGGACGTGGAAATCATGGACAGGGAAGGCTGTCAGGACTATATCGCGGAGAATATCAAGCGGCCGGTCGTGATCGTCGGAGCGACGACGGGTACGGACGCCCATACGGTCGGCATAGACGCCATCATGAATATGAAAGGCTTTCACGGGCATTTCGGGCTTGAGCGCTACAAGGG
>JAISAI010000049.1 GCA_031266795.1 Eubacteriales Family XIII. Incertae Sedis bacterium
ATTTTTTACATTAAGCCAAAGCCCAGCCAACATTCGTTTCGCCCCCAAGGAAATCTCCAACTATCTATATATATTCTATTACCCAAAATCGCTCCCGTCAAACATTGAATGAGAAAAAAGTTGAAAAAAAGTTTCAAAAAGTTTCTCTTATCGAACAGCCTTGCCCGCCGGTCTTGTGCTATCATATCGTTATGATCGTATTTCATGTTGACGCGAATTCGGCGTATTTGAGCTGGACTGCCGTGGAGCGGCTGAAGTCGGGCGAGCCTGACGACATCCGCCTGATAGACGCCGCCATCGCGGGCGACCCTAAGACGCGCCGCGGCATCATCCTCGCGAAGTCCGAAAGCGCGAAGGCCTGCGGCGTCAGGACGGGGGAGACGGTGCAGCAGGCTGCGGGAAAGTGCCCGGGGCTTGCGCTTTTCGCGCCCGACCACGATCTGTACGCGAGGTACAGCGATGCGATGTACGAGGCGCTTTCGCGCTATTCACCCGTCATCGAACGATTCAGCATAGACGAGTGCTATCTCGACTATACGGCGTCAGAGGCTCTGTTCGGGCCGCCCGTCGAAGCCGCGCACAGGCTCAAGGACGGGATAAAGCGAGAGCTCGGCTTCACGGTCAATGTCGGCGTGTCCGTGAACAAGATACTCGCGAAGATGGGTTCGGAGCTCGAAAAGCCGGATAAGGTCCATTCGTTGTTTCCTGACGAGATAGCGGAGAAGATGTGGCCGCTTCCGATACGTGACCTTTTCTCCGTGGGCAGGTCGGCGGGCGCTAAGCTGACGGGCGCGGGCATACGCACGATAGGCGACGCCGCGCGCGCCGACAGGGGCTTTCTCATATCGCTGCTCGGCGAGGCGCACGGCGGTAGCGTACACGATTTCGCGAACGGGATCGACGATTCTCCCGTAAAGCCCGCGGACGAGCGCGACAGGAAGGGCATCGGCAACAGCATGACGACGCCGAGCGACGTCACGACGATAGGGGAGGCGGACAAGGCGCTGCTGCTGCTCTGCGACAAGGCGGGCTCGCGGCTGAGGAAGCACGGCGGGTACGCCAAGGTCATATCCGTCAGCATGAGGCCGTCGGATTTCTCGAAGAGGGCGTACGGGCATCAGCGCCGGCTCGACATACCGATCGGCACGACGGACGCGATCTACGCGGAAGCGAGGGCCCTGTTTCGCGAGGTGTGGAAAGGCGAGCCCGTGCGCAATCTCGGCGTGTATTTCAACGAGATAGCGGACAGCAAGGAGGGCCAGCTCTCCATGTTTGGAAGCGGCCTCTGCGGCGGGCAGGGCGAGGGAGCGTCCGCAGAGTCAGAAAAAGCCGAGGAAATCGACAAAACCGTCGATATGATACGCGAGCGCTTCGGAAAAGACGCGTTGAAGCGTGGCGTGTGACGTGGCGTTTTCCATCATTGACTTCTGACCGCGCAGGGCGGATAATAGAGGGGAGTGGCGGGCAGCATTGATTTTACACGACAAATACTATTCGACCTATCGTCTACACCGCTACGAATGTACTATTCAATGGAATGTGCCGGCGCTTCGCCGGCATGACGGGAGGAGGTCAAAATGAAAGTTGGAGTATTTCTTGCGCTTGAGCCCTACACATCCGCGGAACACAATCTAAAACTCGCCAAGGAGGCGGGCTTCACGTGCGCCGACATCACGGACACGCATTCGGGGGGCAGCATGTTCGCGTCGGCGGGGCTGTCGGCGTCGATCAGCCTCGACAGCAATCCGTTCGACGTCAAGAGGATGTTCGAAAAATACGGCATGGAGATCATGACGATCAGCGCGCACGCGTCGCTGCTCGAAGCCTCGCACCCCGCGGAGTTCCAGACGCGGGAGATCATGCAGGCGATCAGGTTCGCCGCGGCCATCGGCGTGCGCGACGTGGTGACGACGGAGACGTACCCGAAGAGCGAATGGGCGAAGGGGCTGTCTTACGACCAGTGCGTGTTCACGTGCGCGGAGAAGCTGTACCAGCCCTGCCGCATGGCGGAGGACTACGGCGTGAACGTCATATTCGAGCCGCACGGCCCGCTGACGGACTCGATCTCGGGGATAGGCGACGTGATGGAGTTCCTCGGCAACCCGAAGCGTCTCGGCGTGAACATGGACACGGGCAATTCGTGGCTCGGAGGCACGGACCCCGTGGAGCTCGCGAAGACGTACAAGGACAAGATATACCATATACATTGGAAGGATCTCGGCGAGGAATGGCTACCGAAGCGCGGGACTATCTACGGCTGCGGCTTCTCGACGATAGAGCTCGGCACGGGCTGCATAGACGTGAAGGGCGTCATCGACGTCTTGAAGGACAGCGACAAGATACACTACTCGACGCTCGAGATAGCCGGCACGCCGGAGCTGCTCAGGGCGAGCGCGGACTACGTATACGAGCATTGGAACGCGTAAGCGGGTGATGTAGCGGTTACTACTCAACTGTCGCTCGCGATAGTTGAGTAGTTTCGATTTGTGATGTGAAGTAAATGTCAATGGCCGTTGACCTGTCAGCGGCTTTTGTGATATACTTTCGTCTTGTGAGCCGCTCAGAACGGGCTTTGATTGTTGCGCGTCATTTTGACGATTTATTGTGCGACAAGCCCCTATGGCGAGCCGGATAGAGGAGGTACTATTTTAATGTATGTAATTTTTGAGACAGGCGGAAAGCAGTACAAGGCTGCAGCGGGCGATGTGGTCCGGGTGGAGAAGCTGCCCGAGGCGGAAGAGGGCAAGAAGGTCAAGCTCGACAAGATCCTCGCCGTGAACGACGGCAAGGAAACGCACATCGGTACGCCGTATCTCGACGCCGCGACGGTGGACGCCACCGTAACGTCCGTCGGCAAGGGCGACAAGGTGATCGTCTTCAAGTTCAAGGCGAAGAAGGGCTACCGCCGCAAGCAGGGGCACAGGCAGCCTTTTACGGAGATCGAGATAGAGAGCGTCAGCCTCGGCGGCAAGACGGTGTTCAAGAAAGAGGCGCCGAAGAAGGCTGAGAAGCCGGCGCCTACGAAAAAGGATGAGGACGGCGAGCCTGAAAAGCCGGCCGACGCGAAGGATGAGGCGTCAGTGGGCGAGGCGGCGGATACCGACAAGACGGAAACAAAGCCCGCGGAGTTGAAAAAAGACGAGAAGCCCGCGGAATCCGAAGACAAAGAAGAAGCCAAGACGGAGCCCGAAGCGAAGCAGCCCGAGAAATCCGACGCGGACAGCGCGGACAAGCCGGATAGCGGCGAGGAAAAGCCCGCCGCGGAGACACAGGCAAAGATGACAAAAGCTGATATTATGGCGAAGCTCGACGAGCTCGGCGCTTCATACGCGAAGAGCGCAAAGAAGGACGAGCTGCTCGCGATACTCGCGGAAGCGGAAAAGAAGTAAGGCCAATCATGATCGGGCGACCCGATACGGAGGTAAGGTAAATGGCAAGTAAAAAGGGAGTAGGAAGCTCTAAGAACGGACGCGAGTCCGAATCAAAACGGCTCGGCGTGAAGCGCGGCGACGGTCAGTACGTGAGCGCCGGCAGTATTCTCGTCAGGCAGCGCGGCACGAAGTTCCATCCCGGCAATAATGTAGGTATCGGCGGCGATGACACGCTCTTCGCGAAGATAGACGGCAGCGTCAAATTCGAGCGTTACGACAAGCAACGCAAACAGGTGAGCGTCTACGCCAGGGACGCGTAGAACGAACGAGCCGAATCGCGAAGACGATACGACCGTCGCTACATATCGTGGTAGCGGAGATTATAATGCGGGCGCCACGCGGCGTCCGTATTGTTTGATACAGATCATTATAGTAACAGAACCGACGAGCGGTAACGCTGCAAATACACTATAAAACGCGGAAAGGGCGATAGTATTCCATGAAATTTGTCGATGTTGCGGATATAACAAT
>JAISAI010000127.1 GCA_031266795.1 Eubacteriales Family XIII. Incertae Sedis bacterium
ATATTAATAGACTACTATAGATACTTTCTAAGCTTCGCCGTCATATCCGCCATCGACAGGGGTTTGCCTATGTGGTCGTTCATGCCGGCCGCTATGCAGCGGTCTATGTCCTCCTTGAACACGTTGGCGGTCAGCGCCACGATCGGCACGGCCTTCGCGCGCGGGCCGTCCAAAGCCCGTATGCGCCGCGTCGCCTCGCAGCCGTCCATCTCCGGCATCTGCATATCCATGAAGATCATACCGTAGCGCTGCGGATCGGCTTTGAAAAGCTCCACCGCCCTCGTTCCGTTCTCCGCGCAGTCGATCTCTATGCCCGTGGGCTCGAGCAGCGTCAGCACGATCTCCCGGTTGATCTCCACGTCCTCCGCAAGCAGTAGGCGCCGCCCCGCAAATTCCCCCGGCTCCGCTTCGGTCTGCGCTTCCGCTTCCCTGTCGTCATGCGGCACGGCGCCGATGGCGGCGGCGGACAGCGGCACGGTCACGGAGACAGTCGTACCCTGGCCAGGCTCGGATTCAAGGGCTATCGAGCCGCTCATTATATCCACGATGTGTTTCGAGATCGCGAGCCCGAGCCCCGTGCCCCCGTACTTCCGCGTCGTCGTGCTTTCGGCCTGCTGGAACGGGCTGAAAAGCAGCTTCTGCTGCTCGGGCGTGATGCCTATGCCCGTGTCCGTGACGCCCAGCCTTATCTTGTACAAATGGCCCTCTGTCGCTAGCAGCTTTGCCTCAAACCGTACCTCGCCCCCCTCAGGCGTGAACTTGACGGCGTTGGACAGCAGATTCGCTACGACCTGCGACAGCCTTTGGTCGTCGCCGTGCAGCATATCGGGTATGGCCGGATCGATATCGAGCTTGAAGTTTTGGTTTTTCTGCTTCGCCTGAAACGCGCTGACCGTGACGATCTTGTCTATAAATCTCTTGAATGAAAAATCCGTCGGCGCCAGTTCGAGTTTGTTCGCCTCTATCTTCGACATATCGAGCACGTCGTTGATGATCGCGAGCAGATGGTTCGACGCTTCTTTCATCTTCCTGAGGCTGTAGTCCTTCTTCTCCACATCGTCCGTCTTGCTTGCGATGTCGATCATTCCGATGATCGCATTCATAGGCGTCCGCATCTCGTGGCTCATATTGGAGAGGAAATCACTCTTTGCCCTATTTGCTTTGAGCGCTTCCTCCTGCGCCGCGACGAGCGATTTGACGATTTCGTTTTGTATCATGGCGTTGTACATGATGAAGGACGCGGACTTTGCGATGTTGACCTCGCTTACGGAAAAATCGACTTCGCTCGTGTAATTACTGAAAAATATGTAGCCCTCGAACTGGTTGTTCTGAAAGATGGGTACAGCCAGCATGGACTTGACGCCGCGCGCCTTGGGGATTTCGACGACATCGTCGGGCAATGCGCTGACCACTCCGCTGATCGTATCGCCTGCCAGGAGCACCCGGTACCACGCCGTCGTATCGTCGTAGTCGAAACGGAGCTTCGGAGCGTTCTTATACCCGTCGCGCGCCCACTCAAAGACGGACGAAAAATACGTCTCGCCGCCCTCGTGGAACTTGCGCAGGATGAACGCCCAGTCCATCCCGAGGCGCCCGGCGATCTCACCCATGCTCTTCCGAAAGACTTCATTGAACTCTTCGGGGGCGGTATTGAGAAGCAAGGACGCGATGGAGTTTACGGACGACATGAACTGCGCGTTTTTAATGACGATGTCCGTCATATCATCGGACACAATGAATCTTTGCAATAGCTTTTGTATAAGCCTTGCCATGTACTACCCGGCCGCGCCCAACCCGAAACGGTCTTTGACGCGCACCATTACCTTCTCCGCTATCGCGCCGGCGCGTTCCGCGCCGTCCTTCAATGTCGTGATGAGATCGCCCGACGAGCGTATCTCCGCGTATCTTTCCTGTATCGGCCTGAGCGAGTCTATCGTGACCTCGACGAGCGCCTTTTTGAAATCGCCGTAGCCGCGGCCCGCCCACTCGCGCTCCACATCCGCGGCGCCCATGCCGGCGAACGCTCCGTAGATCGTGATGAGGTTGCTGACGCCCGGCTTTGATCCCGGATCGAACCTGATCTCGCCGTCCGAATCCGTCGTCGCGCGCATGATGGATTTTTTGATCTTGCCCTCGTCGTCGAGGAGCGATATGGACGAGTGCGGGTTTTCCGCGCTCTTGCTCATCTTCGCCGTGGGGTCGTCGAGCGCCATGATACGGGCGCCCTCCTTCAGGAACCGCCCCTCGGGGACGACAAACGTGTCCTCGCCGTATTTGTTATTGACCCTTATAGCTATGTCGCGCGTCAGCTCTATGTGCTGCTTCTGGTCGTTGCCGACAGGCACCACGTCCGTGTCGTACAGAAGTATGTCCGCGGCCATGAGCACGGGATACGCGAAAAGCCCCGTCGGCGCCGACTCGTTCCCCCGGCTCTTGTCCTTGAACTGCGTCATGCGGGACAATTCCCCCGTATAGCTGTTGCACATAAGTATCCACGACAGCTCCGCGTGCCCGGAAACGTCGGACTGGACGAACACGATCGACTTCCCGGGATCGAGCCCGACGGCGAGGTACAGCGCGGCCACGTCGAGTATCGCGCTGTTGAGCTCGGACGGATCCTTTGGGACCGTTATGGCGTGAAGATCGACGATGCAGTAGATGCAGTCATTGCCTGTCTGAAGATCGACAAACTGTTTGAGCGCGCCCAAATAGTTGCCTATATGAATGTTGCCTGTGGGTTGCACCCCTGAAAAAACACGCGCTGCCATCCCCCTATTTGTAATACTCCTTTCGGAATTTTTCCCGTATTTCCGCTTCAAGGCGGGATATTGTCATCTGGCTGACGCCGTATTCCTGCGCGACCTCCTGCTGAGTCTTTGTGCCGAGCACCCTCTCCCCGAATATGGCGCGCTCCTTGTCTGTGAGCCCCGCTATGACATTTCGTATCAAGTCCGCGTCTTCAAAATTCTCATAGCCTTTTTCCTCGACGCTCATGTACTTATCAAACGATGCCGGCCCTTCATCGCTCTCGCTGTCTATCACCTGATTGAGGGAGTATGTACGGAATGTCTGTCCCGACTCCATGGCTTCGAGGACTTCTTCCTCGGAACAGTCCATAAGTTCCGCAAGCTCCGGAACGGTCGGCGCCTTGCCGTTCTTCGCCTGTAATTTTTCGCGCGCGTCGCCGATATGGAGAGATAGCTCTTTGACGCGCCGCGGCACCTGAACGACCCAACTCTTGTCGCGAAAATATTTCTTGATCTCGCCGATGATCGTAGGAGTGGCGAAGCTCGTGAACGCAAACCCCTTGGACGGGTCAAACCTCTCCACCGAGAGCAGCAGCGCCATCGACGCGACCTGGTAGAGATCGTCGTAATCAATGCCTCTGCCCGCGTACTTCTTGCTGAGTATTTCGGCAAGGTAAAGATAATGCTCGACTATCTTGTTGCGCACCTCTTCGCTATGGCCTTTCATGTATTCCGCAAACAGGGCTTCGCCTATCTCTCTTTGCTTTGTTGTGTCTGTCGTATTATCCGGCATAGGTCCGCCTATCGGCGCCGCTTATTGATGGCCCGGGCCGGCGGATGGGGCCGGCTCGTCTTTAAAGATATGCTTCGTCATCCTGATGAGCGTCCCCGAGCCGTCACGCGACTCTACATGCACCTCATCCATCAGCGCCTTTATTATATAAATACCGAGGCCGCCCGATTGAAAATCTTCGGGATTGGGCTCCTTGTAGTGATCCGTGTCGAATCCGACGCCGTTGTCCACGACCGTGACCTCAAACCGGTCGTCGTGCAGCGTACACTCTACGCGGTAGAGATACTCATCCCCGATGTTGCTGTGGCAAAGGATATTTGAACACGCCTCCGAAACGGCGACCTTTATATCCTCGATGGCTTCGATGTCAAAGCCCGACTTCGCCGCGAGCGAGGATATGGCAAGCCTCACCGTGCTCACGTATTCCGCCTTCCCGGGAACAGATAGTGTCATTGTGTCCGGCATAGCTTGCTCCTTATTGTATCAGGACTTTGTCGAGGCTCGTGATGCGCAGGAGCTTCCTGACATTGTCCTTGGGGTTCACGATGATGGTCTTATGGCCGTTGCCCCTGATCGTGCCATAGACCCCTATAATGACGCCAAGCCCTGTGCTGTCGATATAGCTCAGGCGCTCGAGGTTGAGATATATGTCCGTGGCGTGCGCCGCGTAGGCCGTTTCAATCTGCTGCTTGAGCTGATGCGCGTTCGAGATGTCCATCTCGCCCACAAGGTCAAAATCCCACCTGTCATTTATTTCATCATAATTTCCGTTGATCGATAGTGACATGGTTATTCCTCCCCGCCATCCTCTTCAACTTCCTTTATCACCTTCGCGAAGGCTATGATCTGGGCGTCGGCGCCGACCTTCATGATCTTGACGCCCTGTGTCGCGCGGCTCAGCACCTTGACCTCCTTCGCGCGGATGCGGATGATGATGCCGTCCGAGTTGATGAGAAGGACGTCGTCGTCTTCGCCGATAATAGTCGCGCCGATGAGCTCGCCTGTCTTTTTGAATTTGGCCTTGTCGTAAGTCAGTACGCCCTTGCCGCCGCGCTGCTGCACCTTGTAGTCCGCGACGTCCGTCCGCTTGCCAAACCCGTTCTTCGTCACGACGAGCAGCTGTTCGCCGACCTCCGCAAGATCCATAGCCACGACTTCGTCGTCGTCGTCGAGCTTGATCGCCCTGACGCCCGTCGCCTGCCTTCCCATGGATCTGGCGTCCTCTTCACCGAAGCAGATGCTCTTGCCGTTCTTCGTCACGATCATGACGATGTTCGTGCCGCTGCTCTGCTTGATGCCGATCAGTTCGTCGCCGTCCCTCAGGTTGATCGCGATGAGCCCGCCTTTGCGGGCCGTGTCGTATTCGGACAGCGGCGTCTTTTTGATCGTGCCCCGCTTCGTGACCGCAATGAGATACCGGTCTTCCGGGAACTCGCGCACGGGCATGACCGCCGTGATCCTCTCTCCTTGGGAGAGCTGGAGGAAGTTGATAGCGGGCGTGCCCTTGGCGCCCCTGCCCGCCTCGGGTATATCGTACGCCTTTATTTTATAAACTCTTCCCCTGTTTGTAAAGAACATTAAGTAATCGTGCGTGGATGTGATGATGAGGTCGTGAATAAAATCGTTGTCGCGCGTCGTCCCGCCTATGATGCCCTTGCCCCCGCGGCGTTGTGATTTGAACACGTCCACGTCCATGCGCTTGATATACCCGAGGTAGGTGAGCGTGACCGCCACCTGCTTCTCCTCGATGAGATCCTCCTCCTCGATCTCCTCGGCCGACGCGGAAATATGCGTCCTGCGCTTGTCGCCCCACTTGTCCTTCACCTCAATGAGCTCGTCCTTGACGACGCCCATGAGCTTGCTTTCGTCCTCAAGAAGGCTCTTGAGATAGGCGATGAGCTTCCTTACTTCCTTGTACTCGTTCTCGATCTTCTCGCGCTCGAGCCCTTGCAGGCGCGCGAGCCTCATGTCGAGTATGGCCTGCGCCTGTATGTCGGACAGGCGAAACCTGTCCATGAGCTTCTGCTTCGCGTCGTTGTAGCTCTCGCGTATCGTCTTGATGATCTCGTCGATGTTGTCTAAGGCGATGATGAGGCCTTCGAGGATGTGGGCCCGCGCCTCCGCCTTTTCGAGGTCAAACCGCGTGCGCCTCGTCACGACCTCTTTCTGGTGCTTCAGGTACAGGTCGATCATGTCGTAAAGCGTGAGTATCTTCGGCTCGCCGTCTACGAGCGCGATCATTATCATGCTGTAGCTCTGCTGCAGCTGCGTCAGCTTGAACAGGCGGTTCAGGATGATCTGCGGGTTGGCGTCCTTCTTCAGTTCGACGACGAGGCGGATGCCCTCGCG
>JAISAI010000133.1 GCA_031266795.1 Eubacteriales Family XIII. Incertae Sedis bacterium
AGGCATATTCATCGTCGCCACCTTTCTATGGTTACTACTAAACGATCGCTTCGCTCACTCCTCCGCTCGCTTTGCTCGCTTCGCTGTCCTGTTTTACACTGCGGCTAAAGCCGCGTAAAACAGGCAACGGTCACGCTATTTTTGCGCATTCCGGGCCCAAGACAAATTTTGGCTTCCTCACGTACTTCTGAGTACGCTCCGGGGAGCCAAAATCCGCCTTGGACCCGGACTGCATCAAAACTATCGCGACCGTTTAGTAGTTTCGATTTAACTAACTATCTTCTTTCTATTATAACGTAAAACCGCCTGTCGCCAACCGCGGCCGCGTGAAGCGTATGGCGGGCGTGGCAGTCAGGGCGTTTCTCCTACGAGGTCGTAGTCCATCGCGTCCGTAATCCGTACGCGCGCGAACGAGCCGACGCTCACCGGCGACGGCGACGAGAACACGACCTCGCCGTCTATCTCGGGCGCGTCGTATTCGCTGCGCCCGACGAACGTCGTCTCGTCCTCCGCTCCCTCGACGAGCACGGCCAGCTCGCGGCCTATCCACTTCCTGTTCGTCTCGAGCGAAATATCGACCTGCCGCGCCATGAGGGCGTCGCGGCGCTCCTCGGCGAGCTCGCGCGGGATCTGGTCGTCCATCCCGGCCGCGCGCGTACCGTCCTCGGGCGAAAAAGCGAATACGCCGAGCCGCTCGAACCTGCGCTCCGCTACGAAGTCCGCGAGCTCGGCGAAGTCGTCGTCCGTCTCGCCCGGGAATCCCGTCATGAACGTGGTTCTGATCGCGATGTCCGGGATCGCGGCGTGTAGGCTGTCTATAGTCCGCTCTATGCTCTTCCTCGTCGACCTGCGGCCCATGCGCGCGAGTACGCCGTCCGAAACGTGCTGTAGGGGTATGTCGAGGTAGTTGCAGACATTGCCTATGCGCGCTATGGCGTCTATGAGCTCGTCCGTCACGCGCTCCTCGTAGCAGTACATGAGGCGTATCCACGCGGGCGCGTCCTCGTCGCCGTCAGGGTGGGCGAGTTTTTCGAGCAGCCCGGGCAAGGCGTAGCGCCCGTATATATCCGAGCCGTACGCGCTCACGTCCTGCGCGATGAGCACAAGCTCGCGCGCGCCGGCGCGCGTCAGCAAAGCCGCCTCGCCGACAAGGGCCTCCATAGGCACGCTGCGGTACGGGCCGCGTATCATGGGTATGGCGCAGTAGGCGCAGCGGTTGTCGCAGCCCTCCGCGACTTTCAGATACGCCGTCGCGCCGGGCGTCAGTATGTGGCGTCCGCCTGTGAGCACAGACGGTATCCCGTCCGTGACTCTTATGCGCCGCTCATTCGCCTCGCCGTGGATATTACATAAAATATCAGGGAGGCGGCCGTAGTCGTTCACGCCTATGACGGCGTCGGCCTCGGGTATTTCCTCGAATATCTCGTCCGGGTAGCGTTGGGACAGGCAGCCGCTGACGACGAGCTTCGCGCCGCGCTCCCTGTGCTCCGCGAGCTCGAGTATGCGGTCTATGGACTCGCGCTTCGCGTCCTCGATGAAGCCGCAGGTGTTCACGACGATGACGTCGGCCTCCTCGGGCGTGGCGACGATCACGTGGCCGCGCGCCTCGAGCAGGCCCGCCGCGCGCTCGGAGTCCTCGACGTTCTTATAGCATCCTACGGTGTCGATGTAGACGCGCGCGCCGTCCGCCATATTTTGCCTCATTCGTCGTCGGTGACGAACGGGGGATCGTCGTCATCTATCAGGTCGGAAATATCCGTGATGGGTATATCCACGCCGCGCGAGCCTTCGTCCGCGGGCGCCGGCCCGCCGCCGGGGACGCCGCCGTACACGGCGTGGCTCACGGGCGCTATCTGCGCGCCGGACACATCCTGAGTGTAAGCGGCCGCGGGGGCAGGCTCGGCGCCGCCCGCAAACGGGGGCATGGCGCCCGCCGCGCCTCCCCCCGCCAGATAGTCGGCGAGCTGCCCCTCGGACATGAGCACCTTGCGCGGCTTGTTCGTGCCGTCGCTTGGCGCGACCATGCCGCGCTCCTCCATCATGTCCACGAGGCGCGCCGCCCGGTTGTACCCTATGCGGAATCTTCTCTGCAACATCGAGACAGAGGCCTGCTTCGCGGCGACGACGGCCTCGACGGAGTCCCTGAACAGCTCGTCCTCATCCTCCGTCAGATCGCCCGTGATCTCACCGTTCACGGCGTCGAGCACATCGGGGCTGTAGTCGGGATCCATCTCTTTCTTCACGTACTCCGTCACCTTGTAGACCTCGGCCTCCGACACGAACGAGCCCTGTACGCGCATAGGCTCGCGCGTACCGACGGGGCTGAACAGCATGTCGCCCTTGCCGTGCAGACGCTCCGCGCCCGGCTCGTCGAGTATGACCCTCGACGCGGAGTTCGAGGACACGGAGAACGCTATGCGTGACGGGATGTTCGCCTTGATGACGCTCGTGAGTATGGACGCGAGCGGCTGCTGCGTCGCCACGATCAGGTGCATGCCCGCAGCGCGCGCCATGGCCGCGAGCCGCGAAATAGATTCCTGTACTTTCTGCGGCGCTATCATCATGAGGTCGGACAGCTCGTCTATCACTATGACGATCTGCGGCAGTACGTCGTCCGGGCGTTCCTCTTTCAGCATCAGGTCGTTGTAGCCGCTCAGGTTGCGGACATTGAACTCCGCGAACTTGGCGTAGCGTTCGTTCATGATGGTGACGGCGTATCCGAGGGCCGTCGCGGCGCGCTCGGGGCTCGTTACGACGGGCAAAAGCAGATGGGGTATGTCGTTGTACGGCTTCAGCTCTACGACCTTGGGGTCGACGAGTATGAGCTTCACCTCGTCGGGGGCGGCCTTGTACATGATGCTCAGCAGTATGCTGTTGATGCACACGCTCTTCCCGCTGCCCGTCGTCCCCGCGATGAGCAGGTGCGGCATATCCGACAGGTCGGCTATGATGCGCTCGCCCGAGATATTCTTGCCGAGCACAAAAGAAATCTTCGAGTCCTTCTCGCGGAATTCGGGCGAGTCTATGATCTCGCGCAATGTCACAAGATTGCGCTTCGAATTGTAGGCCTCTATGCCCACGACGGCCTGCCCGGGCATCGGCACGACGCGCACGCTCTTCACCTCGAGCCGGAGCGCGAGGTCGGGCTCGAGGCTCTTGATGCTCTGAATCTTCACGCCGACGTCGGGCTCCACCTCGTAGCGCGTGACCGTGGGGCCCACCGTGACATTCAGCACTTTCGCGTCGACGCGGAAGTCGCGCAGTGTCTCCTCGAGCTTGCGCGCTTTGGACTGAAGCTCCTTATCGCTCTCGGTCTTGGCCGAACGCTGCGACTTTTTCAAGAGGTCGACGGGCGGCAGCTTGTAGGCCGTTATCCTTTTTTTCTTCGTGAAACCCGTGGGCGCGGGCTCCACGCCGAGCGCCGGCGTATTCCTTTCGCCGGCGGCGCTGTCGATCCAGTCGGGGGCGCGGTTCGCGGCGGCATGGCCTTGGCCCTCGCCGGCGTCGTTCGCCCCCTCGACGCCGTTCGCGCCGTTTCGCGCGTCGGCCCCGGCGGCAGCGGCGGCGTTCCCGCCGTTCGCGCCCCTCCCATCGTAACCGTCATAGCCCTCGTCGAGCCCCATGCCCTTGCCCGCGCGCGGCTTCGGTTCGATGCCGTATATGATTCCCTCCGGCGCCGCGTCCGGGCCGGGCGCGTCCTCGGCGGGGTTCGCTCCAATGATATGATCGTCCCTCAGCCCCGTCATGCCGCTGTGGTCCCCGACATTGGTAGCCGCCTCGATGATATGTTCCGCGTTGCCCTGCTTCTTTGCGCGTAGGCCGCCGAACAGGGACGGGACGCCGCCTCTCCCGGGCCCGCGCGGAGCAGCGGCGTACGCGCCGTCAGAATCAGGAGCAGAAGCAACCGCGCCCTCGCCGGGCGGCGCGACGCGCCCATCGTCAGCCGCAGCCTCGGCCTCCTCAAAGCGCCTGTGTTCCTCCTCGCGTTCCTCCCGCCTTTCGCGCATATTCGCGCGGATCTGGGCCAAACGGTCAAATCTGTCCGCCAGAGTCGTGCGCGCGAGCAAAAGCGCCGACACCGCGAGGGCCGCGATGGACAGGATGAACAGGCCCGCCTTGCCGATGAGCCCGACGATGAACGAGCCCGCGTACATGCCCACGACGCCGCCGCCCTTGCCCGCCGCGCTGTCCGCAAACACCGCGCCCACGCGCGCGCCGCCGAGCGGGTCGTCGCCCGAGCCGAGCCAAAACGCGCTGATGAGCAGCATGAGCATGACGAACATGATGACGGCAAAGACGTGCGTCCTCAGCGACATAGAGTATCCCCTGTTCGCGAACAGGGCTATCGCGTACAGGATGAGGACGAACGGAAGCACATACGCCATGACGCCGAGCGTCCCCCTGCAAGCGTACGACACCCCTCCGCCGACGACGCCGGCCACGCCCGTGAACATCGCGAACACGAGGAAAATGCCGACGGCCAAGAGCGCGATGGCCTTTATCTCCTCGCGCATCCGGTACGAAACCAACGGGTCCGGGCCGCTCCTACGCCCCACCCCCGCGCTCTTCTTTTTTCTCGCGGCAGCCATTCAACGCTCCGTTTCTATTACATAAGAACTCATACAAATTAAATATACCATAGGGCGCGCCGGGCCGTGTTACATTAGGATTAAGAACCCGCGACGCGAGGTGTTGAATCGCATCCCGCGTGTCAGGTATAATGGTTTGAATAATGTGTTACTTGTTTTCGGAAGCAAAATAAGAGAAAGCAACCCGCGACACCAGTAATATCAAGGTGTTGCGGGTTTTTACCTTTGCGAAAAGTTGTAGTGTAATTCAGGTTTTTTTCGCCATCCCTAAATTTTTTCTGATATTTTTCAGGCTCATCACTTTCTGCCCGAAATCCGTGCCAAACACGGCGTTCATATCGTCAGTCACATCATCCGTATAATCGAATAGCCATAGGTTTTGGTCGATATTGCTGCATTCCACTTTTCGTAGCGTTTCTGTGATTTGGGCTATCGTGTATTTGCCTCCAAGACGAAGTTCAGTGATACGGGCAATGAGCAATGCGATGAAACAAATCAGGAAGTGCGCGTTGATGTGCTCTTCAGTGCTCAGGTATACGGGCCTTGATTTAAGTGTGCTTTTAGTCACTTTGAAAGATTCCTCTATGCGCCATAGTCCCCGATAAGTATCAATGATGTGCTCGTCGGGCTCATCCAGTTCGCTGGTCACGATAGCATAATACCCATCGTACTTTTCTTCTTCGGCGATCTTCTCCTTGTCCAGAATGAGGATGTCATCCACATTTGATATCTCCCCGGTCTCCTTGTCGATCTTGATATTCTCGATATATCCGGCTGCCCCGTAGTCAAATGTATTCCTATACTTTGACGGGTTCTCGATCATCTTGATCGCTTTAGCGATGGCTTCTTCACGTTTGTACTTTGCCCTCACCGCATATTTCTCTGAGTAGAATACGACCCATTTCTGCTCTATAGGTACATTCTTCTTCTTGTTCTTCTTGCCCGATTTGCCTACAGTAACCCAGTTCGGCGCATCAGGAAACACCTTGGACTTCATCTTGTACTTACCGGTGACGGTACGGTATCCGGCTTCATCAAGGATCCATTCCTTGAATTCCTTGCCCGCGCCGCGGACGCTCTTGCTGTAAATGTAACCATCGCCGAGTATCATATTGTATGCAATATTGTCCCCACTGTTCAGCCCTTTGTCCGCGACAGCGATGATCCTTTTTACCCCAAACTTCTTTTTCACTTCCGTAAGCACAGGCATGAGCGTCTGTGAGTCATGCGTGTTCCCCGGGAACAGCCTGTACGAAATGGGCAGCCCCTGCCTGTCGATCAAAAGCCCCAT
>JAISAI010000001.1 GCA_031266795.1 Eubacteriales Family XIII. Incertae Sedis bacterium
GGATTCATCGCAAGGAGGGTGGCTGAGTTTTTCATATCCCTCGCTGTGCTCGCTTTCGTGATATTTTCCCTGCTGTACATAGCTCCGGGCGACCCCGCGCGGTCGCTCGTGGGCACGAAGAAGGTGACGCCGGAACTGCTCGACAGCATACGGGCGCAGTACCATCTCGACGAACCGTTCTTTGAGCAGTTCGGCCGGTGGCTGCGCGGCGTGTTTGAATTGGATTTCGGCGAGTCCATTCGCACGGGCTCGGCCGTGACGGATATGGTCGCGCCGCACGCGTCGGTCACGTTCCAGCTCGTGCTCATCTCACTCGTGATAAGCATAGTGTTGGGTGTGGCCGGAGGGGTCGTGTCGGCGCACAGCCGCGGCAAGCTGCGCGACGGCGTGATCAACGTGGTCGCGCTCGTCGGGACAAGCGCCCCGAGCTTTGCCATGGGATTGTTCTTCCTTTATATATTCGCGTTCAAGCTCGGTTGGTTCCCGATCTACGGTATAGGCGACGGCACGCTCGCGGACAATCTGCGGCATCTTGCCTTGCCCGCCGCCACGCTGACGTTTGGCGTGGGCGCGATGCTCCTGAAGATCACGCGCTCCGCCATGCTGCGCGAGACGGACAGCGACTACACGACATTCCTCAGGGCCCGCGCGGCGCCCCCGTCGCGCATCACATTTGCGCAGCTCAAGCATGCGTCGGCGCCGATATTCACGAGCACGGGCCTCGTGCTCGCAAACCTTTTCGGCGCGACCGTGCTGATCGAGACCGTGTTCGCCATACCCGGGCTCGGCAATTTGCTTGCGTCGTCCGTCACGTTCCACGACGTGCCTGTCGTGCAGTTCATCGCGCTCATGCTCGCGTTCTTCATCTGCGCCGCGTCCATGGTCGTGGACATCATCATATACCTCATCGATCCGGGCGCGAGGCAGCGCCGTAGGCTCTTCGCCGCGGAGGGGGTGAGAGCATGACGACGCGCGGCGGGGACGGCGGGACGCGCAAACGGATGCGCGACGGGACGAACGGCGCGCCCGATGGCGGCAAGCGGCCGCGCGTGATTCTCCCCTCAAGAAAGCTGCCGGACAGAAACCCTCAGGACACAAGCGCCCCCGCCAGATGGCTGCCAAGCCTCGGCGTCATATTCTCGATCGCCGTGCTCGCGGTGCTCGCCGCGTGGATGATCGCTCCGGGAGTATTCGCGCCGGACGCGCTCGCGCAGGACGTCACGCGCGGCGGGCTTCCCGCCCTGTCGCCCGGGCACATCCTCGGCACGGACGCCCTCGGCCGCGACGTGCTGAAACTCATCATCGCCGGGACGCGCAGCGCGCTCATCGGCCCCGTCTGCATCGCCGTCGGCTCGCTCGCGATAGGGCTCGTGTTCGGCAGCATCGCCGGCTGGTACGGCGGCCCCGCCGACTGGGTCATCTCGCGCTACGCCGACCTGACGCTCTCCATGCCGTCCCTGCTCATCGCCATCGTGGCGGCCGGCATCATCGGCGGCGGTTACTGGGTGAGCGTCGCCGTCATGATCGTGCTCTACTCGCCGTTCGACATACGCCTCGTGCGCTCGGCCGTGATACAGCAGAAAGGCAAGCCCTACATCGAGTCCGCGCTACTGCTCCGCCTCGGCGCCGCGCGCATCCTCGCGAAGCACATATTCCCGAACATCATCATGATCGTGTTCGTCAACTTCTTCCTGAACATCGCGTACGGCCTCGTCTCGATGTCGTCGCTGTCCTACCTCGGCCTCGGCGTCGCCCCGGGCGCGGCCGACTGGGGGCGGCAGCTGTCCGACGGCAAGGCCATCCTGTTCGACAACCCCGCGTCCGCGCTCGGCGCCGGCGCCGCCATCGTCGTGGCCGCCATCGCCGTGAACGTGGTCGGGAACTATCTCATGGAGAAGAAAGGGCTATGATTGAACTGAACGTCAGAAATCTACGAGTGCGCATACGCGGCAAGGAGATACTCGGCGGCGTGGACTTCGCGCTGAACGAGAGCGTGAGCGTCGGCATCGTCGGCGAGTCGGGCAGCGGCAAGACGATGTTCGTGCGCTCGATCACGGGCCTGCTGCCGGGCGGCGCCGAGGCGAGCGGCGACTACGAGATAGACGGCGCGCCGTTCGACCTGAACGCGAAGGAGCGCGAGTGGCGCAGGGTGCGCGGCAGCGAGATAGGCATGATAATGCAGGATCCGTTCACGGCCCTCGAGCCGCTCACAAAGTGCGGGAAGCAGATACTCGCGGGCGTACCGGCAAAGGGGCGCGGCTCGTTCGACGTGGCTGCGGCCCTTCGCGAAGTCGGCCTCGGCGCGGGCACGGCGGGCCGGTATCCGTTTGAGCTGTCGGGCGGCATGCGGCAGCGCGTCGTGATAGCTGCGGCGCTCGCGACTGAGCCGAAGCTGCTGATAGCGGACGAGGCGACGACGGCGCTCGACGTCATCACGCAGAGCGACATACTGAATTTGATAGACGAGATAAGGGCGAGGCGCGATATGCCCTTGATCCTCATCACCCACGACGTCAAGCTCGTGTACAGCCGCACGGACAGGATCGTCGTCATGGACAGCGGAAAGATCGTCGAGAGCGGGCCCACGAAGAGCGTGATAGAGCATCCCCGCGAGGACTACACGAAGACGCTCGTCGAGGCCGACAGATTTTTAAACGTGAGCGCCTACCCCGAGTATTCCGTAGGCGGCGACATCATCCTGAAAGCGGAGGGCGTCGTCAAAGCGTTCGACGGGCGCGAAGCGCTGTCGGGCGTCAGCATCGAGGTCGGCGCGGGCGAATGCGTCGGCATAGTCGGCGAGTCGGGCAGCGGCAAGACGACGCTGGCGCGCTGTATAGTGGGCTTGACGCGGCCCGACGCGGGGACGGTGAAATACTTCGGCGACGTGAATCCGCAGATCGTATTTCAAGACCCCTACTCGTCGCTCAATCCCGCTCATACCGTACGTTACATTATAGAGGAATCGCTCGACGCGGCGGGGAGGCCTCGGGACGAGCTCGCGGAGCTTTTGCGCCTGTCTGAGATACCGGATGAGCTGCTCGACCGCCGGCCCGCGAGCCTGTCCGGCGGGCAGCGCCAGAGGGTGGCCATCGCCCGCGCGCTCGCGCCGCGCCCCGAGCTGCTGATCTGCGACGAGTCCGTCTCAGCCCTCGACATCGTCATCCAAAACCAGATACTGAGGACGATAGAGCGCCTGAGGAGGGAGAGGGGATTGGCCGTGCTCTTCATCACGCACGACCTGTCCGTCGTCCGCGTTCTCGCGAGCCGCGTCTACGTCATGCACGACGCGAAGATCGTCAGCGAGGGCTCGACCGAGAGCATATTCGAGGGGGCGGGCGACGACTATACGCGCAGGCTCATCGAGGCGTCAGGCGCGGGCGCGCCCGGTTCGGAGAGCCCAAACATGTGGAAGGGCGGGGACTTCCCGGGCTCGCCTGCCGCACTGTACAAAAACGCGGTGATATACACGGTGGCGGGAGACGGCTGGGAGAACGAAGCGCGGGACGCCATGGCCGTGGGGCCGGACGGCAGGATACGCTATGTCGGATCGGAAGAGGGCGCGAGGGCCGCGCTCCAAGGGGAGGGTGCGGCCTACGCCGAGGAGGATCTCGGAGGCCGGACGGTGTTGCCGGGCTTTGTCGATACGCACGTGCACATGCCGGGCTCGGCGCTGACCGAGCTCTACGAGATATATCTTTACGGGTGCAGGAATAGGGAGGAGACGCTCGACAAGATCAGCGAATTTGTAGCCGCCCATCCCGGCCGCGAGGCATACCACGGCACGGGCTTCTATATGTCAATCACGGACGACCCGCTCGGCCCGCGCAAGGAGTGGCTCGACGCGATTGAATCAGTCAAGCCGATCGTCCTGAATTCGTCGGACGGGCATTCGTACTGGCTGAACTCGGCCGCGCTCTCCGCTTTGGGCATCACGTCACAGACGCGCGCGCCGGAGGGCGGGCTCATCAGCAAAGACCCGCAGACGGGGGAGCCGACGGGCATAGTCACAGACGCGCCGGGGCTCATCACGCTCGCGCCGAGCTACGGCATGGCCGAATGCGAGGAAGCCCTGCGGCTGTATCAGAAGCGGCAGACGGGCTGGGGCTATACGGCCGCCATGCACATAGCGCCGCATTTCTGTTCCGCCCGCGCATTCAAGCGTCTTGACGACGCGGGGGAGTGGCGCATGAGGGTCAACCTGAGCGTCCTCGCGGAGCCGGATAGGCCTATCGCCGACACGCTTGCGGAGGGTGCGGCCATGCGCGAGGATTTCGCGGGCTCAGCGTGCGCGCGCGTCACGGCCGTGAAGTTTTTCGAGGACGGCGTCGTTGAGGGCAAGACCGCGTTTCTGAAAGAACCTTACGCCGCCGGCGCCGGTACTCCGGACGGATACCGTTCTGAGCCAATCTGGGACAAGGACAAACTGGCGGAGGCCTTCGCCGAGGCAGCGCGCGCCGGCTATCAGATACACGTACACGCCATAGGCGACGCGGCCGTCAGGGATACGTTGGCCGCGCTGAGGGCTTCGCGCGAGGTTCGGGCTGGTGACTCGCAGGGTGTGGATTCGCTGAGCACAGACTCGCCGGGCGCGGTGTTATTACATACTGATCCATCGGCGACGCGCGACGTGCTCACGCATCTCCAACTCGTGGGCGGCGATGAGATCAGGGAGATGAGCGAGCTCGGCGTCATAGCCTCGTTCCAGCCGTTCTGGCATTTCAAGGAGCCGTTCTGGTACGAGGAGATAGACGAGGCCATACTCGGCCCGGAGCGCGCCGAGGCCGCCTACCCCGTGGGCTCCGCCGTGCGCGGCGGCGTCACGGCGACGTTCTCCGGCGACTACCCCGCGTCGCCCGTCAACGACCCGTTCTGGGCCATACAGATAGCCGTGACGCGAAACTTAGCCGACCCCGCCCACTACGGCGTGGACGCGATCACGTCGCAAGACGACGAAACGTGGCTGCGCAACGCGGGCGAGCGGATAAGCGTAGCGAAAGCCATAGAGGCCTACACGATCAACGGAGCGTACCAACTGTTCCGCGAGGATGAGATAGGCAGCTTGGAAAAGGGCAAGCAAGCCGACTTTATCGTATTGACAGACGATCCGTTCAAAGTGAACCCCGTAGACCTGCACAAGGTCAAGGTGAAGAGGACGTTCATAGGAGGCCGGCCCGTTTCAGATGGCGGGGCTTTTTGAAACGACAAGGCAGAATGTCAGTTTGCACATCAGCAACATCAGCAAAGAGGGAGAATTACAGCCCGATTCAACTATCAAGGATTCCTTTATAGTTCGCAAAGAGGAAAATCGGAAAGTTCGGCTATTGCATTGACAAGGACATTTTATGTATATACAATAATATTATGATTTACGAGTGGGATGAAGCGAAACGGCAATCAAATATCAATAAGCACGGGCTTGATTTCGAAGACGCTGCGGAGGTATTTGAAGACCCATACGGAATTGAGGTCATAGATGATAGCGACTACGGAGAAGAGAGAATAATATTTATCGGCGTTTTGCGAGGAATTATTGTCACGGCGGTAACATTTGTAGATCGAGAGGACGTTCGTAGAATTATTTCTTTTAGAAAAGCGACTAAAGACGAAAAAGGGTTTTATGAAAATGGGTATTATTAGATATACAAAAGAAGAGTTGAAGAGCATGGAAAGTCAGACGAAATGGGATAGAGTCTATAATATGCGAGATGAAGACATCATTATAGACGATGATTGCCCTGATGTAGTCGAAGGATTGAAATCCGGAAAGATGAAGTTGCGCGGACGTCCAAAACTTGAAGATAAGAAAATTCCAATTTCGATAAGATTGGACTCTGATGCTGTAAAGTCACTTCGCGCGCTCGGCCCGGGATGGCAAACAAAATTGAGCGACAAAATTTCCGAATGGATGAAAGACGGTACACAGACGTATTCTTAGGGGACGCCGTCCACTGCGATGTTTGACGAAGCAAATCCGGGTAGGGGACGGTTTCCTCGACATCCCGTGATATTTTGCACGCGAAAAAAAATCTTGATTTTGTGTGTAGGGCGCTGAAAAGTGGGTACAATAGGATAGATGATGATACGATCAATGTGTTTCACTCGATGAAGGCGCGCAAGACATTTGTTGCGTCGCTCGGGTTGTAGCACAGATCGCCGAAGGGAATGAACATGGCAAAGATGACTGAACAAGAAGCGTGGGATCTGGATGAAACTCTTACTCGTACCGACCCAAGGCTTGGAATTAACGGAACCGGTTTCATCAGCCGCAGGGATGCCCGCATTCTGGGCCTTGATGAGCTTTCTATCAACTATCTGATGACAAAGGCAAAAGCGGTTCGCAAAAGCCCCGCACAAATTATCGGCGAATTGGTTCGAGAAAAGATCGCCGGGTAAGCGGTCGCCAACCTTCGTCATCACTGGCAGCTTCGAGGAGTAGCCGCGTTTTATTCGCGTCCGCTCCTGCCCTACCTGTTCTTATCAGCGCGCGCGTAGAAGAATGTCCCTATTATCAGGCAGGCTACCGTCAGGGCTGCTATGGCTATGAAGTTTGTCACGGGGTTGAACATGACTATGCTGTCGTATTCGGGAGTGCCGGCGTTTACTACGGCTCGCGCGAGGTCGAGGCAGTAGGTCATCGGCATGAGCCGTGAGAGCACCATGAGCACGCCCTCCGTGTGGTTGATCGGGATGATCGCGCCGGACAGGAACATCTGCGGCATCGTGATGATCATGACCGCCATGTTCGCGGCCTTTTTGCTTCTGATGAAGCCGATGAGCATCATGGCGAGCGCGCCGCCCGACAGGCAGAACAGCGGCGACAGCGCGAGGATGAGCAGCAGCTTCCCTACCGGGAGCGTGACGCCCATGAAGAGCCCGATGACGAGCGTCCCCGCCATACTGACGATCGCGCCGAATGTGCCGCCGAGTATCTTGCCGATCACGAGCGAGTAGCGCGATACGGGCGACACGAGCATCTCCTGATTGAAGTCCGTCTCGCGGTCTTCGACGAGCGAGGTCATGTTCATCGACACCATCATGAACAGCATATTGACGAGCATGCCCACGAGCATGAAGCCGCCGAAGTCGAAATCAAGGCCGCCGGTCATGTTCTGCATGAGGTTGCCGCCGACCATTCCCATCATCATGATAGGCATGGCGAGGCTTGCGATCAGCGTGCTCGGCGATTTGAACAGCAGCGTGACCTCGCGCGCCATGACCGTCAGTATGGAGTTCAGTTCCCTGAACCCGCGCGAATTGTTCCGCGTCAAAACCATCTCATTCATGCGGCTTTATCCCCTTTCAGAAATTCGACGTAGGCGTCTTCAAGCGACGGCAGGCAGACTTTCGGCGCCGGGTCGAAATGTACGGCGCGCTTCATCCGATCCGGCGAAGCGCAGACCGCGATCTCGCCGTGGTTGATGATGCAGACCTTGTCGACATTCTCGGCTTCGTCTATGTAATGGGTGGTGAGGAACACGGTCGTGTCGTAGCGTCTGCGCGTCTCGTCGATGTACTCCCACAGGCTGCGGCGGCTCACCGCGTCAAGCCCCTGCGTGGGCTCGTCGAGGAACAGCACATCGGGCGTGTGGATAAGGCTGCGGATGATCTCGAGCTTGCGCTGCATGCCGCCGGACAGCTTCTTGACCGGTCTGGACAGCGCGTCCTCGATGCCGACGATCTCAGCGAGCTCCGTGACCTTTTTTCGGTACGCGGCGGGCATAGACCTGAATGTCGGGCGGTAGCCGCACATGCCGTACAGGCAGGCGTGGAAGCGGATGTTCTCCTCGGCCGACAGGTTCGGGTCGAGGGATGGCTGCTGAAATATGATGCCTATTTTCTCACGCACCCGCCGCGCGTCCCTCTCGACGTCGAAGCCCGCGATCTTCACCTCGCCGGACGTCTTTGAGAGCGTCGTGGTAAGGATGGAGATCGTCGTGGTCTTGCCCGCGCCGTTCGGCCCGAGGAAGGCGAAAAATTCGCCCCTCTCCACTGAGAAGCTGACGCCTTTCACGCTCGGCGCCTTCGCGCCCCGGTAGCGCTTGACGAGGTTGTCCACCTCGATGACTTTGTTGCTCATGAAAATTTACCTCCGTTTCGTGTGATGACCGTATGACGCTATGATACCGTCTTCGGTTAAACGGAGGTTAACGCGATGTTAAACGGAGTGTAAACGCCGGCGGATTTTTACGGCAGTGAAACCGTGAATCTCGCTCCTTTGCCGAGCTCGCTTTCTACGGATATTTGCCCGCCGTGCAGCTCTACGATCTTTTTGACGAGCGACAGGCCGAGGCCGTTCCCTCCGAGGGAACGGTCTCGCGCTTTGTCGGCTTTGTAGAAGCGCTCGAATATGTGCGGCAGATCCTCTTTGCCTATGCCGACGCCGTTGTCGGTGATCGTCACGGTCGCTCCGCCGCCGTCGCTTTCGAGCTTGACGGATACGGAGTCGCCTTCGGGCGTGAACTTGACGGCGTTGTGCAGGAGGTTCACCCACACCTGCGACAGCAGGCCCTCGTCGGCGCGGGTCGTGCATTGTGGCAGGTCGGCTTCCAATAAGATATTCCTCTCCGCCCACTGCGGCTCCAATGTCAATATTACATTGGAAAGCTGCTTGTCGAGCCGGAACTCCGCCAGTGAGAGGGGGTCGTTGTCAAGCGACGACAGTTTCAGCAGATTGTCGCTCAGGCTCGAAAGCCGTTTGCTCTCGGCGCGGATGATCTTCGCGTAGCGCAGCCTCTCGTCCATCGGCAGGGCCGGGTTTTGGAGGAGCTCGGCGAACCCGCCGATGCTCGTCAGCGGCGACTGGATTTCGTGCGATACGTTTGATATGAATTCCTGCCGCATCGTTTCGAGCGTCCCGAGGTTTTTCGCCATGTCGTTGATGAGGCCGGTGAACTCGTCGTGTATGTGGTCGTCGCTCTCGACGAATACGTTGAAGTCGCCTTTTGAAATGCGTTCCAAGGCGTCGATTATTATACCGTGCTGCCGTTCGTGCCTTTCCGGCATGTTTCGCCGCGCGATTTTGTGGACGAGCATTCCCGCGAGTGAGAACGAAAGCAGCCCTATCCAAACGGCTATCCAATATCCCACCACGGGCGGCAGCTTGGACATGAGCGGCGAACAGATGTAGAACCCCGCTGTCAGGCAAACCGTGATGAAAGCGCCGAATACCAACATCTTCAGCACCCACTCGCGGTAGGCCATGCGCGGCCTGCCGTCGGCCCTGCCTCTCATGAACGCGCCTCCGGGCGCTCCGGGTACTTTTATATATGATTCTTTCATTTTGCCGCCGGCCCTGTCTTTCATGACACCACCTCCAAACGGTAGCCGAGCCCGCGCACGGTGGAGATTTTGAAGCCCGACGTCTCGGCGGGGAAGCGCTCGCGCAGACGGCCGATGTGCACGTCGAGCGTACGCTCGTTGCCGTCGAAGTCGTAGCCCCAGACATCCTCGATCAGGCGGTCGCGCGGGAACGTCCTGCCCTGAAAGCCGGCCAGCCTGAACAGCAGCTCGAACTCCTTTCGCGGTATGTCCTCCCTCGCGCCGCCCATGCTCACGGTGTAGCTGTTGCGGTCGATCGTGACGCCGCCTATCCGGATCACCTGCGACATTTCGATCTTGTAGCGGCGCAGCAGGGCCTTCACGCGCAGGAGCAGCTCGTCGCCCTCGAACGGTTTCGTCAGGTAGTCGTCCGCTCCCGCCTCGAAGCCCTTGACCTTTGCGGACAACTCGCCCTTCGCCGTCAGCATGAGCACGGGTAGATCCTCGTAATATTTGCGCAGCGTGCGGCACAGCTCGTAGCCGTCCATATTCGGCATCATGAGGTCGACGACGGCGAGGTCGGGGCTCTCGCCCGTGATGATGCGGAGCGCACCGCGCCCGTCCGCCGCCTCGCAGACGTCAAAGCCGCCGTTCGCGAGCAACACGCGGACAAGCTCGCGGATATTCGGGTCGTCGTCTACAATCATAATCTTGCTCATCACAAAAACCTCCGGCTCCATTGTATCGCGCCACACTGCCAAAATGTAAACAGAGCTTAAACGCGGCCGTTCCTTTTACATAATAATTCAACGGAAGAGTGTGATAAACCCCTATTATATTTTTTGTGTGGGTATTGTGTCCACACAATCCTCCGTTTTTTCTTACGTTCGAAGCTGTTGAAAATAAAGGGTATTGGTGATATGCTTAGTGATATTGAATTTGCAAAAAGCCGGTTTTGCTATTTGCAAAAAGACGGTTTGCGATACGGGCCCATGTGGAGATGATTATGACGCTTACGAAAAAAGGGTACAAAACGCGGATAATAGATGAGAAAATCACGGATCTGCTTCGGGTTTTCGGCGCGGTGTCGATAGAGGGCCCCAGGTGGTGCGGTAAGACGTGGACATCGCTGAACCATGCGAATTCAGCCGTTTTTTTGACCGATCCTGCTGACGGGGGGCGCGCCAGAGATATTGCCGAATATTCCCCGTCGATGATATTGACGGGTGATGAGCCTATCGCCATCGACGAGTGGCAAGAGACGCCATCCATATGGGACGCTGTGCGGCATGAGGTCGACTCGTCGGAGCGCAAGGGGAGATTTCTTCTCACCGGTTCGGTCACAGCTCCCTTCGCAGAGGTAATGCACAGCGGGATCGGACGCATAGCCCGCGTCAGGATGTCTCCCATGACGCTGTATGAGTCTGGGATGTCCTCCGGCACGGTGTCTCTGGCAGACATGTTCGATGATGCGGCGATCGAACCCCACGTCGCCGAAATGCGCGTCGACGCGCTGATCGATGCGGTGTGCGCGGGAGGATGGCCGGCGAATATTACACTCTCCCGTAAAGATGCGGCCAAAACAGCGAGGTATTATGTCGATTCTTTGTCCGACTCCGAAATACGCGCGCCGGGTTCAAAGATAACGAAACCGGCGATGTTTGCAAATCTGATTCGGGCGATCGCGCGAAGTAACGCGACCGTGGTTTCTAACAAGACGCTTCAAGACGACGTCATGGCGGGGGATGAGACATTTAATAAAGAAACGCTTTCATCGTATTTGGATTATTTGAAATCACTCTTTGTCCTGACTGAGATACCGGGCTGGCATCCGAGATTCCTTTCCAAGACGCGATTGAGGTCGTCGCCGAAAAGAATGTTTGTTGATCCGTCCTTGGCGGCCGCGGCCTTGGGCCTTGACAAGAATGCGATGTTGCGCGATCCGGCGACGCTCGGCAGGATGTTCGAATGCCTATGCTTGAGAGACTTGTTGGTCTACGCAGACGCAATCGACGGGAAACTGTACCATTACAGGGATAACAGCGGGCTTGAAGTCGATGCGATCATCGAACTGAGGGATGGCAGATGGGGAGCGTTTGAGATAAAACTCAATAGCAAACACACGCCGGACGCCGCGCGTACGCTGCTCACTTTAGCGAAAAAAATGACGCAACGCAACGTAGCGCCGCCTTCGTTTCTGGCCGTTGTCACGGGCGGCGGTATTGTAAGGAAAAGAGACGACGGCGTTTACATAGCGCCAATTAACTGCCTAAAGCCCTAAGGGCATCTCAGAAAGTCCTATACTCACATTTAAACAGTTTCTTTTACATTACCTATAATATTGCTCCGCCGACTAAATGTTGCGCGTCTTGGCGGCTATTTTGACGCCATACCGCACTGAAAAGCCTCGCCGTAGCACCACTACGCCTGCGTTTTTCAGCACGGTATGACGCCAAAATATCTCGCCAATTCAACGCAACATTTAGTCGGC
>JAISAI010000047.1 GCA_031266795.1 Eubacteriales Family XIII. Incertae Sedis bacterium
ACGCAGTGGCAGGACGTGAGGATCAACATCATCGACACGCCCGGCCACGTCGATTTCACCGTCGAGGTGGAGCGCTCTTTGCGTGTGCTCGACGGGGCCGTGACCGTGCTCTGCGCGAAAGGCGGAGTCGAGCCTCAGTCCGAGACCGTCTGGCGGCAGGCCGAGAAGTACGGCGTGCCGAGGATCATCTTCGTGAACAAGATGGACATCATGGGCGCCGATTTCCTGCGCGTCGTTGACATGGTGAAAGACAGGCTGAAAGCGAACGCCGTACCCATCCAGATACCGATCGGGGCCGAAGGCGATTTTATCGGGGTCGTCGACCTGATAGAGATGAACGCCAAGGTGTACAAGGACGAAACAGGCGTGGAGTACGAGACGGAGCCGATCCCCGAGAGCGTCAAAGCCCAGGCGGATGAGTGGCGTCACCATCTCGTGGAAATCGTCGCCGAGTCAGACGAGGATCTGCTCATGAAGTACCTCGAGGGCGGAGAGCTCACGACGGCCGAGATCAAGGCCGCGCTCCGCGCGATGACGATAGGCGGAACGATCTATCCCGTCCTGTGCGGCAGCGCTTACAGGAACAAGGGAGTGCAGCCCTTACTCGACGCCATCATAGACTATCTGCCGTCACCCTTGGACGTCCCCTCCATTACCGGGGAAAACCCCAAGAACGGCGAGATCGTCGAGCGGCCGGCGGACGACAAGGGGCATTTTGCGGCCTTGGCGTTCAAGATCATGGCTGACCCCTTCGTCGGGAAGCTCGCGTTTTTCCGCGTGTATTCCGGAACGCTCAAATCGGGCTCGTACGTATACAACCCGACGCGCGACAAGAAAGAGCGCGTGGGCCGCATACTCCAGATGCACTCGAACAAACGCGAGGAGATCGACGAGGTCTATTCGGGCGACATCGCCGCCGCCGTCGGGCTCAAAGAGACGACGACGGGCGACACGCTCTGCGACGACAAGCACAAGGTCGTGCTCGAGTCGATGGATTTCCCCGACCCCGTGATCGAGATCGCGATAGAGCCCAAGACGAAAGCCGGCCAGGACAAGATGGGCGTGGCTCTCGCGAAGCTCGCGGAGGAGGATCCGACGTTCCGCACGTACACGAACGAGGAGACGGGGCAGACCATCATCGCCGGCATGGGCGAGCTGCACCTCGAGATCATCGTCGACAGGCTCATGCGCGAGTTCAAGGTCGAAGCCAATGTCGGCAAGCCGCAGGTTTCGTACAAAGAGACGATCACGACCGAGTCGAGCGTCGACAACAAATACGCGAAGCAGTCCGGCGGCCACGGCCAGTACGGCCACGTGAAGATAAGGATATACCCGCGCGAGGCGGGCGAGGGATTCGAGTTCAAAAATTCCATCGTCGGCGGCGCGATACCCAAGGAGTTCATCCCGAAGGTCGAGGACGGCATCAAAGAGGCCATGCAGAACGGCCCGCTCGCCGGATACCAAGTGGTCGACGTCGGCGTCGAGCTCTACGACGGATCGTACCACGAGGTCGACTCGTCGGAGATGGCGTTCAAGATCGCCGGCTCCATGGCGTTCCGCGAGGCCGCCAAAAAGGCGAACCCCGTGCTGCTCGAGCCGATATTCAAGATCGAGATCACCGTGCCCGAGGAGTATATGGGCGACGTCATAGGCGACGTGAACTCGCGGCGCGGCCGCATAGAGGGCTCGGACATCCAGAGCGGCGCCGCCATCATCAGAGGCTTCGTCCCGCTGTCGGAAATGTTCGGCTACGCGACCGACCTCAGATCCAAGACGCAGGGCCGCGGAGTATACGTCATGCAGTTCGACCACTTCGACCGCCTCCCGCAAAGCCTCTTGGACAAAATCAACAAGTAAAGAAATCCTCTGAATCTGTTATAATAAGTAAGGTAGGCACACCGATCCGGACGCAGTTCCGGCATCGCTGTGCTTATCGCGTTATTTGTTTAGAGGAACTCAGAGCGGTTCCGTTATGTAATAAAACCGCTGCGGCGAAGGAGTGTGCTATGAGTGATTATATAGAAGGGTATGTCCGGAGGGCGCGGGCCGCGCAGGCTGAGGCTGAGGGTTGGCCGCAGGAGTACGCCGACCGCCTGACGGAGGCCGCGGCCCGCGCCGTGTACGACAATGCCGAAGACCTCGCGCGCCTCGCCGTGGACGAGACGGGCATGGGCGACTACGAGGACAAGGTGGCGAAGAACCGCAACAAGGCGCGCATCATACTCGCCGACCTCGCGGACAAGAAGAGCGTCGGCGTCATAGCCCGCCACCCCGAAACGGGGATAACGGAGATAGCGAAGCCGGTTGGAGTCGTGGCGGCGATAACCCCCGTCACAAATCCCATCGTCACACCCATGAGCAACGCGATGTTTGCGCTGAAAGGCAGGAACGCCGTCGTCGTCTCGCCGCACCACAGGGCCACGCGTTCGAGCGGCAAAGCCGTCGAACTGATTCAGCGCAATCTCAAGGCGGCGGGAGCGCCGGAACACATCGTACAGATCATAGACGAGCACTCGCGCGAGAACACGCGCGAGCTCATATCGCTGGCCGACGTGGTCATAGCGACAGGCGGCATGGGCATGGTGCGGGCGGCGTACTCGAGCGGCAGGCCGGCGCTCGGCGTAGGCGCCGGCAACGTCCAATGTATCGTGGACGAGGACGTGGACATAGACGCGGTCGTAGCGATGACGGTCGCGGGCCGCGCTTTCGACAACGGGATCGTCTGCACAGCCGAGCAGTCGATGATATTCCCGGCGAAGGAAGAAGCCGAGGTCGTAAGCGCCCTCGAGCGCGCCGGCGCCGCCGTGCTGCCCCGGGACGCGAAGCCCGCCGCTGCGGCGCTGCGGGCCGCGCTCTTCACGGAGGACGGCATGAACCGCCATCTCGTAGGGCAGTCCGCGCTCGCCGTGGCCGAGGCTGCGGGGCTCGCGTCGCTCGGCGTGAATATCCCCGGCGGCGTCAAGGCGATCGCCGTCTTCGCCGATGGGCCGGGAGCGGCCGACGGGCTCTCGGGCGAGAAGATGTGCCCCGTCATATCGCTCTACGCATACGACACATTCGAGGAAGCGGTCGGCGTAGCGAAGGCCAACCTCGAATACGAGGGCAAGGGCCACAGCGTGAGCGTACATTCCAACAACAAGGAGCATATCGAATACGCGGGCTTGGCCCTGCCCGTGAGCCGCGTACTCGTGAATCAGACGTGCTCGACGAACGCGGGCGGCTCGGAATACAACGGCCTTGCGGGCACAAATACGCTCGGCTGCGGCAGCTGGGGCAACAACAGCATATCGGAAAACCTCACCTACAAACACCTCATCAATATCTCACGCATAGCGGAACGATTACCGGAAAGCCGTTTCCCGAACAGCGTGTTAAAGTAAGGGAGTAAGAGAGACAAAAAATGAACGAAAAGATTTATGACATCATGATCATCGGCGGCGGGCCGGCCGGCCTGTCGGCCGCCATATACGCGAGGCGCGCGAACTTGGACACGCTTCTCGTAGAGAAAGCCGCGCCCGGCGGGCAGATACTCGTGACGGCCGAGATAGAGAACTACCCCGGCGGGGTCAAGGGAGAGTCCGGCGCGGAGTTCGCGGCGCGGCTTGCGGAGCAGGCGAAGTCGTTCGGCTACGATGAGGCGTTCGGAGAGATCACGCGAGTGGATCTCGTAGGCGACGTCAAGACCGTCGCCATGGCAAACGGCGAGTACCGGGGCAGGACAGTCATCATAGCGACGGGCAGCGTGCCGTCGCCGCTCGGGGTCCCGGGCGAGATGGAGTACGCGGGCAGAGGCGTATCATACTGCGCGACCTGCGACGGCCCGTTCTTCAGCGGGCTCGACGTCTACGTAGTGGGCGGCGGCGAGTCGGCTGTAGAGGAAGCTATGCACCTTGCGAAGTTCGCGCGAAAGGTCACGATCATCCACCGGCGCGACGAACTGCGCGCCACGCTCTCCACGCAGGAAAAGGCGAAAAAGCGCGAGAACATAGCGTTCATGCTCGACACGACGGTAAAGGAGATAAAGGGCGAGGCCCTCATCAGCGCGCTCGTCGTCGAAAACGTGAAGACGGGAGAAACGCGCGAGCTCACGCCAAGCGACGGCGACAGCACGATGGGCGTATTCATCTTCGTAGGCAACAAGCCGCAGACGAAGATATTCGAGGGAAAGCTCGATCTCGAGGAAGGCTACATAGTGACGGACTGCGATATGCGCACCGGCGTCCCCGGGGTGTACGCCGCCGGAGACGTGAGGGTAAAGGAGTTGCGCCAGTTGGTGACGGCCACAGCAGACGGAGCCATAGCGGCGGTAACAGCCGAGCGCGAGATGGAGTAAGGCGACCGGCGCTTTATCTTTTCACTTGCGTCATCCCCCGCGGTTGCGAAGCTCCGCTTCGCGTTCCGCCATACTCTTTTTCGACGCGGGATTCCCTTGCTGATCGTACGCTCCGCTCTGCGGCGAGCCCTGCTGATAGCCCTGCCCCTGACTTCCCTGCGGATAGCTCTGTCCTTGTCCGCCCTGCGGCGAACCCTGCGGATAGCCCATGTACCCGCCGGTAGCCGCGTAAGCGCCGCCACCGCCTCCGCCCGCGGCCGCGTAGCCCGGCGCCACGCTTTGGAACAGGTCGTACTTCTTGTCGGCTCTCTTCACTATCGCCGAGGCCGTGAAGTAGCCGCCGAGCACGCACAGCGCCACGATCACTATCGCGAGGACTACGACGCCGCTGTTGCGGTTGTTCTTCACCGTGTCCATGATGCGCCCGAACGCGGACGGCATCGCGCGCGTGGCGTTCACCACATTCGACACGGTCGCGAACGTGTTCCATGCGCCTATCGCCCCGGTTTTGAGATTTTTATTCTTCCAAAAAGTCACGAGGCTGTTGATCGTGATGATGATGCCCGTGGGTATGACGGCGAACGCTATCAGTATATAGGACAGGTCGCTGATGAACTGCACCAACACTGCGGACGACTGCGGCTCGAGATAGCCAAACCCGTTCGTCGCCGCGATGATCGCGATGATGATGATCGAGTAGACCATCGTGAACCCCGCCACGGCCATGATGTAGCCGCAGGTGGCGAGCACGCGTATGCCTCCGCCCATGTACTTTGACTCAGTCCATATCTTGCCGACCGAGTTCGCGTTCCACACGCTGATGGCGAAGTTGATCACGCACATGACGACAATAAAAAACGGACCCATGATGGCTGACATACTTTCGACCTCCCGCAGTTGCGCTGTCGGTAATTCCTTCTTTTAATATAGTATAACACGAGCAGGTGCGATTGATTGGTGTATGTGATACAATAACTGTTTAGTACGTGACTCTTACACGGGATGGGATTGTTGCGGCGCAGCGGCCGCACAGGATTTTTTACATAACAATAAAATTTGGGACGCCTGAGCCTAAGGGCTCACAGGGAGGATGGTGACATACGGTGATGTATGCTGACAAGACTTTCTATAACGGCAGGATCTACACGATGAACGAGCCCGGCGAAACGGTCGAGGCCATAGTGGTGTACGGCGGCAGGATCGTCTACGCGGGCGGGAACGAGGAGGCCCTCAAGTGGCCGGCGAACGAGACGGAGGATCTCGGCGGCGCGATTGTCCTTCCGGGATTTTCGGACACGCACATGCATGTGACGGCGGATTGCCTCTTCGCGAGCTATGTCGATCTCGGCGGGGCCGCGAGCGTCGCCGATGTCGTGAGGCTCATGAGGGAGCGCGACGACGGCTCGGCGGGTTGGCTCTGCGGAGCGGGCCTCTTTTCCGAGCGCCTCGCCGAGAACAGGTTTCCGCTGAGGTACGAGCTTGACGAGATCAGCGTGGAGCGGCCTATCGTCATCATGAGCCATTGCGGCCATATCAACATGATAAACAGCGTAGCGATAGGGCTCACGGAGATCGTGGGCAGGGCGGAGTTCGAGGACGAATGCCTCGACTATTACGACGACGGCGAGCCAAACGGCATTTTGATGGAGGCTGCCTACGGCAAGTATCTTTCGGAGATTCTCATCGGGCCGTGGACGGAGCCGGCGTATATCAAGTCGCTCGTCAGGGCGGGCCTGCCGGCGTATTCGGCCAACGGGCTCACGACGCTGCACGCCGTGGGGCTCATATCGGACGCCCCTCCGGCGGAGAGTTTTGACCAGTATTACGAGCTCGAAAAGAGCGGCGAGCTGCCCGTGCGCGTGGTCGTGAATCCGTCGACGGATCTGCCGTGGGCGATGCGCCCGGTCACGGGCTTCGGCACTGATATGGTGAAGCTCGGCGCCAGGAAGATATTCCTCGACGGCTCCATGGGCGGGCGCACGGCCGCTCTGCTTGAGCCGTATTCCGACGCTCCCGGCGAGACGGGCGTCCTCGCCCACACGGAGGAGGAGCTGACGGCGCTTTTTCGGGAAGCATACGAAGCGGGGCTCGAGGTCTCCATCCACGTCATCGGGGACGCGGCCATGGAGCGCACGCTCAATGCGGCCGAAAAGGTATACCCGGCCACGGATGAAAGCGATTCGTTCAAAAGACTCGCGGGAACGGACAGGCGCCTCCGCATCATACACGCCATGATAATAAAGCCGGGCCACATAGACAGGATAAAGCGCTTGCCGGTCATCCTCGACGTACAGCCGGGTTTTCTTCATGACGACGTGCATATCGCGGAGGACAGGCTCGGCGCGGCCCGCCTGAAATATCTCATGCCGTTCAAGACGTTCATCGACAACGGCATACTGCTGACGGGGGGCTCCGACGCGCCCGTTGACCCGCCCGTCCCGCTCAGCGGCATACAGTGCGCCGTGACAAGGCAGGATCTCGGCGGCTTCCCCGAAGGAGGGTTCGTGGCTGAGGAAGCCCTCTCCGTGTACGAGGCCGTCGCCCTGTATACGAAGAACGCGGCGTACTGCTCGAATGAGGAGCGCATCAAGGGTACGATTTCAGTAGGCAAATTCGCGGATTTTATCCTGATCGACAGGGATATATTCGAGGTTGAGCCGAGTGAGATAAGCGGCATTCAAGTATTGAGGACAGTGTTGGGAGGTGATACGAAGTACCAGCGTAGTTAGATGTAATAGGTGCAGAGGGTTTAGAAATCCCTCAATGGGAGGTGATATTGAGATGCAAGCAATAGATGTTGCGATAATTATGGCATATTTTGCGATGCTTATTGTGGTAGGATTTGTTGTCGCGAAAAAATTCGTTAAAACAGGTGAGGACGCGTCCATGGCTGGCCACAAGCTCGGCGTGTTCCTCGGGGGTATCGGCAAGACCGCGAACAGCGCCGGAGGATCGAGTTCTGTCGGCGGCACGAGTTGGGGATACCAGCTCGGTATCGCCGGGGCTTGGTACGCGTTCGCCGAGGGTATGACGTACGTCATCTATCTGCCGATCATCAAGCGGATATGGACGGCGCTCTACCGTACGAGGACAGGATCGGCCGGCCAGTTCTTCGGCTATCGCTGGGGCCCCGGGGCGCGTCTTTACGCGGGGCTCATCAACGCCGTCTGCTACATGGCGTTCGTCGGCGCGCAGATCATCGCCACGGCGACGGTCATCCAGGTACTGCTCGGCTGGACTTACATGACGAGCTTACTTGTTTCCACAGGAATTATTATCGTATACTGTACAGCCGGCGGACTCAGGGCTATCGTGCTCACGGACGTTATTCAGGTGGCGCTGATTATCATCGGCCTGATGTTCATCATGCCGCCTATCGTATTCAAGAAGGCCGGCGACGCTCTCGGCGGCGGCGGTTTCGGCGCCGTATGGGAGACGCTGAAAGGCGACGGAATGACCACATTCATGACGAACCTCGGCGCGCCCGGCGTATTTGGCTGGCCGTATATCATCGGCGCCATCATACTGCCGTGTATTCTCATAGGCGGCGTCGCGCAGGCCGCGTTCCAGTACCAGTCGTCGATCGAGTCCGCGGATAAGGCGTTCAAGTCCTTCCTCATGGTCCCGTTCCTGTACATACCCGTGTCGATCCTTGTCGTCATGATGGGTATGTGCGCGCTGATCCTCTATGGCGTGCAGCTCATGCCCGAAGCGTACGGAGGGCCTCCCGGAGGCGATCCCAATATGGTGTTGCCGACGTTGATTCAGGATCTACTGCCTACCGGCCTCGTGGGGCTGCTTTTGGCAGCCATACTGTCCGCGACGATGAGCACGAGCTCCACCTGCCTCATCTGCTCCACGACCTGCCTCACGGAGGACGTCATCAAGCCGCTCTTGAAGAAAAAGCTCGACGACAAAGGCTCGCTGAAGCTCTTCCGCATCTGCATGGTCTGCATCGGTATCGCGACGATTTCCGTCACATTGTGGGCGACGGACATCATCACCCTGCTCACGACGGCGTACTCCGCGGCCGCGGCGGGCCTCTTCGTCCCGTTCATGTGCACGCTGTTCATGAGGCGCGCGACGAAGCCGGGCATCTACGCCACGATGCTCATCGGCTTGGCCATCTACGGCGCCGTGAGCTTCGGATGGATGCCGTTCCTGCCCGACGTCATACTGTCGGCGCCGCTCTACCTCTCGCTGCCCGTGTCGGTCGTCTGCATGACGATCTTCTGGTTCGCGACGAAGGATTCCGGCAAGCACGGCAGGCTCGACGGCTACTTCCCGGACGAGTGGGAAAAGAGCCCCGGCAACTGGGAGAAGCATCCCGAGCTGCTCGACGGCCCCGGCCCCGCAAGGCTTCCGAGCGAGGTGAGCGCATAGTCGCAGCGAATTGAATTTTCACAAGCATATTGTGGTGTAAAACCAACTGTGCTCAGTTATTAAAGGAAGAGGCGCCGGCGGTAGATTCCTACCGCCGACGCCCTGCTCTGATTCCCACAAAACGGAGGGCCCGGTCATGATGATACTCGCGGACAAGGTGTTTTTTAACGGAAAGATATACACGATGCACGCTCCGGGGGAGACCGTCAGCGCCATAGTGGCCCGTGACGGCAAGATCATATACGCGGGGACGGACGAGAAAGCCCTGTCGTACCCCTCGGGCGAGACGGAAGACCTCGGCGGCCGCATCTGCCTGCCGGGATTCATCGACACGCACATCCATACGTTCCTCGACTGCAACAGCCGGCAGAACATCGTCCTCAACCACGCGAAGGATATAGCGGAGCTCGTGGACATCATGAAAGCTCATGACGATGGCGGCGACGGCTGGCTCATCGGCGGCGGCATCAGCATGCCCGACCTCGCCGAGGGACGCTACCCGAACAGGCGCGAGCTCGACATGATCACGACTGAGAGGCCTGTGTTCATATTCAGCCACTGCCTACATTTTATCATGGCGAACAGCGCGGCCCTGAAGCTCGCCGGCATCTCCAAAGAGCTGACGCCGGACGACGAATGCCTCACGTACTTCGAGGACGGGGAGCCCGACGGCATGCTGAGGGAAGCCGCATACTCGAAATTCCTCACGGCGCCTTTCGGCAAGAGGTACTCCGACCCGGAGTACCGGCTGAATGTGCTGCGCGACGGCATAGCGGAATATCCGGAGTACGGGCTCACGACCCTGCACTGCATCTCCGGCCTCGCGGACGCGCCGCCCTTCGAGTATTTCGATCAGTACCATCAGTTAGACAGAGAGGGTGCGCTCCCCGTCAGGGTCGTCGTGAACTCGACGTACCTGCCGGAAACGCTGAATCCCCTGACGGGATTCGGCACGGACATGGTGAAGGTAGGCGCGAAGAAGGTCTACATGGACGGCTCGCTCGGCGGGCTCACGGCCGCCATGCTCGAGCCCTACTCCGACGCGCCGGACGTAAAGGGCGAGATATTCTACACCTTGGACGAGATGATCGCGTTTCTAAGGGAGGCCTACGACGCCGGCATAGAGGCCGCCGTCCACGCCATAGGCGACGCGTCCATGGAGCGCCTCATCACGGCGGCCGAAGCCGTCTACCCGAAGAGCGACGAGCCGGACACCGTGAAGAGGCTCAAGGACGCCGGGCTGAGGCGGCTGCGCGTCATACACGCCTGTGTGGTCGCCCCCGGCCATATCGAGAGGATGAGCAGACTGCCCGTCATACTCGACATGCAGCCAAACTTCATCAACTCCAACGGGGGCTTCATGCGGGAGAGGATAGGCCGGGAGCGCATGAAATATTTTACGCCCCTCAAATCCTTCATGGACGCGGGACTCATGGTCACGGGCAGCTCGGACGCGCCCGTCGAACCGTCGAGGCCGTTCGTCGGCATAGAGTGCGCCGTCACGCGCAGGAGGCTCGACGGGACGCCCGAGGAAAGGCTCGCCGCGCAGGAGGCCATATCGATATACGACGCCGTCAGCATGTACACGAGAAACGCGGCCTACTGCTCGTCGGAGGAGGACGCCAAAGGAACCATAGAAGCGGGCAAATACGCCGACTTCATCGTCTTGGACAAAGACGTGTTCGAGACAAAGCCCGAGGACTACGGCAAGATCAGGGACACGAAGGTACTGAAAACCGTGTTGGGCGGGCGGACGACGTGGGAAGCCGCTAAAATCTGATGACGCGGCCAAACTAATCCACCGCGCCGATTCGTATCAGCAATTGAGCCTTTGGCTCGTCTACAAGATGGTTTTTTGCGATTTTCAGGGTTAACGATTTTTGGCGATTTTCATTGACACACGCGCTCGATGTGTGATAGATTATAGAGACTGCCTTCGGGGATTCCTCGGGCAGTCTTTTAAAGTGCGATCAAGCGGGTGTTCATCGGCTTTGGCTGATGTGAAGGGGCCCGCGTTTGAGGAACGGAGGCGATCATGAGAGTCAAGGTCACGCTCGAATGTACGGAGTGCAAGCAGCGCAACTACGATACGGTCAAGAATAAGAAAAACGATCCCGACCGTCTTGAGCTGAAGAAATACTGTAAGTTCTGCCGCAAAGAGACGCTCCACAAGGAAACGAAGTAGGCGGCGCAGCGGCGCGGCGACGGACTCGCCGGGCTACGGAAACGAGGCGAATATGTCTAACAAGAAAAAGAAGAAAAATACGGGCCAAGGGACTGAAGAGAAAGAAAAGTCGTCCCTGAAGAGGGCTATGAACGCATCGAAGGCCGCTGACGCGAACAGGCGTCGTCAGGCTGTCGCGGCCGCTCAGGGCGGTCAGCAGACTGAGAAGAGAGGCGGTTGGCGCGAGTATTTCAAAGGCGTCAAGATCGAAACGAAGAAGGTCGTGTGGCCGACCCGGCAGGAGCTCATATCGTACACCATCGTCGTGCTGTTCACGTGCGCGTTCTTCGGCGTCATGATATGGGGCGTGGATTCGGCTTTTCTCGCCGCGCTCAGAAAAATCGTCGAAATACCGTATTGATGAGGGAATAAAGGGAATAATAAGATGGCGGAAGAAGGTATCTTCGGTATAGAATCGGAGGAATATGGAGCCGTGCGAGCGGATGGCTACGATGTGGCCGGCGCCGCAGCGGACGGCGCGTTAGGACGCGCGGAGCCTGGGCGCGTCCCGACAGCGGGCGACGGCTTTTACGACGACGCGGACGAGCACGCGCCGCGGTGGTATGTCGTGCACACGTATTCCGGGCACGAGAACAAGGTCAAGTCGAGCATAGAGAAGCAGGTCGAGAGCTTCGCGGAGAAGATAGAGATCGACTTTCCTTTGATAGACCGCTACGGCAATGTCGTTCCCGCTATGAAGGACGAGTCGGGGCGCGATGTCGTGAAGAACGACAGGGGAGTCTATCTCTGCGATATGGCCGACCTCGTACGCAAGATCAACGTGCCGATGCACGACGTGACCGTCATTAAAGAGAAAGAAAGCAAGGTCAAGAGCCGCAAGATGTTTCCCGGCTACATTCTCGTGAAGATGATAGTTGAGGATAAGTCGTGGTTTCTCGTGCGTAACACGTCTGGCGTCACGGGTTTTGTCGGATACAACACGAAGGAGCGCAAGAACAGGCCCGTCGCGCTCTCGAAGGAGGAAGTGCGCCGTATGGGGATCGAGAAGGTCGTCATCGAGCTGGACTTCAGCGTGGGCGACAGCATCAAGGTGATAAACGGGCCGTTCGAGAGCTTCATCGGCGTAGTCGAGGAAGTCAACCCCGAAAGGCAGACGCTGAAGGCGCGTATCACCATGTTCGGAAGGGAGACCCCCGTAGAGCTCATCTACGACCAAGTGGATAAGATCTACTGATACCAAACAATCGAAACTACTGATAATAAATACCGCGTGAAGAATGGCAAGCGGGGAAAGGAGGAAGGCATTATGGCAAAGAAGATAGACGGTTACATTAAGCTACAGATACCCGCGGGCGGAGCGAATCCCGCGCCGCCGGTGGGGCCCGCGCTCGGGCAAAAGGGCGTGAATATCATGGATTTCTGCAAGCAGTTCAACGCCAAGACGCAGGATCAGGCCGGTATGATCATACCCGTGGTCATCACGGTGTATGCGGACAGGTCGTTCAGCTTCATCACGAAGACGCCGCCCGCGGCGGTGCTGCTGAAAAAGGCTGCGGGGCTTGAGAAGGCGTCGGGCGAGCCAAACCGCAACAAGGTTGCGACGGTTACGATGGCGCAGGTCGAGGAAATCGCAAACACGAAGATGGTTGATTTGAACGCCGCTGATCTGGCCGGCGCCGCTGAGATGATCAAAGGCACCGCCCGGAGTATGGGGATCGTAGTCGAAGGTTAAGTGTGGGAGGGATTCGACCCGCGGACGCGCCGGATAGCGGCGCGGGCGGGCACGGCATCCCGTAACGACCACAAGGAGGTAATGAAATGCCTAAGAGAAGCAAAGGCTATAAAGAAGCTGAAAAGCTCATAGAGCGGCAGACTCTCTATGAGCCGGCCGACGCGCTCGGCCTTGTCGTGAAGAGCTCGCGCGCCAAATTTGACGAAACCGTCGAGGTGCACGTCAAGCTCGGCGTAGACGGGCGCCACGCCGACCAGCAGGTTCGCGGCGCTATCGTGCTGCCGCACGGCACGGGCAAGAGCGTACGCGTGCTCGTATTCGCGAAGGGCCCGAAGGAGGCCGAGGCCAAGGAAGCCGGGGCCGACTACGTGGGCGCCGAGGACATGGCTCAGCGCATACAGAGCGAGGGATGGTTCGATTTCGACGCCGTCGTCGCGACGCCGGACATGATGAGCGTCGTCGGAAGGCTTGGTAAATTGCTCGGGCCGAAGGGGCTCATGCCGAACCCCAAGTCAGGCACGGTCACGAACGATCTCGCCAAGGCGCTTGAGGACATCAAAGCGGGTAAGGTGGAGTATCGTCTCGACAAGAGCAATATTATTCACACACCGATAGGCAAGGTGAGTTTCGGGGAGGACAAGCTCTCCGGCAACTTCACGGCCCTGCTCGACGCCATAGTGAAGGCGAAGCCCGCGGCTGCGAAGGGCCAGTATGTCAAGAGCGTCACGGTAGCGTCCACGATGGGCGTAGGCGTGAAGATAAACCCGCTTCGCGTGGGAACGCAGAACTAAGCGCCGTATTCGCACGGCAAGCCGCGCGAATACGATACGAACAAATTGCATATACCGTAGACAGCGGGAGGCCCAGTAGGATACGGCCTCAAAACGCGGCGACGCGATCCCGCCGAGGCGACACATACACTCACGTATGTACGATGACCTTATTCGTTTACGGAAATGAAATAAGGTCATTTTTTATGGCCGGAAAGGAGATAGGATGTCTGAGGAGAGTTTGAAACAGAAACAGGCGGTCATAGACGAGATCAAGGGCAAGTTCGACAAAGCCGACTCCGCCGTCGTCATAGACTACATGGGCGTTACGGTGGCCGAGGCCAACGCGATGCGCACGAAGCTGCGCGAGGCCGAGGTCGACTACAAGGTGTACAAAAATACCCTCGTGAACAGGGCGGTCGACGGCACGGAATACGAGCAGATCAAAGAGGTTCTTTCGGGCCCGAGCGCGTTTGCCTTCGGTTTCGAGGATGCGACCGCGCCGGCCCGCGTACTGAACGGCGTCATGAAGGAATACAAGAAGATGGCGTTCAAGGCCGGCATCATCGACGGCGTATTTTACGACGCCGCCGGCATGGCGCAGATCGCGGAGATACCTTCACGGAACGAGCTGATAGCGAAGTTCCTCGGGAGTATCCAGAACCCCGTCGGCAGCTTCGTGCGCGTACTCGCCGCGATAGCCGACAAGGGAGAGGATACGGCCGCGCCGGCCGAAGCCGCGCCGCAGGAAGAATCAGCGCCGGCGGCGGAAAGCGCCGAAGCGCCGGCCGAAGCCGCTGATGCAGCGTCGGCTGCGGAAGCCGCTGAAGCGGGCGCGCCGGTAGAGGAAAAGGCCGAAGTTGCGACTGAGGTCGCGCCTACTGAGGAAGCTGCGGAAGCTACGGAAGCCGCGCCGGAGGAAGCCGCTGAAGCGGAAGCCCCGGCCGAAGCAAAAACCGAAGAATCAGCCGAATAATTACGGCGGAGTCATAAGAAAGGATACGAAAAAATGGCTAAACTATCGAATCAGGAGATCATAGACGCTATAAAGGAATTGACGGTGCTGGAGCTGAACGACCTCGTCAAAGCCTGTGAGGAAGAGTTCGGCGTATCGGCGGCGGCCGCTGTCGTAGCCGCGGGCCCGGCAGCCGGCGGCGCGGGCGGCGCTGAGGAGCAGACGGAGTTCAATCTCGAGCTGACAGAGATCGGCGCGGAGAAGATCAAGGTCATCAAGGTCGTGCGCGAGATCACGGGCCTCGGCCTGAAAGAGGCGAAGGAGCTCGTCGACGGCGCGCCCTCCATCATCAAGGAGAGCCTCGAAAAGCCGGAAGCCGAGACATATCAGAAGCAGCTCGAAGAGGTCGGCGCGAAGATCACGCTGAAATAAGCGGCGAGCAGGACGACGGGGACGACCGGGCCCGGACAATCCCGGCGCCATACGCGTCTGAAGACCAAAAAACTTAACAGAGGATATTATCCGCGATACAATTCCCAAATAGAATTAGATCGTAGATAGAGAGAGGGGGGCGTGAGCCCCTCTTTTCTTCTACTACGGTATAGTTACTTATTTTTTGGAGCAATAGAGAGCGATGCGGACTATCATGAAATCATCAAGCGGAAAAGGTATCGGAAAACGCAGGATATGGAGGGACTTTTCGATGTGCGTGAGCATTGCGCTCGTTTCGGGGCTTATGTGCTCGACGGTGTTCTCCTACGCCGACACGGTCGAAGCGCCCGAAGGCGCGACTGCGGACGCCGCGGTTGAAACGCCGGTAGAGCCGGTGGACGCGGCGGTCGAAACGTCGGTAGAGCCAACTGACGCCGCGGTCGAAACGCCGGACGAATCAACGGACGCCGCAGTCGAAACGCCGGACAAGGCGACGGATGCGGCGATCGAGATAAGCAACGAGCCGACGGACGCGGCGGTCGAAACGCCTGCTCCGGCGGAGCGCGACGAACTAAAATCACTATCCGTCGCCGGCTCGGCGGACGCCGCGACGGCCGCGGAGATAAAGGCGGCGCTCGCGGACAGTTCCATAGACGTCATCGTCCTAACATCAAATGCATATTCCCTCGCCACCGTGGGCGCGCTGACCGTGGACAGGGATATTACGATCAAGTCGTCAGTGGGCGCCGGCTCACAGATAAACTCCGGCGGCGTCGATCGTCATATACGTTTTGCCAAGCCGGGGCTTACCCTTAAGTTTGAAAACGTCACGCTCAATGGAAACAGATCCGTCGGCGGTATTGAATGCTCTGGCGACGACGGCGTCTATACCATCGACGGCGCTGTCATACGGCTTTGCTATCAGCTTTCTCCGGGCGGCGGCATTGCGGCGATGGGCGCCGGCATGAACCTCGTGTTGAATGATTGCACGATAACGGAAAACATCTCGGATCAAAACGGCGGAGGGGTGTTCTGTTTCGGCGACGTGACGCTGAACGATTCCTCTATAAAAGGAAACGCAGCGCAAGCTTTAGACCCCTACGAGTCGGCGCAGGGCGGCGGCGTATGTGCGAACGGGAGCGCGTATATAAATAACAGCCGTATAACGAATAACACCACGGATCGCTACGGAGGGGGAGTAGCCGTGTTTGGGAAGGAAGCCGTCATTACGGACGGCAGCGATATATCAGGGAACCTTATCATACATAAGCCCGGAGACTGCGGCGGAGGTGGGATATTCACAGACAGCGGCTCGGTGACGATCAAAGGCAAAGACATCACGATGAATTCCAACAATAGCGTCAAAGGCAGCGCTATCCGTTGCGGCGGGGATCTGAACATAAATGACGGCACGACCGTAGCGGCGGATACAAGCAATATCATCATAAGCGGCAACGATCTGTCATACGCCATTTACGCAGTGGGGAAGAATGTCGCCATTTCGGGCAATGTTACGTTCGCGGGCAACTTTCAGGTCTTAGTGTCGGCCACCGCGCAGTTTGACGTCAATGTGATGGTCGAGTACCACCACCACGACGAACTGATCACGGTCGGCAATTTCGACATCACGGGCGGAGCTTTTCGCAACAATTACTCGTACATGGGAAGAGACGTAGGCATGATCTATTCGCGCGGCGACGCCCATTTTTACGCGACGGATTGGCAATGTATCAACAACGATTTTGACGACCGCTACACGGTTGGACATTTTGACGGCCTTACCGATGGCCCCTCGGTCAAGCTCGATAACTGTATAGTGAGGGGAAACAAGAACCGCTTCAGCATCGGCTCATTTGGCGCACTCTTCTACGTGTCGTCTGACGACGTGGAGGTCAGGAACTGTCTGTTCGAGGACAACTACGGCGCGAAAAGCGCCGTGTTCAGGACATGGAATACGACGACAATCACGGGCAGCACATTCAGAAACAACAAGAGTGACGATGCCGGTACGGTGCTCGAATCGTATAAAACCACGATCCTCACGGACAGCGTCTTTATGGGAAACAAATCGGCGTACGGAGGGGGAACGATCCGTCTTTCGGACAATGCCACAGTATCGGGCTGCACATTTGAGGATAATTCCGTGGCGGGAAACGTCGCTTTCGGCGGGGCGATATACCACACTGGCTATAGAGCGATAACAAGCGTAAGCATAAGCGACAGCACGTTCACAGGCAACAAGTCCGGGAGTCAGTCCGGCGCCGTCCACATAGAAGGCGCCGCCGAGGTGGTCATAGACAAATGTATGTTCACGGGCAACAGCGCGAGTCGCGGCGGCGCGGTGTCGTTTGGGGACGAGGTTGGCAAGGCCTCTGTCAGAAATACGGTTTTCACGGACAACTCCGCTGCGTACTGCGGCGGCGGAGTCTATGTTTCCGATAAAATCGCGGCGGACTTCGAAAACGATGTATTCGACGGGAACAGGCAGACCTCAAGCTCGCATGACGACGACCAGACAGACATAAACGGCGGCGGCGGGATCTACGCGGCGTCCCTTAGCAACGTGAGGACAAAGAGCTGTGCATTCAGGAATAATATGGCCGCGAGCGTATGCGCGGAACAATTGCCGGCGACCGCGCAGGCCATACATTCCGCCAATATAGTATCCACATCGTATACGGCGCCGTTCGCCGTGGCCTACAACAACGCCGACATCAATTACGCGTCCGACAAGAACGCTATCATCTATATGCGCAACTACGACGCGGCGGAC
>JAISAI010000050.1 GCA_031266795.1 Eubacteriales Family XIII. Incertae Sedis bacterium
CTCAATCAGCGCCGCTTTCGCTTTCCGGCTCATGCGTTTTATTGCCGCCTCCCGCTTCAGGGCTTCGCTTTTTTCGTCGAAGGTTTCCGTATACGTGATTTTCACCGGGCGGCGCGACCTTGTGTACTTTGCGCCTTTGCCTTCGTTGTGGGCTTTGGCGCGGCTTTTTACGTCCGTCGTGTATCCGGTGTAATACGTCCCGTCTGCGCACTCGGCTATGTAGACGTAGTGTTTATTCTGCTTCTCCGAATCGGGCATATTTATTTCGCTTCCCACATCGCTACGGTATTTTCATATCTGAGTAGTAGGATGACAATGATTGCTCTTCTCCGATCTGCAATCCCTGTCAACCTGAGCTTGCCTACGCGCTTACACTGCCCCGAAGCCGCAGCGCGGGAAAATGCACGTTTCGCAGCGCAGGCAGAGGCCCCCCGCGCAGAGGGCGACGATGTCGTCCTTCGTGACGGCAACCCCGGCGACGAGCCTCGGCAGCAGTATGTCGAGTACCGTGCGCTCATCGTGCATGACGCATCCGGGCAGGCCGAGGATGGGGATCCCGCGCTGCGCCGCGCCCACGTTCGCTCTTGTTTTTTCAGAGGCCCGCTTGAAATACGCGAGCATGAACATGGCGCCCGGCAGCGCGGACGCGCCGTAGCTGACGACCTCCGCGCCCGTGTCCCTGATCGCGAGCGGCGTCCTGTCGTCGGGGTCTACGCTCATGCCCCCCGTCACGAAGACGATGTCCGCGCCTTTTTCGCTTATGAGCTTCAGTATAGCCGCCGTCGTCTTGCCGGGGTCGTCCGGCACGGTGACCTGCCCCGCTTCATACATGCCGTATTCGGCCATCTTTTTCCTGACCTTAGGCGTGAAGCCGTCCTCGACGAGGTGGCCGTATACCTCACTACCCGTCGTCACTATGCCCGCGCGCATTTTTTCGTACGGGATGATGTTCAGGATTTTGTCGCTTGTAGCGCCCTTTTCCGACGCGCCCGCGCCACCCTCTTCTTCAGCGCCCGCGCCGCCGCCCCTCTCAGCCCACACGGCGTCTACCATCATGCCGATCGATGACCTTGAAACCGCCAGCGGGATGGCGCGCATCCCCGCCAGCACGTCGCCCCTCCTCACGGGGGAGTAATCGTGGCGCGTCGCCATCATGAAATCATCCGCCCGGTTCAGCGCGACGAGTTTTGCCTTATCCACGCGCAACAGACCGTCCTCGTCCGCGATGAGCTCTATTTTGCCTTCCTTCACCTTCGTTCCGCTGATGTGGTCGCCCGCAGCGAGCTCACAGAGGATTTCGGCCGCTTCGTTTTCGTGTATCATGCCCGGCTCGTCTGACCACACGTACAGATTTTCTTTGCCGAGCGCAAGCAGCGCGGGTATGTCCTCTTCCCGCACGACGTGGCCCTTGCTGAACGCGACGTCCTTGACGCCGCCCACTCCCGGAATGATACGCGTAATGTCGTGACAGAGGATGAGGCCGATCGCGTCTTGAGTCTTTACTTCTTTCATGTTCCTACTTCCTTCCGCTTATAGCGCCGCAGCGTCAGGCGCCGCGCAGTCCGCCGGGCCTCCGCACAGCATATCGAGGCCGTGGCCTATCGCCGGCAGTACCGCCTCAAGATTCTCACGTATGGCTTTCGGGCTGCCTGGCAGATTCATGATGAGCGTCCTTCCCCTGATGCCGCAGACCGACCGCGACAGCATACCGCGCGGCGTCACATGCAGGCTCGCTTGGCGCATGGCCTCGGGGATACCCGGCGCCAAGCGCTCGCAGACGTCCGTCGTCGCCTCGGGCGTCACATCGCGCGGCGAAAATCCCGTTCCGCCCGTCGTTACGATGAGCGCGATGTCGCCATGATCCGCCCATTCCGCGAGTTTTCCGGCAATAATACTGCGCTCATCCGGCAGCGTGCCGGACAGCGCGACCTCGTAGCCGGCTTCCTCGAGCATTGACTTCACGAGCGGGCCGCCCGTGTCCTCGCGCTCACCGCGGCTCGCCTTGTCGCTGACCGTGAGCACGGCGGCCGTATACGCAGGCATGACCCTGATCCCGTCACCGGGACGGATCTTTCCCTCGCGGACGACCTTCGCGAACACGCCCTCGCGCGGCATGACGCAGTCACCCGTGAGCTGCTTGATACGGCAGCCCTCGTGGCACTCCTTGCCGATCTGCGTGATTTCGAGCGTCACGCCCTCCGCCCCGCCGATCCCTATCCTCGTCCCGACGGGAAGCTCGTGCAGGACGACGCCCTCCGTCAGGATATTTTCCGCGAAGTCGCCCGCCCCTATATCGGGCAGCGACGCCCTGACCCTTTCCGCGCTCTCGTCCGCGAGCAGGCTGATCTGCCGCATGGGGTCGTCGCCGTGCGCGTCAGAGGCGACGCCGCCCTCCCTCCGCAACTCGGCCTCGCGGACAGGGCGCTTGCGCTCGCCCTTTGCCTCACTCGTGCATACCGCCAACACCTTAGGAGTCAATGCTTCCTTAACCATCTTCTCAATCCTCACACGAATAATGTTACTACTCAACGGTCACGCTATTTTTGCGCATTCCGGGACCCAAGACCGATTTTGGCTTCCTCACGTACCTCTGAGTACGCTCCGGGGAGCCAAAATTGGCCTTGGACCCGGACTGCATCAAAACTATCGCGACCGTTGAGTAGTTTCGATTATACCAATTCATTATATCTGTAATCCCCTGACTTGCCGCCTGACTTCGCGATGAGGCGGACGCCCTCTATGCGGATGTCGCGCTGCACGGCCTTGCACATATCGTATATCGTGAGCGCCGCGACGCTGACGGCTGTCAGCGCCTCCATCTCGACGCCCGTCTCGCCCTTACACCTGACCGTGGCCAAAATCCTGACGCTCAAGGACTCCTCGTCGGGCTCGAACGAGACGTCGGCCCCCGTGATCGCGACCGGATGGCACAGGGGGATAAGATCAGGGCAGCGCTTCGCCCCCATGACGCCGGCGACCTGCGCCGCGCCGAGCACGTCGCCCTTTTTCATCCCGCCCGACAGGATGAGCCCGAATGTCCGCGCGTTCACGTACACGGTGGCGGCCGCCGTCGCCTCGCGCAGCGTGGAGCCCTTGCCGGACACGTCCACCATCGTGGGGCGGCCGTCTGTGTTGAAATGGGTCAGATCGCTCATACTATCCTCCTATGCGGTTCATGCCGCGCGCGCTGGCGCTGACGCCGTCAGCCTCGAGCGCATGGCCCGCGGGCTTGCCCTCTATGCCCCTGCGTATGGCCTCCGTCAGCGCGTCGCCGCGCAGGCCTTTCAGCGGGATCTCCTCGCCCGAGTGCAGGCAGGGCTTCAGCCTCCCGTCGGCCGTGACGCGGATGCGGTTGCACGTGGCGCAGAAGCGGCTACTTACCGGAGGGATGACGCCTATCGTTCCCGGGTAGCCGGCTCTTCGGTATATCTCCGCCACGCCGTCCACGCCGCAGGGTTCGAGCCCCGGCACGGCCGCAAGCGCTTCGGCGCCGCTGATGAAACGCGCTTTGTTCCATGCGGCGCACTCGCCGATAGGCATGATTTCGATGAATCGCACCTGCACGCCCTCGCGCCTTGTCAGCCCGGCAAGCGCCGCTACGCTTCCGTCATTGACGCCGCCCATGAGGACGGCGTTGATCTTGACCGGCGTCAAGCCCGCTTCAAACGCCGCGTCAACGCCCGCGAGCGCCTCTGTGAGATAGTCCCTGCGCGTGACGGTATTATATACGTTCGGATCGAGCGAATCGAGGCTGATGTTGACGCGGCTCACCCCCGCGTCCGCGAGCATGCGCGCGTACGTATACGGACGGCGCGCGGAAATCTTTGCGCCGCTCCCGCCGCCCTGCCCTGGCGCTTCATACGGCCGCCCGAGCAGCACGCCGTTCGTGGTCAGGCAGACCTCGCTGAGGCCCGGTATGGCGCAGACACCGCGCGCTATCTCGCCGACGCCTCTGCGCACGAGCGGCTCGCCGCCCGTGATCCTGATCTTCGTGACGCCGAGGCCGGCGGCCGCGCGGCAGATTCCCTCAATCTCCTCGACCGAAAGGATGCTCTCGTGCGGCAATTTCTCAACGCCGCCTTCGGGCATGCAGTATATACACCTCATGTTGCATAGATCGGTAACTGAGATGCGCAGATAGTTTATTTTTCTGTCGTAAGCGTCATTCATAAAATCGCTCGAACTGTTCGATTATATCCTTGAGCAGTAACATTCAATTAAAAGTATACTACACTTTTTTCATAGAGAAGTTGATACTCCAACTTACAGTCTATTACACTTACATTATAATATAGCAATACATTATATTGAGGCCTAGGAGGTAATAGAATGAAAAGAAATCACTTGTTAATAATCGTATTTGCGTTCATCATCGCGTTGGCGTCTTTCGCGGGCTGTAGCTCGGGTGGCGGCGAGGCGGCGACGGAAGAGCCTGCCGCGACGGAAGAACCGGCCGCGACGGAAGAGCAAGCGGCGCCGGAAGAAGAGGCTCCGGCCGTCAGCGGCGCGGTCATGATCGCAGCGGCGGCAAGCCTCGAAAACGCGTTTGAAGGCGACCTGAAGCCCCTGTTCAACGCGCAGTACCCGGACGTCACCGTCACGGGCACGTACGACTCGAGCGGCAAGCTCCAGGAACAGATCGAGGGCGGGCTCGAAGCCGACATATTCTTCTCCGCCGCGCTGAAACAGATGGACGCGCTCGTCGAGGGCGGCTTCATAGACGCGGCTGCCGTGACCGATCTGCTGCTGAACGAGGTCGTGCTCATCACCTCGCCGCAGAGTGAGACGAAAGTGACGTCATTCGACAACATCACGGAAGCGAAATCCATCGCCATAGGCGACCCCGCGAGCGTCCCCGCCGGACAGTACGCGCAGGAGGTCTTGACTACCCTCGGCGTATGGGATAAGGTAGAATCGACCGCGAGCATGGGCACGAACGTCACGGAAGTCCTGAACTGGGTGGCCGAGGGCAGCGCCGAGGTAGGCATAGTCTACGCCACGGACGCCGCCAGCATGCCCGACGACGTCAAAGTCCTCGCCATCGCCTCCCCCGAAACGATGCAGACTCCGGTCGTATATCCGGTAGCGGAGCTCATACGCGTGACGGAAGAGAACAAAGCGGCTACGGACGCCTTTGTGGAATTCATAAAGAGCCCCGAGGCCATGTCGGTATTCGAGAGCTACGGATTCAAGCCTTACGAAGGATAAGATAAAGGGTAATACGGTACATGGAATGGGCTCCTGTAATCATATCGCTCAAAACGGCAAGCGTATCGATCCTGATCACATTTGCGATAGGTACATGGCTCGCGTATTTGGTGTGCCGTATAAGGAAAGACTCGGTAAGGTCGACTATTGACGCGATATTGACCTTACCGCTCGTGCTACCGCCGACGGTCGCCGGATTTTTGTTGCTGTATATCTTCGGCTCCTACCGGCCGCTCGGAGAGCTTCTCGGAGAGATCGGCGTGCGCATCGTATTTAATTGGCAGGCCACGGTCATTGCGGCCGTGGTCATTTCTTTTCCGCTCATGTACCGGTCGGCCAAGGCCGCTTTCGTTCAGGTCGACCCCATATTCATGCAGGCGGCCCGCACGATCGGGCTATCCGAACGGCGCATCGTATTTCGCATCCTGCTCCCGCTCGCGGCGCCGGGCCTCGCGTCGGGCGGCATACTCGCGTTCTCGCGGGGCCTCGGCGAGTTCGGCGCGACGGCGCTCATCGCGGGCAACATCCCGGGCGTCACGCGCACGATGCCTCTCGCCATATACAGCGCCGTCGTGGGCGGGCGCACGGAAGAGGCCTACCGCTACGTCGTTATTCTCATTCTCGTTTCGTTCATCTTCGTATGGCTGCTGAGCTTCCTGACCGACCGCCGCACGACGCGGCAGCGCTCAGGGGAAAGGACGCCTCGTCTGTGAGCATCAGCGCGCGTATAGTGAAGAGATTTAGAGGCTTCGCTTTGGACGTCGATTTTGAGAGCGAAAGCAAGGCCCTCGGCATACTCGGCGCGTCCGGGAGCGGCAAGACGCTCATACTCAAATCCATCGCAGGGCTCGTCACGCCGGACGAGGGCCGCATCGCCATCGGAGAGCGCGTCATATACGATTCGGCCGCGCACGTAGACGTGAAACCTCAGCGGAGGGGCGTGGGGTATTTTTTTCAGAGCTACGCCCTCTTTCCGCACATGACCGTACAGGAAAACATAGGCATAGCCGTGAATCCCGCGGATGACGACGACCGCTCCCAGAGTGAGATCGTGTCGTGCCTGACGGAACGCTATCAGCTCGCGGGCCTTGAGCATAGGTACCCGGCCAACCTCTCGGGAGGCCAGCAGCAGCGCGTCGCGCTGGCGCGGATATTCGCAAGCAGGCCGGAAGCCGTGCTGCTCGACGAGCCGTTCTCCGCGCTCGATTCGTATCTGCGCGGCAATATGCAGGACGAGCTGCTGCGCGCGATGGAGGATTACCAAGGGCAATTCATCCTCGTGACGCACAGCTGCGACGAGGCGGCGCTCATCTGCGATACGATCATCACCATTTCGGGCGGGAAGATCACCTCCCGCGGCGGCGTGGACAAAGCATTCGACGTCTGCGGCGGCTGCCGCGCACTCGGAAAGGGGAGCACGCGACCATCTTCCGAAGCAAACGATTGCTTCATGAGGCCGTAGGATTAGTTACTGCCCAATGGTATAATCGAAACTACTGAACGGTCGCGATAGTTTTGATGCAGTCCGGGTCCAAGGCAGATTTTGGCTCCCCGGAGCGTACTCAAAGGTACGTGAGGAAGCCAAAATCGGACTTGGGTCCCGGAATGCGCAAAAATAGCGTGACCGTTCAGTAGTTACCTTTACTTCGCGCCGTACAGCACCGCGAAATTCCTGTACTGATAGATACAGTCCGCTATGGGGAAGCCGGCTTCCCTCAGCCACGATACCTGCTCTGTGACCGTCGAGGGGTCGTCGAGCTCCATGCTCTGCTTGATGCGTTCAATATCGGTATCAGCCATACCGCCTTCAGCGACCGCATCGAGCCAGAGTTTCTCGTGGCGCTCCTGAAGCTCCGGCGACGGGCTGACCATCTGATCGGCGTTCAGAAATTCGCCGTTCGGCGTGAGCAGTTCGAAAATCTGCCGGTAAAATCCCGCCTTCGCCGCCGCATCCAAATGGTGTATGGACAGCGCGGAAACGACGATGTCGTATCTGTCGGTAAACGGGTATTCCGTATAGTCCCCGAGTAGGAACGAGGCGTTCTCATAGCCGGAAAACCTTTCTTTCGCAATATTGAGCATATTCTCGGAAAAATCGATCAACGTGAGCTTTGCTTTCGGATACCGAGCCAGCAGCATGGCGGAGTAGAGCCCCGTGCCGGCGCCTACGTCGAGTATATTTGGCGAATCGCCCTCATAGCTAAGCTCCGGGACGCCCACTCCGTAGAAGTCGTCGAAACAAGGGATGATCCTGCGACGCGTTTCATCGCTGTACGTGTGGGCGATGTCGCTGAAATTCCATTTCACCATATCCTTCTTTTCCATAAGCGTTCCTCATCTCCTCCACATTCTCCCTCACGTTATCCTAAGCGCCCCGCGAGCAGCTTGTCCACGGCGCGGTAAAGCTCATCCTTGCCTCCGACGTTCTCGATCACGACATCCGCGCGCGCCCTTCTGTCCCCTTCGCCCATCTGGCGCGCGGCGCGCGCGCGCGCCTCGTCGCGCGTCAGCCCTCCGCGCGATACGGCGCGCGCTATGCGCACGTCCTCGGGAGCGGCGACGAGCCACACCTCGCCGCACATCCGATCCAGACCGGACTCGAACAGCAGGGGCGCCGACAGAAAGACCGGACTCCCCGCCTCCGCATCCGCGGCCTGATGATACGGCTCTGACGCCGCTCCGAGCGCTCGCAGTTTTTTTGCTATCCTGCTCTCTATATCCGCGTGCGTGATGTCATTCAGTAGCCGCGCCTTATCGTCGTCCGCGAACGCGAGAGACGAAAGCCGCGCCCTGTCGAGCGTGCCGTCCCCGTGCAGTATCCCCGCTCCGAAAGCGGCTACGAGAGAGAGGAGGGCCGGTTCGCCCGGCGCCACCGCCTCGCGCGCGGCCTCGTCGGCGTCCACGACCCCGTAGCCCTTGGCGCGCAGATAGTCCGTCACGACGGACTTGCCCGCGCCGATGCCGCCCGTTATCCCTATCGTCATGCCAAGGCCCTTGCACATACTCCCTCACATCAAGAACGCCACAGTCATTTTTACATTACAAACCGCATTACTGACCACAGTAAAATGGGGAAGCGTCATTTCAGTTCGTACCAGTTCGCGCCCTCGTTCAACTCCGCTACGAGCGGCACGTCGAGCTCGTAGGCGCTCTGCATCTTTTCGATGAGCAGCACTCCGACCTCTTCGGCCTCGTCCCTGTGTGCGCGTATGATGAGCTCGTCGTGCACTTGCAGGATGACGGTCGAGCGCAGGCCGCGCGCGCGCAGCGCCTCGTACACGGACGCCATCGCGAGCTTTATGATGTCGGCCGCGCTGCCCTGTATCGGGGTGTTCATGGCGAGCCGTTCGCCGAGGCGCCGCACCGGGTAATTTGGCGCGCCGAGCTCGGGTATAGCGCGCCTGCGCCCGAGCAGCGTGACGGCGTAGCCCTCTCTCTTCGCGTGTTCGACGCAGCCGTCAAGGTAGGCTTTCACGGCTGTGTGCCGCGCGAAATACTCGAGTATATACGACTCGGCTTCTTCGTACGTGATGCCGAGGCCGTCGGAGAGCCCAAAGCTGCTCATCCCGTATATGACGCCGAAATTCACGGCTTTCGCGCCGCTTCTCTGCTTCGGCGTGACGTCCTCCTCACGGACGCCGAACACGCGCGCGGCCGTGCGCCGGTGGATGTCCGCGCCATGGCGAAAATCCTCGATGAGCGACGGATCCTGCGAAAGATGCGCGAGTATGCGCAGCTCGATCTGGCTGTAATCCGCGCCGAGCAGGATGTACTCGCCGCCGCCCGGGACAAAGGCCTTGCGTATCTGCCTGCCGAACTCCTGCCGTATGGGGATGTTCTGTAAATTCGGCTCCGTGCAGCTGATGCGCCCCGTGGCGGCGACAGTCTGCTGGAAGTGCGCGTGGATGCGCCCGTCGGCGGCCACAAGCGGGATGAGCCCGTCTATATACGTGTTGCGCAGCTTCGTCAGCGTACGGTATTCGAGTACCTTTCGTATCACGGGGCTCTTGTCCGCGATCTTTTCGAGGACATCCGCGCCCGTCGCATAGCCCTTCTTTATCCGCTTCGCCCCCGGCAACCCGAGCTTTTCGAACAGGACGATGCCGAGCTGCTGCGGCGAGTTGATGTTGAACTCCTCGCCCGTTATCCCGTATATCTCGCGCGTCAGCTGCTCCACGCCCTCGCTTATCCTCTCGCCGACGTCCGTCAGCGCGCCCTTGTCGAAGCCGAAGCCCTCGACCTCCATAGACGCCAGCGGCTCTATCAGCGGCAGTTCCACTTCTGTAAAAACACGCGCGAGGCGTTCTTCCTCGATTTGAGGGGCGAGAGCGCCCCGGAGGGAGAACGCGGTACGGCAATACGAAAGGCCGTATTCCGCGTAGGCCCCCGAGCGGTCGTCCAGCATATCGAGCTGCGCCTCGCTCTTGTAGAATTCCTCGTCGTCGCGCGTGCCTATGCCGAAATATTCCAAGGACAGCCGCTTGATCGAGTAGTTGCTCGCGGCCGGGTCGAGCAGGTACTGCGCGACGGCGGAGTCGAACACGACGCGCGGCTTGAACCCTTTGGAAATGCCGGCCTCCTTTGCCAAGGCGGACAGCATGTACAGATCGGGCTGCAGGGCGTGGCCTACTATATCGGGATCGGTCTTCGAGAGCGTCTCGATGAACAGCGTCGTCATAGCGGCGCCGCTCTCCGCGTCCACGTAGTAATGCGCTTCGCCCGTCATCACGTTCACGCCGAATATCGAAGGCAAGGCGCGATGGTTGTTGTCGCCGAGGATTTTCAGCGTGACCGGCGAGCCGGACGAGGCGGCGGCGCGCATCGCCGCTTCGAGGGCATCTATGCCTGCGGCGTCCCTTACGACGACGGTGGGGATGCCTTTGTCAAAATACGCAAGCACGGGCTCCGTATCGAGCCCGGCGTGACGGGTGGGCCCCGTGCCTGAGCCCGGCTCGACGCCGCCATCTGTCCCGCGCGAGGGATCCCCGTCCCCACTCCGGGCCGGGCCGGGATCGCCCGTGTCTAACTTCTTCAAAAAGCTGTTGAATCCGAGCTTCCGGTACAGGGAGACGAGCGCCGGTATGTCGGGGCTCTCCTTCTTCATGTCCCCGAAGTCGATCTCGATCGGCACATCCGTGACGATAGTCGCGAGGCGCTTGCTCATGATCGCGAGCGGCGCGTTTTCCCGTATCTTTTCCCCGAGCTTGGCGGGCGCTACATCGTCTGCGTGCGCTATGAGATTCTCGACGCTGCCGTACTCGAGGATGAGCTTCGACGCCGTCTTCTTCCCCACACCCGGCAATCCGGGAATATTATCGGAAGGGTCGCCCATGAGCCCCTTGTAATCTATGAACTGCAGCGGCGTGAAGCCGTATTCCTCCCTCATCGCGTCCGCATCGTACAGCTCGAACTCGGATATGCCCTTCTTCGTGATGAGCACCTTCGTCTTGTCGGTCGCGAGCTGCAGCTCGTCGCGGTCGCCCGTTATGATGAAGGGCTCGATCCCCTCGGCCTCGCCGCGCTTCGCGACCGTGCCGATGATGTCGTCGGCCTCGAAGCCGTCGATCTCGAGGTTCGCTATGTTCATCGCCCCGAGCACGTCCTTCATGTACGGCAGCTGCATGGCGAGCTCGATAGGCATCTTCCTGCGCCCCGCCTTGTAGTCCTTGTATTCCTCGTGGCGGAACGTGGGCGCCTTGCGGTCCCACGCGACGACGATATACGCGGGGTCGTACTCGGCCGTGATCTTCGCGAGCATCGTGATAAAGCCGTAGATACCCTGCGTGTAGACGCCGTCCTTCGTGATCATCGGGCGCTGTATGGCGTAATAAGCCCTGTTGATGAGACTGTTCCCGTCTATGATGACGAGACGATCGTTATTGCCTGACATGGAGCTCCTCCTCATCTTCTCCGCGAAAT
>JAISAI010000105.1 GCA_031266795.1 Eubacteriales Family XIII. Incertae Sedis bacterium
CCGTCCGCCGCTTTCCGCCGCGATGCTTTGACCGAAGTCTCCGCTTCGCGGGTTCTCGCTCGACTTGCATGTGTTAGGCACGCCGCCAGCGTTCATCCTGAGCCAGGATCAAACTCTCATTAATTTGTCTATGGACCCTGCCATGGCCGTTTGTCGGGTAATAACAACGCGTGAGCGTTTGTTTCCCTCTCAAAGGGCGGGCAGTGAAAATAGCTTCTTTGAGTCTGTGACTCCGTTGAACGCTTTCGCGTTCTTGCATTGCTTTCGCAATTATTGTTTGTAAGAATTGTACGTTGACCTGTCTTGCCTGTCCGGATCGCTCCGGACGATTCATCAATACAGATAGTTTGTACTCAGTCTCACAGGACATATCGCTACATCCTTATTCGACTGATTCTCTACTCTATGCTGTTTTCAAGGTACGAGCCCTTTTTCAAGAGCCGACGTATATTATACGTCGCGCGACACCCCTGTGTCAATGAAAAGTTTTTGGGAAAGTTTGTAAAAAATTCTTGTATTGAGCGTAGGGGATTTTTTGCTCAACGGGATTTTTTCCGCTTGCTTGCCCGCTGCCGCTGGCCTTTCATGAACAGCTTGGCTACTGTGTCTGACTGTACGTCCCTGATGGCGTAGGTTTCGAGGGTGTTGATGACGATGCGCACCTCGTCGGCCTCGTCCTCGGTGACGCGCCCCGCTTCGAGATACTCGTTCAGCTTTTGCCTCTCGAGCCGGAAACAGCGCTTCAGTTCCCTGTCGTATTCCTCGGTCAGTTTGACGTCGAGCAGGCGCCCATAATATCTTTCCATGACGTCCGTCGCTATATCTATGCGCTCCTCTATGATGCGCGACAGTATCTCGTCGTCCATCCTGCCGTACGTGTGCTCAAGTATCTCGCCTATATGCCCCGTGTTCGTCCAGAACAGCACGTGTATCCGGTGCACGTCGGCGCCGCTTGTCCGGCCCTTTTCTTTCGGCCCGCCAATCAGGCGCAGGGTAAAGCGCAGCCTGTTGAAGTAACGCCGCGCGGGCGATGCGTCCTGCATGGCCGCTATCAATGAACTGATTTTGAAATAGTCCGCGTATTCGGCCTCGGTGATTTCCCCGGCCCTCCTCTGCTGTTCGAGCAGGTGGAATTCTCGTTCGCTGAAATCTTTTTTGATGGCGCCCACCCTCTTTTTCTGATCCGTCGTGAGGTCGTCGTATTCGAGCTGCCTCACACGGCGCTTCAAATGAATGGCGACCGCGGCGGCGCACGCGCTTCCGGAGGTCTCTATGGTCGGTATCACGTCGCGGATAATATTGATATATATGTTGTTTTTGTGGTGCGAGCGCTTGGGCTTGGCTATGATCGGAAGCAATACCGTCGATATGGCTAAGGAAAATACGATGGCGCAGGCCGTGACGAGGAAGAGGAAGTCGCGGTGCAGGAACGCCGCCCCGCCGGCGAGCGTGAAAGGCAGGGAGAACGCCGTCGCCAAGCTGACCGTGCCCTTGACCCCCGACAGCGTGAGTATGATCCAGCCGCGCAGCTTTTCCTTAGGATTCTTTTCCTTCAAGTCGCGCGCGCCGAGGGCGACGCCGAGGAAGCGCACGGCGAAGAGGACGCCCGTCGCGAACAGCCCCACGCCTACGGCAAAGCCTATCGTGTAGTAATCAACCTCTACCACGGTCTTTATCATGGCAGGCAGGGAAAGCCCCAACAGGAGGAAGATAAACGAATTGAATACGACGGTGATCATATTCCATACGGACTTTTTCAGAGTGGAAAAGTCCGCTTCGAATTTCTCGATCTTGCGGACGGCCAAGGCCTGCCTGCATCCGGCCGTCACGGCGGCGATGATGCCGGAGAAGCCTATGCCCTCCGCGACAAAGAAGCAGATGAAGGGCGTCAGTATCTCTATGAGCATGAAGGCCGCCGAGTTTCTGATCGACGCGCTCTTCAGCGTCTTGAGCGCGCTCGACTTTATCGACGCTACGATCATGCCTATCGCGAAGCCGCCGCCGCACAGCAGCAGGAACTCCCCGCCCGCTTCGAACAGGGAAAACGAGCCCGTGACGAGCGCGAGCGCCGCGAAGTTGAACGATATGACGCCGGACGCGTCGTTGATGAGAAATTCCCCCTTGAGGATATTCATAATCTTGTCGCTGATCTCTATGCGGCTTGAGACGGTTGAGACGGCTATCGCGTCCGTCGGCCCGAGCGCGGCGCCGAGGCAGAAGCAGGCCGCGAGCGGGATGGCGGGCACGAGCGAATGCACGGCGAAGCCTATGACGAACACCGTGACGAACACGAGGCCGAACACCATGAATATGACCGTCTTGCGTATCCTCCACAGCGCGAGGATGTCTGTCTCCTCCGATTCGTGGAACAGCAGCGGAGCGATGAGAAGCCCCATGAACAGCTCGGGGTTGATGGTTATCTTCGTGTAGAACGGCGTGAGCGCGATGATCACGCCAAAGCCGATCTGGGCCAAGGGCAGCGGGAATTTCGGATAGGCGCTATCCATGAGGTTTGAGACGACTATCGCCACGACGAGTATCATTATGAATTTAGTGAGTTCCATCGCCTACCTTCGCGTCGTTTGACATGGCCTGCCGTATCTTCGCGAGCAGTACGGGTACGACGTCCGCTTCGGCGATCGTGCCCGTCTTTACTCCCCTTTCGAACAGGACGGCGTTCCCGTTGCCGCAGGCTACGCCCATGTCGGCGTGCGCGGCCTCACCCGGCCCGTTCACGGCGCAGCCCATGACGGCGACGGTCAGGACGCCGCCCGCGCCGGATGCACGGCTCCGCGCCCTGCGGGCGATGCCCGGAGCGCCCACAGGGCCCGCGGCGCCCGCTCCCCCGGTACACGCCGCAAACAGCGCCCCACGCGCGGATGTTACGCGCTCCGCCTCTAAGGGCGAGACGGCCTCCCTCACCTCATCGGCTATACGCGTCAAGTTGACATTACATCTGCCACACGTCGGGCAGGAGATCACGTCTATCGCTCCCGGAAGCATCCCGACCGACGCGAGTATGTCGCGCGCGGCGTAGACCTCCCTGATGGGGTCGCAGGTCAGCGACACGCGCATCGTGTCCCCTATCCCCTCCGCGAGCAGGGGCCCTATGCCTATGGCTGACTTGACGAGCGCCCTGTCGCCCGCGCCCGCCTCCGTCACGCCGAGATGGACGGGCGCGTCCGTCAGAGGAGACAGTACGCGCAGGGCATCGGCGCATACGCGCGCGTCCGACGACTTGACCGAAACGACGATGTCATCGAAGCCCATCGACTTCAGCCGGTCGATATTCATCAGAGCGCTCTTAGCGAGGGCCTCGGCCGTCGCCTCGCCACCGTGCCCGCCGGCCACGGCGCCCTCGAGCGACCCCCCGTTCACGCCCACGCGTAGGGGGACGCCGGCGTCCCTCGCGCGCTCGGCCACGGCGCGCACCTTGTCGGCGCCGCCTATGTTGCCGGGGTTGAGCCTGATCTTGTCCGCGCCGTTCTCTATGGCCGCTATCGCGAGGCGGTAGTCGAAATGGATGTCGGCCACTATCGGTATACGCACGCCGCGCGCCGCGAGCTCCGCGCGTATGCCCGTGAGCGCCGCGGCCGCCGCCGCGTCGGGCACGGCGCAACGCACTATATCGCAGCCCGCCGCGGCAAGCGCCGCTATCTGGGCAGCCGTCGCGAGCGCGTCGCGCGTGTCCGTATTTGTCATCGACTGTATGGAAACCGGCGCGCCGCCGCCTATCGGCACGTCGCCGCACATGACGCGCTTAGTGGCGCTCCCGCGCGCGGATCCGCCGCGCACGCCGCTCTGCGCCCCGCCGCGCGCCGCCTTGCCGTCCCGGCTCATTGGATGATGAACCTGTTCACGTCGACGAGCGTGATGTACCCCATGAGCGCGAACAGCGCGATGATGCCTATCGTATGTATGCGCGCCTCGAGCGCGTCGCTGACGCGCCGGCCCGTGAACAGCCTTATCACCAAAAACAGCAGGCGCCCGCCGTCGAGCGCGGGCAAGGGCAGCAGATTGACGATGCCGAGGTTCAGGCTGATGAGCGCGGCGAGCCCTACGACCCCGCTTCCGCCCGCGCTCGCCGTGTCGCCGACGGCCTTCACGATGCCGACCGGCCCCGTGAGCTGGTCGAGCCCCGCCCGGCCCGTGAAGAGATCGCCGAGGACGTGGTACATCATCTTCGTCATGTTCCACGTGGCCTCGCCGCCGTATTTGAATGATTGGAGTAAAAACACCGGTCCGCGCGTTATGGCGGGCGTGATGCCGACGCGGTACGCCCCGTCTGTGTCTTCGTACATCGCGGCCGGTATGGTCTGCTCCGCGCCGTCCTCGTGGCGCACGAGCAGGGAGACCTCGGGATGCGCCGACGTCTTGTCGTTTGCCGCCAAGGCGAGCCGCTCGCTGACCTCGGCCCACGACGTGACGGCCTCGCCATCCACGGCGAGTATCTCGTCGCCGGCCTTCAGGCCGCTCTCGGCCGCCGAGCTGTTCTCCGTGATCGTGTCTATGCGCGTCGTCGGCTCGCCGTTCGCGAATATGAGCAGGGACAGCATGAGTACCGCGAGCAGGATGTTCATGCCCGAGCCCGCGAAGAGCACGAGGGCCCTCGCGGGCGCCGGCTTGTTGTTGAATGCCCTCGGGTCGTCCGACTCCTCGTCCTCGCCCTCCATCGCGCAGAATCCGCCTATGGGGATGGGCCTGATGGAATAGCGCGTCCCGCCGCGTTCCACGGACCAGAGGCGCGGCCCCATGCCGATCGCGAACTCCTTGACGCCGATGCCGACGGCTTTGGCCGTGATGAGATGCCCGAACTCATGCACGAATATGAGCAGAGCGAATATGAGTATGGCGTAGATAATAAACAACTTGTGCTCCGATGACGCTAAACGCTAACTGTTCTCCCCTCCTTCTATTATATTAACAGATAAACAGCTTCGGTTAAAGGAAACATCTGAAAGGGGCAATCGAACCGCCGCTCTGTCGCGCCGTAAAAACCATTCATTACACATACTCCAAAAATCGCTTGACCGCAAGGGACATGCTCTTCTTGCTTTTTAAGGCGATGCCTATTTTGCGGTATGCGGACACTTCGAGCTCCTTTACCACGATGCGATAGGGGATGCGCTGCAGGATGAGTTCGGGCAGGATACTGATCCCCATCCCGCTCTCGACCATTGACATGATGGCGTAGTCGTCCCATGTCGTGAAGTGTATTTGGGGCTTGATGTTGTATTTGTCCAAGAGCTTTGACGCCTCGGACTTCGTCCCCTTTTCCAAAAGTATGAAGGGGTAGTCGCACAGCGCGTTCACGGGGAACCTTTCGCAATCCGCCAAGGGGTGGTCTTCGGGCAACACCGCGAGCATTTTGTCCTGTTCGAAAAACGTGGTTTCAAACTCCGGGCGCGTCGGCAGCCGGATGAAACCGCAATCCACGCGCCCTTCCTGTATCCAGTTTTCAATTTCAGCATAGTCGCCCAGCAAAAGCTCGTATTCTATATTGGGGTATTTCTTTTGGAAATCCTTTATGATGCCGGGGATCCGATGGGTGGCTATGCTTGAAAATGTGCCGATCCGGATCAGCCCCGACTGCAGGCCTTTCAGTTCGTCTATTTGGGTCTGCAATTTTTGGAATGCATCGCATACGCTCTGGGCGTACGGCAACAGCATCAACCCGTCGGAGGTAAGGCGCACGCCCGTACGGCTACGCTCAAGAAGCGATACGCTCCATTCCTTTTCCAAATCATTGATCATACGGCTGACGCCCGACTGGGAGTAGTTCAATATTTCAGCCGCCTTTGTAAAACTGCGGTGTTCGACTGTCTTGATAAAAGCCATGTATTTCTGGATATTCGTATCCATGTGACGCCCTCCTCCATTTCATCCGACTTTCTCATGTTGCCTATGACAATTATTTGATTTTAAGATTTACCAATACATGATACACTCTCTGTATCCGGGATTTCAAGTGGAAAGGGAATGGCGAGCGATTTGGGTTTGCGTTTATATCAAAATAGGATTGTCGTAAAGGTCGGGACTTCAACGCTGACAAACGGGATAGGGCAAAATGACCTGCGCTCTTTCAACAGCCTCGCCTGTGTATTGTCCGATGTGCACAACATGGGATACGAGATCATCTTGGTATCCTCCGGAGCGATCGCCGTGGGCGCAAACAAACTGAAAATGGAAACGCGGCCAGAGACGCTGCGTTTGAAGCAGGCCGCCGCCGCGGTAGGGCAATGCAGCATCATGTTCCTGTACGACAGGTTTTTCAACGACTATGGCAAAACCATAGCGCAGATACTGCTGAATGCCGAGGATATGGAAATCGAAGAGAAGAAGGACAATCTCACGAACACCTTTGATACCTTGCTTGAAATGAACATCATCCCGGTCGTGAATGAAAACGACTCCGTCAGCTATACCGAGATCGAGTCGATAGACAAACTTTTCGGTGATAACGATATGCTCTCCGCCGTCGTCGCGGTATCATGCAGAGCGCATAAGCTCATCATTTTGTCCGACATAGACGGTTTTTATGAGAACGACCCCCGCCTTTATCCCGACGCGAAACGGATTGAACGGATCACGTCGATAGACGATGTGCAATCTTTGGCGGGGGGCGCCGGCTCCCGGCGCGGCACGGGCGGCATGAAAACAAAATTGCAAGCCGCAAAGCTGGCGACTTCACATGGGATCGACACCATCGTTACGAACGGCAAAAATCCGTCCGCACTGTATGAGATCGTCAAGGGGGAACCGGTGGGGACGCTTTTCGTCGGGGAAAACGCATCCTGAGCAGCAATCCATCAAGAGGTCAATGCATCAATTCGCGAGGCGTTCCCTTGTCGCTTCCCTCGCTTCCTGATCCGTTTGCAGGATTTCGCTTATCGTCGATACGGCTGTGGGCTCGTGGCCGTCTATGAGGTATTCGAGCGTGTCGAGTATGTCCACGAACTGTATCTTGCCTTCGAGGAACAGGCGGACGAGCTCCTCGTTCGCGCTGTTCAGCACTATGACGCCGCTGTCGCGGCCCGTCGCTTCGCTCTCGTGCAGGACGCGGTAGGCGAGGTCGAGACTCCTGCGCGCTTCGTGCGAGGGCTCCTCGAAGTACAGGGAGCGCAGCGCGATGAGGTCGAGGCTCCGCACGTCCGTCGTCCAGCGCTTCGGCCCGGAAAACGCGTACGATATGGGCACTTTCATGTCCGGGTGCCCGAGCTGCGCCATGATGGCCCCGTCGCCAAACTCCACTAAGGAATGCACTATGCTCTGCGGATGGATGACGACCTCTATGCTGCCGGCGTCCGTCCCGTACAGCCATTTCGCCTCTATGATCTCGAAGGCCTTGTTCATCATCGTGGCCGAATCTATCGTAATCTTGCGCCCCATCTTCCAGTTCGGGTGGATGAGCGCGTCGTCTATCCCGACGGACTCGAGCCTCTCGCGGGAGAATGTCCTGAACGGCCCTCCCGAGGCCGTGAGGATGAGCCGGCGTATGCTGTTCTCATCGTTGCCCGCGAGGCATTGGAATATGGCGCTGTGCTCGCTGTCAACGGGTATGATGGGCACGCCCGACTCCTCCGCCGCTTTCATGACTATGCGCCCGGCCGTCACGAGCGACTCCTTGTTCGCGAGCGCCACGGTGAGGCCGCCCTTATTCACGGCTTCGAACGTGGGCCCTAAGCCTGCGATGCCGACGATGGCGTTCAGCACGACGTCGCAGTCCACGTCGTCTATGGCCTCGCGTATCCCCTCCGGGCCATAGAATATATTTATGTTCGGGTATTCCCGCCCGAGCTCCGCCGCGTCGGCCGCCCTGCCAACGGCGACGGCTTCGGGCCGGAACCTGTCTATCTGCCGGCGCAGCACGTCGACGCGGCTGTTGCACGTGAGAACCGTCGCCTTGAGGCGCCTCGGGTTTGAGGCTATCACCTCGAGGGCCTGCGTGCCTATGCTTCCCGTGCTTCCGAGTATCGCGATCCGTTTCATCTATTTTTGTACCTATGTTCCTGCATACCTATATCCCTACATTCCAAACTGCCGCCCCAGAATATCAAATACGGACGGGTCGACTGTTCCGTTCATGGACTCCCACAGATATTCGAATACCGGCGTTTTCATGTCGCCGTTAAGCGTCCATCCACTCACTATGGACAGATACAGGTACACGAGCGGCGCCGTGAAAAGCAGACTGTCTATGCGGTCAAGCAGGCCTCCGTGCCCGGGGATAAGCGTACCGTAGTCCTTCATGCCGAGCCGGCGCTTGATGGCCGAAGCAGTCAGGTCGCCGAACTGGGAAACGACGCCGCCGAGCGCGCCTATGACGACGCAGTGGATGAAAAACTCGGGTATCGCGAAGTAGCCGAACAGACCGCAGACGAGGACGCTGCCGACCACGCCGCCTATGCAGCCCTCTACGGTCTTTTTCGGGCTGAGCTTTGGGGCGATCTTGTGCCTGCCTATCGAGCGCCCTATGAAAAACGCGAATATGTCCGTCGCGAACGCTGAAAAGACTATGAGCCAGACGAAATTATTTTTAAAACCGTGGATGTAGGGCGTAAATTGATTGGGTACATTGCCGCTTGCCAATGCGCTTTCGAACACACTGCGGTCTTCGCTTATCGAATATATGAAATATGGGGAAAACGACGTATCCGTTCGGTATATGAAGCAGATGAAGTACACGACATAGAATAAGCCGGCCATCGTGACGAGGCTGTCCGTCACGCTCCGCTTGTCGTTCATCAGCAGCATCGCAAAGCACATCACAACGACGATGATAAACCATAATGAATCGCCTATGACGACGCTGTACAGAAGTATCACGCCTGCGACGCCCACCTTGAACGACGGCTTGATCGGCCGGTCAGCGCCTATGGTCGCGGTCTCGAAGGCCCGGTAAAATTCGCGGACGGCAAAGACGGACAGGACGACGCAGGCCGCGAGCAGCGCGTAGCCGCCTATCCACACGACTACGAGCAGCGGCGCCATGAGCAGTCCCGACTTGACCCGCGTTTTCACTTCCGGCCTCCATATCTCCTGACGCGCCCCCGGTACTCCGCGACGCACCTGTCAAATTCATCGGGCGTGAAGTCCGGCCACAGCACGTCCGTGAAGATAAGCTCGCTGTACGCGGCCTCCCAGAGCAGGAAGTTCGACAGGCGTTTCTCACCGCTCGTGCGGATGATGAGATCGGGGTCGGGCGTGCCGGCCGTGCTGAGCATCCCCGCGAAATCCGCCTCCGTGATCTTTGAGACGACGCCGTCCGCCCCGGCGTATCCCGCCGCCGGCCCCGCGCCGGCCGCATCGCCTGCGCCATCCGCGCGAATGGCCTCCAGCGCGAGACGCTTCGCGGCGTTCAATATATCCGCGCGGCTCCCGTAATTGAGCGCTATCACAAATCTCATGCCGGTATTGCCGGACGTATGCTCTATCGTGCGTTCAAGCGCGGCTTTCGCTTCATGGGGTATGGGGGAGTAGTCCCCTATGACGGAGACCACGACGTTGTTCTCCACGAGCTCGCGCAGCTTCAGCTCCACGAACTTCACGAGCAG
>JAISAI010000112.1 GCA_031266795.1 Eubacteriales Family XIII. Incertae Sedis bacterium
GGGTCGAAGCCTTCGAGCCCTTTATACGTCTTGCCGTGCTTCTGCGCGTAGTCGTAGATGGCCGACTTGATCGCGTAGTCCGCGAGCACGGAGCAGTGTATCTTGATGGCCGGCAAGCCGCCGAGCTCGTTCAGCACGTCTTTGTTCGTGATGTGCAGCGCCTCCTCTATCGTCTTGCCGATGATCATGTCCGTGGCGACGCTCGACGACGCTATGGCCGAGCCGCAGCCGAAGGTCTTGAAGCGCGCGTCCGTGATGACGTCGTCCTTCACGTTTATCGATATTTTCATCATGTCGCCGCAGACGGGGCTGCCGTATGTGCCCTCGCCGTCGGGGTTTTCGAGCTCGCCGACGTTATGCGGGTTCGTGAAGTGATCTATTACCTTGTCATTGTAGAGCGCCATGTACATTCCTCCTGCCGATACGGTTTTGCTTATTATATGCTTAACATAATATTATTACGGTAAATGTTATTATGGACTAAAGCGGTTGGGTTTACGTAAGGTTATTATTGTAAACACTCGTTATGGACTGATCTGGTTAAGTTTACGTAATAATATTACCGTAAACCCTACTGCCCTGCCAAGTCCCGAGCGGCCCGCTACCATCCCGACTCCTTCGACACGGACGAGATTTTCCTCAGCTTCGCCACCGACTCGTCGAGCGCGTCCAAGGTGTAGTCCAGATCCCCTTTCGTCGTGAAATCGCCTATCGTGAATCTGACGGAGCCGTGTATCTCCTCGACCGGCACGCCGATCGCCTCGAGTACGTGCGACGGCGTCAGCGAGGCCGACGAACAGGCGGAACCCGTCGATACGGCGACGCCCGCCATATCGAGCAGAAGCAACAGGGCCTCTCCCTCTATGTACTTGAACGTGATGTTGAGGTTGCCGGGTAGGCGGCTCTCAAGGCTGCCGTTGATGCGTATATCGGGTATGCGCTCTTTCACGCGATCCAAGAAGTAGTTCCTTAGGCCGCTGATATTCTCTATATGCGATACGAGGTTCTCGCCCGCGAGCTCGGCGGCCTTGCCGAAGCCGACGATGCCCGTCAGGTTCTCCGTGCCCGCGCGCTTGCCCGCCTCCTGCGCGCCGCCGTGCATATGCGACGGCAGGGCTACGCCGCGCCGGATATACAGCGCGCCTATGCCCTTTGGCCCGTATATCTTGTGGCCCGATACGCTGAGCAGGTCGACGCCGAGCTCTTTCACGTCTATGTGCACATTGCCGAGCGCCTGCACCGCGTCCGTATGAAAGACGACGCCCTTTGACTTCGCGATCTCCGCTATCCTCGCGATGGGCTCTATCGTGCCTATCTCGTTGTTTGCGTACATGATGCTGACGATGGCCGTGTCAGGCCTGATGGCCTCCTCCACCTCCCGGGGATCGATGAGGCCGTCGGAATCGACGCCGATATACGTCACGTCAAATCCCTCTTTTTCTAAGTATTCGCAGCTGTGCAAGAGCGCGTGATGCTCTATTTTGGACGTTATCACGTGCTTTGCGCCCCTCGCGCGCTTCGCCGTCGCCGTCTCGATCACGGCCCAGTTGTCGGCCTCCGTGCCGGATGACGTGAAGAATATCTCCCTCGGCTCCGCGCCGATGAGGGCGGCGAGCCTTTCCCTCGCGTGCGCTACGGCGTTTTTTGCCTCCTGCCCCACCGTGTACAGGCTTGACGGGTTGCCAAAGCTCTCCGTAAAGAACGGCAGCATCTCCCGCAAAACTTCATCTTTTACCGGCGTGGTCGCCGAATAGTCCAAGTATACGTTTCTCTTTTCTTCCATCAGGTCTTCCCTTTCACCGCTTTCAATTCTCGCTCGTCGCGTCCCTGCCGGACGGCGAGTCGCCCCTGAGCGCGTATTTGCGGCGCAGCCGGCACGCCTCCTCGGGGGTATCGACTACTTCTATATTGTCAAGATGGACGCGAAACGACTTGCGGAACTTCGCGAGGTATTCCTGCCTGAGCGTATGCTGTTCCCTCTTTTCCTCGCTCGACAGGCCCACAGTCTTAGACTTTCTCGCGAGCTCGTACGCGGTCAGCCTCGCGCCTTGCAGCAGGGGGCGTGTCTCGTCGCAGTACACGCGCAGACCGTAGCCCCTGCTGTCCGCAAGATATATACCCGCCGTCGCCGTGCCAATGCCGCCCGTCGCGAGCCGGCCCGCGTTGCAGTGCGTGAGTACGCCCATGCCGGGCCGCAGCAGCGTCAGAGCGTGGCGCCCTATGCCCTCGCACATCGCCGCGTCCTCGCTGCCTATCATCTGACACTCGCGCCGCAGCAGCGATATGATTTCATTAACGGGACGGCTGCTGTTATGTTCCACAACAGACCTCATGCGGTCTGTCGCCCATTTCAGATTGACGGCGGTCGGGCGCGACGAATTCAGGTAGTCGCAGTGATCCGCGACGGCTTTGCGAAACGTCCCGTAGTCGCCTGTGTCGAACGCTTTCGCGGCGAGGTAGACGCCATAGGCCGCAGCTATGCCGATGGCCGGCGCGCCGCGCACCGCAAGCCGCAGGATCGCGTCGTGGAAATCCTCGGGCGTACGGAGCCGCAGCTCGCGCGTCTCTCCCGGCAGCAGCGTCTGATCGATTATGACGGCGGCGGAGCCCGCGTCGTCGAGCCAAATAGTCCTCATGACAAAGACTATAACAACAACGCCCGTTTTTTGCAAGGTCACATTGCTTGTTGTATAATGGAAGGCAGAGTGGTTTATCAGTAAAATCTACGGTGGGAAGTTTTGTGTGGCGCTTACGTTGGAGACCGTTAACTATGCTTGAACAGAAAAAAATGGACCGGATCAACGAGCTCGCGAGAAAGTCTAAGAATGTGGGCCTGTCGAGCGAGGAAAAGAGGGAACAGCATACGCTCAGGCAGGAATACCTCGCGAAGTTCCGCAAGTCGTTTCGCGTCCATCTTGACAATATAGAAGT
>JAISAI010000070.1 GCA_031266795.1 Eubacteriales Family XIII. Incertae Sedis bacterium
CATCAGGTCTTCCCTTTCACCGCTTTCAATTCTCGCTCGTCGCGTCCCTGCCGGACGGCGAGTCGCCCCTGAGCGCGTATTTGCGGCGCAGCCGGCACGCCTCCTCGGGGGTATCGACCACCTCTATATTATCCAGTTGAACGCGAAACGACTTGCGGAACTTCGCGAGGTATTCCTGCCTGAGCGTGTGCTGTTCCCTCTTTTCCTCGCTCGACAGGCCCACATGCTTAGACTTTCTCGCGAGCGCGTTGATCCGATCCATTTTTTTCTGTTCAAGCATAGTTAACGGTCTCCAACGTAAGTCGCCACACAAAACTTCCCACCGTAGATTTTACTGATACGCCACTCTGCCTTCCATTATACAACAAGCAATGTGACCTTGCAAAAAACGGGCGTTGTTGTTATAGTCTTTGTGATGAAGACTATTTGGCTCGACGACGCGGGCTCCGCCGCCGTCATAATCGATCAGACACTGCTGCCGGGAGAGACGCGCGAGCTGCGGCTCCGTACGCCCGGGGATTTCCACGACGCGATCCTCAGGCTTGCGGTGCGCGGCGCGCCGGCCATCGGCATAGCCGCGGCCTACGGCGTCTACCTCGCCGCGAAAGCGCTCGACACAGGCGACTACGGGGCGTTTCGCAAGGCCGTCGCGGATCACTGCGACTACCTGAATTCGTCGCGCCCGACCGCCGTCAATCTGAAATGGGCGACAGACCGCATGAGGTCTGTTGTGGAAAATAACAGCAGCCGTCCCGTTAATGAAATCATATCGCTGCTGCTGCGCGAGTGCCGGATGATAGGCAGCGAGGACGCGGAGATGTGCGACGGCATAGGGCGCCACGCTCTGACGCTGCTGCGGCCCGGCATGGGCGTACTCACTCACTGCAACGCGGGCCGGCTCGCGACGGGCGGCATAGGCACGGCGACGGCGGGTATATATCTTGCGGACAGCAGGGGCTACGGCCTGCGCGTGTACTGCGACGAGACGCGCCCTCTGCTGCAAGGCGCGAGGCTGACCGCGTACGAGCTCGCGCGGGCGGGGACGGACACGACGCTCATCTGCGATAATATGGCGTCGTTCATCATGTCGCGCGGGCTCATAGACATCGTGTTCACGGGCAGCGACCGCGTAGCCGCAAACGGCGATGCGGCCAACAAAATAGGGACGCTCAGCGTCGCCGTGAACGCCCGTTATTACGGTATACCTTTCTATATCTGCGCCCCGAGCTCCACGATAGATTTCGGCTGCCCTTCCGGCGACGCCATACCTATAGAGGAGCGTCCCGGCTACGAGGTGACGTCCATGTGGTACGACAAGCCGATGGCGCCCGACGGCGTCAAGGTGCGCAATCCGGCTTTCGACGTCACGCCGGCCGAGCTCATCACGGGAATAATAAGCGAGAACGGTATCGCGTCGCCGCCCTACGAGGAGAGCTTAGTTGGTTTAGCCGGGAGTAAGCGTGACCCGGGCGCCCGTATTGACGGCGGTTGAAAAAAGTTTGATGGATTTTGTCTGGAATCGCTTGGCCCGAAAAATTCTTTAATTGTTTAAGTTTCTCGATATATTGCGGTTTTTTGTCTGAATTACGGGGATTTCCCCCCACATAACGGACAAATTATATGTTAGAAATTTTACATTACAGATATTTCACTTGATATTGCAGACCCGCTATGGTAGATTAGTACAGGATGTAACGATTCGGCGTTTACGGTTTCTTTATTTCGCACTATTATTTTTTTGTTTAAGGGACGCGCCGTATGACAACTTTAGTAGGAGGTAACAATGGCAAGTATCAAAGACAAGGCCGCGGTCGTGGCAAAGAAGGGGGCGCTCGGCCTTCTCGTTAAGTACCTTTCCGGGGACCCCATCAAAAATCTCCCCGCCATGTTCGATCTGGCTACAAAGCTCGACAAGGAGGGGCTTCATAAGACCCAGATCTCCGTCATGCGTGAAAAACTGCTTGAAGAAGGCGGCCCGTGGAATAGTTTCGTAAAGAGCCTGTTCGCGGACGTGGACGCGAGGCTCATCCGCAAGTTTGTGGAGTGCTTCCTCATCTCGGCGACCATCGACAAGGAGAACACGTCCATATCGCTTGAAGAAAAGTACAACTGCAACATACCGTGGGCCATCCTCATGGATCCCACGAGCGCTTGCAACCTCACGTGTACGGGCTGTTGGGCGGCGCAATACGGCCATAAGAGCAATCTCTCGAACGAGATGCTTGATTCCATCATCAGCCAGGGCAAGGAGCTCGGCATCCGTTTCTTCATCTTTTCCGGCGGCGAACCGCTCGTCCGCAAAAAGGACGTCATCAGGCTCTGCGAAAAGAATCCGGATTGCTACTTCCTCTCGTTCACGAACGGGACGCTCGTCGACGAGGAGTTCTGCGAGGATCTGCTCCGCGTAGCCAATTTCGCGTTGGCCTTCTCCATCGAGGGGACAGAGGAAGCGACGGATATGCGCCGCGGCAAGGGGACGTACCGCAAGGTCATCAACGCCATGGAGCTCATGAGAAAGCACAAGCTCATCTACGGCATATCCACCTGTTACCACAAGTACAATACGGACGTGATAGGCTCCGACGAGTTCATCGACGACATGGTAGCCCTCGGCAACCGTTTTGCTTGGAACTTCACGTATATGCCCGTAGGCAAGGACGCCGTCACCGATCTGCTCGCCACATCCGAGCAGCGCGAATATATGTATCGCAGGATACGCGAGATACGCGACACGAAGCCCATCTTCGCGCTCGACTTCTGGAACGACGGCGAGTACACGGGCGGGTGCATCGCGGGCGGGCGCCGTTATCTGCACATCAACTCCAACGGCGACGTCGAGCCGTGCGCGTTCTGCCACTACTCCAACGTGAACATCAAAGACGTGACGCTGCTTGAGGCGCTTCAGTCCCCCATATTCATGGAGTACCGAAAGAATGTGCCGTTCAGCGACAACATGCTGAGGCCGTGCCCCATGCTCGACAATCCGGAGAAGATAGAAGCGATGGTGAACAACGCCGGAGCGAAGTCCACGGATATGGTAGCGCCGGAACCCGTCGAGGATATGACGGCGCGCACGAGGACGGTTTCCGACGACTGGAAAGCCAAGGCCGACATGCTCGAAGCTGAGCGCGTCGCGCGAAAAGCGTCCGAGTTGTCCGATAACGCGTGATCGTTTGCCGGACGCGCCGACTTGGCGCATCCGCATAGAAGTTTACACCGGGCTGCCCCCTTACGCGGACAGCCCGTTTTTTATGCAAAATGACCATATTGCCTCCGGCGGCGTGTGAAAAGTTTTTCACATTATACGCAGATATGATCCTTCAATTTTTCGTAGGTCTTATCCCCTATCCCGCTCACGTTCTTTAGATCCTCCGTCTTCGCGAAAGCCCCGTTGCTGTCGCGGTAATCTATGATCTTTTGCGCCGTCGCCGGGCCGACGCCGTTGAGGATTTGCAACGCAGTGGAATCCGCCGTGTTGATATTTACGACATCGCCGCTCGAGGGCGCGCCCTCTGCGTTCCCCGAGGCGCCAGCGTCAGCCGCTCCCTGCGAAGCTCCCGGCGTAGCGCCGGCTGTACCCGCCGACGCGGGCAAAGGGTCGCCGGATTCCGTCTCTTCCTTCGTCGGGACGTAGACCCTGTCTCCGTCGCTCAAAGCGGCGGCGCGGTTGATATAGCGTATATCCGCGTCGCCCGCAAGCCCTCCCGCCATCTCTATGGCGTCGTACACGCGGCTCCCGTTCTCGAGCTCATACACAGACGGCGCTACGACCGCGCCGTACACGTCCACGTATATCGGACTCTCTTCCGTTAAGAGGGCTTGGGCTTCGTCATCTGCGCCGCCGTTCGCCACCGCGCTATCCTGTGCCGGCGTCTCCGCTACGGCTACGGGCTCGCCTCCCTCCGCGGCAGCATCGCCGGCCATCACGTCGCCCGCCTCGACCCCGGCGTCCGCGCGCAGGACGTCGCCCGCGTCGTCCGCATCAGGGCCGGCGCCATTCATAAGCGTCACCGCCGCTATCCCGACGACCGCTATCGCGATAAACAATACCTTCGGCTGTTTTAGCGCCTTAGACACTCGATTACCTTTATATGCGTTCCCCATTCTATTCACCTCCGATTCGCTGCGCCGATCACGCGTCGACGCCTCACGCTCCGCCCTGCGCCGAATCTCAAAACGTAGGCGCAACAGCAGTCTCAATTCTCAAGTGCGATAAGTTATGAGAAAATATTAACACATAGAATAATTAAAGTAAATATATATTTTAATTGGATTAATAAATTTTATTGAAATGTTTGTATATATTTGGTATCATATACTTATCAAGTTGCACTCCCTGATGTTTCACAACGGAAAGGAGGTTTTGCATGATGATATGCGACTTTATAGTCTCCGTCATAGCAGGTGTGGTAGCTTACTACATCAGCAAATGGCTCGACGGCAGACGATAGCAACAAGATGAGCCTAATGAAAACCCACGGAAAGCAACTCCGTGGGTTTTCTTCTGCATGATGTTTGTGACTTTATCAGCAAGACCATTATACCACCATCCAGCTATTTTGCAAGTATTATTTTTGTCCTTGTCACGATAAATTCATCATCGTTTACGGCTGGCGCCCCGCAGAACCCATAGAACGACCTCATGAGCAGGAGGGGATTCAGTACCGCTCCCGCGTGGGCGGACAGGGTACAGGCGTAGCGCGCCCGCTCCCCTACCCTCCTTTCGGAAACGAAGCCCTTTATCATGGGTTTTATGTCTATCTCGTCCGTCCTCGCTTTCTTGCGGTTTTCCTTTTCCGCGACGATGCGTTCCTGTGCGAGGTAGCTGTCTATTTGTTCTGCGATGCTCCCGCAGGGCGGGTTTGGGGCTACTATATCGTACTCCGCGTATCTGACGAGCGACGCGACGGACGCGCTGCGCTCCGCGACCATGCCGACGCCGGCGACGACTACGCCGTCGGGCAGAGCTCTGTTCAACTCTTCGATCGAGGCGGAAAACGGCGACGCCGTAGTCACTTCGAGGTATTCGCAGAGCGACTCGAAGCCGAGCGAAAGCGGCAGGGCGAGGCTCAATTTCGGGTGCGGGTTAAATCCTGCCGAATATACGGGCCTCACGCCCGCGGAACGCAGTCCGCGCAGCATGGCGCGTTGCAGGTCGAGGTGCGACATGCAGGCCGCGCGGCCCGTCTTCATGAAGGTGATAAGCGTCCTCATTCGTCGTCCCTCTCGGCGGCCGCCGGGGCTGAAGCTGGGATGTTATTTTCACCAAAATTCAGGGTTTTTTCATATTCTCTCAGCAGCATATCCTTGCCCAAGCCCGTATCCACTATATCCCACGGCAGAGGCGCGCCACTATCCGTGTACGGGTCCTCGCCGATCCGCGCGCCTGTTTCTTCGAAAGCCCTCGCCCACAGCTCCCATTTGAAGTGCTCGCGCCAGCTGTCGAAACGGCAGCCGAGCTCCCACGCGCGCCGGATCGCGGCGAACGTACGCCTGTCGCCCTTGGACAGCATCATCTCCACGGCGCTGACCCTCGTGTCGTGAAACCTGAAATTCACGCCTTTGACGGAGCGCAGCCTGTCTTTCAGATAGAACATCTTCTCTTTCAGCGTTTCCTCGTCGTTCCCGCGCGCCCATTGGAACGGGGTATGCGGCTTGGGCGCGAAGTTGGACACGCTGACGGTGATCCCGAAGCCCCGCCCTTCCTTGCCGCGCAGCTCACGCGCCCTTTGCATTATCGTTTCCGCGAGCGACACTATTCCGTCGAGGTCTTCGCGCGTCTCTGTCGGCAGGCCTATCATGAAATAGAGCTTGACCCGGTTCCACCCGATGGAGACGGCTTTCTCGACGCCGGCGAGAATGTCGTCCTCCGTTATGTTCTTGCGTATGGCGTCGCGCAGGCGCTGCGTACCGGCTTCGGGCGCGAACGTCAGGCTCGATTTCTTGTAGGACGCGATGCGGGCCAGCATGTCCGGCGATACCGTATCGAGACGCAGCGAGGGCAGCGAAAGCGATACGTCTCTTTTCTTCAGATCATCCATGAGCCCGGCGACGAGCGGCTCTATGCCGGGATAGTCGCCTACCGAAAGCGACAGCAGCGACACCTCGTCGTAGCCCGTGCCGGTGAGCTGGGCGTCTATTATCCCGCGCACTCTTTCCGGCGTCCTTTTGCGCACGGGCCGGTATATGTGCCCCGCCTGACAGAAGCGGCATCCCCGGCCGCAGCCCCTCGATATTTCGCAAACGGCCCTCTCGTGCACGGCCTCGACGACAGGGATGATCGGCGACAGCGGGTAATACGCGTTGTCGAGATCGTCCACGGAGCGTTTGCGTATGCGGTCAGGCAGGCAGTCGAGCTTCTTATCGTGGCGTAGATACTTGCCCGAGCCGTCGTAGATAGGTTCGTAAAACAGCGGGACATAGACTCCCTCCACCCGCGCTATCGCTTCGAGGAATTCCCGGCGGGCGCCGCCGTTATTCTTCCATTTGGAATGAAGCCCGCATATGACGGGGAATATGTCCTCGCCGTCGCCTATCACGATGAAGTCGAATGCGTCCGCGAGCGGCTCGGGATTGCACGCGCAGCTCCCTCCGGCGCAGACGAAGGGATCACCCTCCGCGCGGCCTGAACTGAGCGGCGGTATGCCCGCAAGATCGATCATATTCAGTATGTTCGTGTACGAAAGCTCGTACTGGAGCGTGAACGCCACGAGGTCCGCATGCGACGCGGGGGAATGCGTTTCGAGCGTGAAAAGCGGTATCCCCTCCTCGCGCATCAGCGCCTCCATGTCTGCGGCGGGCGCGAAAGCCCTCTCGCAACAGACGCCCTCCATGGAGTTCAGCAGCCCGTAGATGATCTGAAGCCCCGTGTAGGACATGCCTATCTCATAGAGATCGGGAAAACAGAACGCGACGCGCGTAGTCACGAAAGACAGGTTTTTCCGGGCGCTGTTCACCTCGCCGCCTATGTATCGGCCCGGCTTCACGACGCGCCTCAGCAGCCTGTCCACATCCACAGCGTCGCCGCGCGCCGCCTCGCCCATGGGTTTCCCGAGAAGGCTCTCTATGGAGGCTACGAGCCCCGAGGTCTCCGCCAATTTTTCGCGGAGGATATTCACGGCGCCGGGATTGTCTGAAAAGCGCTGTATCATGAACTCGATGCGCTTCCTGTGGCCGACGTAGCTGTCCTCGAGAACCGACCTGTCTGCGAGCGCCACGACATCGGTCTCCGTCATGGAAGCCGCGTCCTTCGCCAAGTCGTAGTGCATGTGTACGCGTATAATATCAGCGGCAGCGGCGTCGTATCGCGCGACGATCTCGGCGGCCCTCTCCGCGTGATTCGCTTCGGTGCGCACCATATCGTGCAGCAGCCCCGCCCGGCCCGCGAGCGCGGGGTCGATGCCGAGCCCGGCGGCGCGCAGCTCCGACGCGATCAGGTATGACGCGCGCGACACCGCCGCGCAGTGCCTGATGATATGCGGCATAGTGCCGTATTCCGCGAACAGCCGGTAACAGTCCTTCTCCGTGAGCGGGTCATTCATCTTCGTAGTCGAACTCCATGCCGTACATCCTCACCGTGTCGCCGTCGCGCAGCCCGTCCGTTTTCATGCGCTTTATCGCGCCGGCCTTGACGAGGTACTGCCACAGATAACGGAGCGACCCGTAGTCGTTGAAATTCGTGGAGTCAAATATCTTTTTCAGCTGCTTGCCCGATAAGGCGAATATGTCGCCGTCTTTCTCGATATGAATATCGCGGTAGCCGCTTTCCCCGCTCGCGGGCGTCACAGAGAGGGCGTCGGCTTCGCGCGCGGCCTCGTATTCGTCGAACGTCCCCGCCTCCTCATCGCCTATGCGCGCGAGCTCGGCCGCGGCCGAGCGAATAAGCTCGGGAACGCCCTCCTTAGTCGCCGCGCTGATCGGGTAGTAGGGTATCCCATCGGCGGAAAGCACGCGCAGCAGCTCCGCGTACCCGTCGCCGGATCTGTCCGCGACGTCCATCTTGTTCAGGGCGGCGATCTGCGGTTTGCGCGTGAGCCTTGGGGAATACTCGGCGAGCTCCGACCGTATCCGCACGTAATCATCTGACGGCGCCCTGCCCTCCGCGCCGGAGGCGTCTATGACGTGGATCAGCAGCCTCGTGCGCTCGACGTGCTTCAGGAAATCGTGGCCGAGCCCCGCGCCGCGCGCCGCGCCCTCGATAAGGCCGGGTATGTCCGCAAGCACAAACTCCGTATCGCCGAGGTTGACGACGCCGAGATTTGGCGTCATCGTCGTGAACGGGTAGTCGGCGATCTTCGGCTTCGCCGCGCTCGCCACGGACAGCAACGTGGACTTGCCGACATTCGGGAACCCGACGAGGCCGACGTCCGCGATGAGCTTCAGCTCGAGCTTGACCGCGCGCTCCGTCCCGCTCTCGCCCGCCTCCGCGAAATTTGGCGCCTGCCGTTTAGAATTCTTGAAATTGCTGTTGCCGAGCCCTCCCCTGCCGCCGATGGCGGCTACGAACTCGTCGCCGTCGCTCGCCAAGTCGTGCATGAACCTGCCGCTTATAGGCTCCGTGATGATCGTCCCCACGGGAACCTTGACGACGAGATTCTTGCCCTTTTTTCCGTATCTGTTTGATTTGGAACCGTTCTGCCCCGGCTCCGCGGCGTATTTGCTCCGGTATCTGAAATCCATGAGCGTACGCAGATTTCGGTCAGCAAGGAATATGACGTCGCCGCCCTTACCGCCGTTGCCGCCGTCCGGGCCGCCCTGAGACACGAAGGGCTCGCGGCGAAACGTGACGGCGCCGTCGCCGCCCTTCCCCGAGCATATCGTGATTTCCGCTACATCGACAAATTTCATGTAATATTATCGCCGATGAGATTCGAGCCCCCTACGCTTCCCTCGCGTACACGCTCACCTGCTTGCGATACTTGTCGTAACGCTCGAACTTGACGCTGCCGTCTATCTTCGCGAACAGCGTGTCGTCGCCGCCGATGCCGACATTGTTGCCGGGATGGAACTTCGTGCCGCGCTGCCTGACGAGAATACTGCCGGCGCTCACATACTGACCGTCTCCGCGTTTAACACCGAGCCGTGTGGATTCTGACTCGCGCCCGTTCTTGGAACTTCCTACGCCTTTTTTACTTGCCATTTATCTCACCTCCGTATCGGGTAGCCCGACAATCCTTACTATTTTTCTGCATCCTCGAGTATCGCGAACAGTTCGTCCTTCTTTGCGTTCTTGGAATATGAAACGCCGAGTTCGTCCAGCTTCGCCATTATGTCGGGTTTTGTCATCTTTTTCGATGTTTCCGTTGCCGGATTGTCAGCGCTGTCGGCGTCTTCGGATTGCTCCGTTTCGGACTCCGCCTCGGCGTCTCCTTCATCTTCGTCTTCGGATTCCGTTGTTTCTTCCTTCTCCGGCGCTCTATCTTCGTCTTCGGCGCCGGCGTTTTCTTCATCCTGCTCCGCTTCCGCAGGCGTCGCTTCCGTCTTGTCAGCATCCGCCGCGTCGACTGCGGACGCTTCATCGTTCGCGTCATCAGGTTTCCCGGATTCGCCGTCTTCCTCGTTTTTCACAGGATCCGGCTTATCGACCTTCGTAGGCGTCTCGTTCTTAAACACCGTCTTGCCGCCGAGGCTGACGCTCTCGATCTCTATCTCCGTGAACGGCTGCCTGTGTCCCTGCTTACGGCGATAGCCCTTCTTCGCCTTGAACTTAAAGACGATGACCTTGTCGCCCTTGCCGACCGCAGTTACGGTAGCGTCCATGGACGCGGCGTCGAGATACGGCGTACCTACATGCGTCTCATTGCCGTCGTTCACGACAAGAATCTTGTCAAACCTGACATTCTTGCCTGCTTCGGCGTCGGGCAGCTTTTCCACC
>JAISAI010000103.1 GCA_031266795.1 Eubacteriales Family XIII. Incertae Sedis bacterium
GCGGAGCCGTGTATCGGCTCGTACAGCCCGAACGCGCCGTCGCCGAGGCTCGCCGACGGGAGCATGCCGATGGAGCCCGTGATCTGGCTCGCTTCGTCCGATATGATGTCGCCGAACATATTGCTCGTGACTATCACGTCGAACTGCTTCGGGTTCTTGATGAGCTGCTGCGTCGCGTTATCGACGTACATATGGTCGAGTTCGACGTCCGGATACTCGACGGCGCGCATATCCTCCATGACGCCGCGCCACAGCCGCGAGCTTTCGAGCACGTTCGCCTTGTCGACGCTCATGAGCCTGCCGCTGCGCTTCCTCGCCATCTCGAACGCGACCTTGCCGATGCGCCTGACCTCGCTCTCGGAGTATATCTCGACGTCGTACGCGACTTTTCCCGCCCAGCGGTTCTTGCCGTCGAAGCGGTTCAGCGCGGCGAGCATTTCATTGTCCGTTGTTCCGTCCGCCAGCGTCCCCGTACTTTTCGGGCCGAAGTAGATACCGCCGTTCAGCTCGCGTACGATGAGGATGTCGAGGCTGCCTTTGATGATGTCCGGCCTGATAGGGCTCGCGTCCGCGAGTTCCTCAAAGATGAGGGCAGGGCGTAGGTTCGTAAAGAGCCCGAGCGCTGCGCGCAGCCCGAGGATCGCCATCTCGGGGCGGTTACCGCTGGGCTCGCCGTCCCACTTGGGATCGCCGACAGCCCCGAGGAACACGGCGTCGCTGCCCCGGCAGGCTTCCACCGTCGCGTCCGGCAGGGGTACGCCGTGCGCGTCCAAAGCCGCGCCGCCGCCGAGCAGGAACTCATAGTCAAACTTGTGCCCGAATCTTGCCCCGACGGCGTCGAGCGCAAGCAGCGCCTGATCAGTGATTTCCGGCCCGATGCCGTCGCCCTTTATTACCGCTAACTTATAGTTCATACCTCACTCCTTACTTCCCTTTGACATATCCCACGAGCCCGCCCTTACGTATCAGCTCCGTCATGAACTCTGGCAGGGGCTCCGCTCGGTAGGTCTCGCCTTTCGTCTTGTTCACGATCTTGCCTGTCCTGAAATTCACGTCCACCTCGTCTCCCGCGTCTATGCGCTCGGCCGCTTCCGCGGATTCGAGTATCGGCAGGCCGATGTTGAACGCGTTGCGGTAGAATATGCGCGCGAATGTCGGCGCGATGACCGCTTTCACGCCCGCGACCTTCAGCACGAGCGGTGCGTGTTCGCGCGACGAGCCCGAGCCGAAATTCTTCCCCGCGACCACCACGTCGCCTTTCTTCACCGTCCGCGCGAAATCCGCGTCGATGTCCTCCATGACGTGCGTCGCGAGCTCCTTCGGATCCGCGATGTTCAGGTATCTCGCGGGGATGATGACGTCGGTATCGACGTTATCGCCGTATTTGAATGCTTTACCCATGAAAACCTCCTCCGTTTATTTTATATAATAAAATCATAACTTTGCCGGGTCTGTGAGACGACCCGTTATAGCGGATGCGGCCGCCACCGCCGGGCTTGCGAGGTAGACCTCGGAGTCCACGTGCCCCATGCGCCCGACGAAATTCCGGTTCGTCGTCGACACGGCGCGCTCGCCCGCCGCGAGTATGCCCATATGCCCGCCGAGGCACGGCCCGCAGGTCGGCGTCGAGAGCACGGCGCCCGCTTTCACGAATATCTCCGCGTAGCCGAGCTTCACGCAGTCGAGATACACCTGCTGCGTCCCCGGCAGGATGATGCAGCGTACGCCGTCCGCGACGTGGCGGCCCTTGAATATCTTCGCGGTGATCGCCATATCCTCGAGCCTGCCGTTCGTGCAGCTGCCGATGACCGCCTGGTCTATCTTCACGCGCCCCGCTTTGTCGATCGTGCGGGTGTTGTCCGGCAGGTGCGGGAATGACACGGTCGGGCGCACCTTGGCAAGGTCGATCTTGACGACGCGCTCGTACTCCGCGCCCGCGTCGGCTGCGAACGCCTTGACTCTTTTCGTCATAGTCTTAGCCCTGTGCGCTTTCAGGTAAGCGCGCGTCTTCTCGTCGACGGGGAATATGCCGTTCTTCGCGCCGGCCTCGATAGCCATGTTCGCCATCGTGAAGCGGTCGTCCATAGACAGATGGCTGACGCCGTCGCCCGTGAACTCCATCGAGCGGTACAGCGCTCCGTCGACGCCGATGCTTCCTATTATATGCAGTATCACGTCCTTGCCGCTGACCCACTTCCCGGGCTTGCCCGTCAGCTCGAACTTGAGAGCGGCCGGAACCTTGAACCACGCCTTGCCCGTCGCCATCCCGGCGGCCATGTCCGTTGAGCCGATGCCCGTCGCGAAAGCCCCGAGCGCCCCGTACGTGCACGTGTGCGAGTCGGCGCCGATCACGACGTCGCCCGCCGTCACGAGCCCCTTCTCCGGCAGCAGGGCGTGTTCGATGCCCATCTCGCCGACCTCAAAGTAGTTCACGATCTTCTGGGCGCGCGCGAACTCGCGCATCTCCTTCGCCATCCCGGCGGCCTTGATGTCCTTGTTCGGCGTGAAGTGATCCGGCACGAGCACGACCTTTTCGCGGTCAAACACGCGCGGCCTGCCCATCCTCGCGAACTCGCGTATGGCGGGCGGCCCCGTGATGTCGTTCGCGAGGACCACGTCGAGGCTCGCCTCGATGAACTGCCCCGCGCGCACATAGGGCAGCCCCGCGTGCGCGGCCAAGATCTTCTGCGTCATAGTCATCTGCGGTTTCTTTGTCATGGCGTCCTCCATTCAGTAACAATTTTCATCCATATAATTTTTTCACGGATAAGAACCGGGGCGGAATTATTATTCCAATAAACTCATCCGATTTGTTGTTACTATTCACACCACATCGTTGCAGTGAGATTGCGGGTCAAGCCCGCAATGACTTAGTGTGAACAGTAACGATCTACTGATCCCGCTCTGCGTAGTACATCTTGTTGACGGCGTTGATGTAGGCGCGTATGCTCGCCTCGACTATGTCCGTCGACAGGCCCCGGCCCGAGTAGCGCGCGCCGGCGTCGCCTACTATTATAACAGTCGCGTCGCCCTGCGCGTCCTCGCCCTCTGTGACGGCGTCGAGCTGGAAGTCGTCGAGCGGTATGTCGTACCCGATAATAAGGTCGATGGCCTTGAACGCCGCGTCGATCGGCCCGGAACCGTCGCCCGTCTTTTTGATGGACTTGCCGTCACGGACGAGCGTGACCTCGGCCGTCGCCTTGACGTCGGAGCCGTTCGTCGCGACGAATTTTCCGAGCGTGAACGTCTTCGGTACTTGAACGGCCTCTTTCGCGACTATCGCCTCGATGTCCTTGTCGTAGACCGACTTTTTCTTGTCGGCGAGTATCTTGAACTTCCCGAACGCGTCGGCGAGCTCGTCCTTCGTCAGCTCATAGCCGAGGCTCTTCACGCGCTCGCCGAACGCGTGCTTGCCCGAGTGCTTGCCGAGCACGAGATTGTTCGTCTTGAGGCCGACCGACTCCGGCGTCATGATCTCGTAGGTCTCGGCTTTTTGCAACACGCCGTGCTGGTGTATGCCGGCCTCATGCGCGAACGCGTTCTCGCCTACGATGGCTTTGTTCGGCTGCACTTTCACGCCCGTGATGCTCGAGAGCAGATTTGACGAGCGCGTGATCTCCGTCGTGTCGATGTTCGTCGTCGCGCCGTACTCGTCCTTTCTGACGTGCAGGGCCATGACGATCTCCTCCATCGCCGCGTTGCCGGCCCGCTCGCCGATGCCGTTGACAGTGCACTCGACTTGGTTCACTCCCGCGCGGATCGCGGCCAGCGTGTTGGCGACGCCGAGCCCGAGGTCGTTGTGGCAGTGCGTCGAGATCGTGATCTTGTCGAGCGACGGCGCTTTCTCGCGTATGTCCATGAAAAATTTGTAGTTTTCCTCCGGCGTCGTGTAGCCCACCGTGTCGGGCAGGTTGACCGTGGTCGCGCCTGCCGCGATCACTCCCTCGCATACGCGAGCAAGGAAATCCATGTCCGAGCGCGTCGAGTCCTCGGCCGAGAACTCTACGTCGCTCGTGTAGCGCTTCGCGTGGCGCGTCATCTCTACGGCCTGCTCGTAGACCTCGTCCGGCGTGAGCTTCAGCTTGTATTTCATATGCAGCTGCGACGTGGCGAGGAAGAGATGGATGCGCGGGTTTTTCGCGTCCTTGACGGCCTCCCACGCGCGGTCGATGTCCTCCGCGCTCGCCCGCGCGAGGCTCGCGACCACGCAGTCCTTCACCGCGCCCGAGATAGTCCGGACGGACTCGAAGTCGCCCGGCGACGATATGGCGAACCCCGCCTCGATGATGTCGACGCCCATGCGTTCAAGCTGCCGCGCCATCTCGATCTTCTCGCGTAGGTTCATGCTCATGCCCGGCGACTGCTCGCCGTCGCGCAAAGTAGTGTCAAAGATTTTGACGATGCGCCCCTTTGCTGCTGCTTTTGCTTTTGTTTCCGACACTTTGTGTACCTCCTTTACCGGGGCGGTTGGGTCTGTGCAAGCCCCGTCGCCCTACGCCTCGGATCGTTTCCGTTCGGATCGATGGGAACAAAAAATCCCCGAAGCCTCTGCCTCAGGGACGAAATTTTTCCGCGGTACCACCCTGCTTACCGGACGAGCCGGTCTCTCATAG
>JAISAI010000122.1 GCA_031266795.1 Eubacteriales Family XIII. Incertae Sedis bacterium
GCGGCTCCGCCGGGGATTCCCCGAACCCCGTCATGGAACATTTGACGCTACCCCTTACCCAGAAACATTTTCAGCAGGGGTACGTTAAGGTTTTCGCCTTTTCTTGCGATTGCCCTGCGAATCCGGCGACATATCTTTAATCAGCGTTTCCTTTATGTTATTATAGGTAGTCGGGACACTCATATAAAGTCTGGAACACGACTTCTTGACAGCGGGCGGACTTTATGATAATAAACATACAAAACATATTATTGATGTATGGAATAATGTTGGTTCAAGGAGTTTTGAAAGGTAAGGAGAGGAAGAATGAAAAAGAGAACGAAAACGATAGCGGCTTTATTACTGGCATTTGCTCTGGCGTTCGCGCTGGCGGCCTGCGGCGGCGGCGCGTCCGAGGAAAGCGCGCCCGCTGAGGAGGAGCCGGCGGCGGAAGAGGGCGCCGACGCGGCGCAGACGGAAGATCCCGTCGCGGATACCACGAGCGGCGCGGACGAGCTTCAGACGATCACGCCCGGCAAGCTGACCGTGGCGACGGGCGACCCCGCGTGGGCGCCGTGGGTGCTGAACGACGACCCGGCGTCCGGCGAAGGCTATGAAGCCGCGCTCGTGTACAAGATAGCCGATCAGCTCGGCTTCGCGCCCGAAGACGTCGTGTGGACGCGCAGCGATTTCGACGCCGCGATCCAGCCCGGGCCCAAGGACTTTGACTTCAATCTGCAGCAGTATTCCATCACGCCCGAGCGCAAAGAAGTCGTGGACTTCTCCTCTCCCTACTACAAGGAGCCGCTCGTCATAGTAGTGAAGGACGACAACCCCTTCGCGGGCGCCACCACGCTTGCTGAGCTGAAGGGCGCCGTGTTCGGCGCCGCGTCGGGCGATATAGCGACGCAGGTGACGGAAGAGAAGATCGCCCCGGACAAGGAAGTCCAGCTGTTTGAAAACCTGTCCGACGTGTTCGCCGCGCTCAACAGCGGACAGATCGACGCGACGATCTGCGGCCTCCTTACGGGAGACTACGTCATAAATATAGAGAACGAGCAGGTCGACGGCGGCATCATCCTCGGCTCGGTCGACGGCAGCGAGGACTCGACGGAAGGCCTCGGGCTTCTGCTCGAGAAAGACAGCCCGCTGACGCCCAAGGTCACGGAGTCCGTCGACGCGCTGAGAGACGACGGGACGCTCGACCAGCTGAAAGGCGAGTGGCTCAGCAATCTGGAATTCCCCGTGTTGAAGTAGGGGCGCGAGGCAGCTATAGGAGGACACCGAGCTATAGATGGGTTCCGGATTTCAGCATAACGAGGACATCAGCAGTATAGAGCTGGATCGGCGCGTCTTTCGGCGCAAGCAGACGCTCCGGTCCGGACTCATTTCGTTTATCAGCTTCGCCGTATTTGCGTTCGTCATCTGGTACGTGCTCGCCCATTCCGAGGGATGGGCGCTCGTACAGAAGACGTACTTCAACCCCGAGATGTTCATCGAGTCCCTGCCAAAAGTCTGGCACGGCCTCTTGCTCAACATCAGGATACTCGGCTTCGCGGTCATAGGCGTGGGCTCCATCGCGACGCTTCTCGCCATAGTGCGGACGACGCGCTCGCCCGTGCTGTTCCCGCTGCGCGTCGCCGCGACGGCCTACACGAGCATATTCCGCGGTTTGCCGCTCATTATCGTGCTCTACACCATAGGGTTTGGCATCCCCGCGCTCGGGCTGTTCGGGCGTATCCCGGCCGAAGTGCTCGGCGCCGTTTCCATCACGCTCGTCTACTCGGCCTACGTATCGGAGGTGATACGGGCCGGCATAGAGGCGGTCCACCCCTCGCAGCGCATGGCCGCGAGGTCGCTCGGGTTCAGCCACGCGCGCACCATGCGCACCATCATACTGCCGCAGGCCATACGCAAGGTCATACCCGCGCTCATGAACGACTTCGTCGCCATGCAGAAAGACGTCGGGCTCGTCTCCATACTCGGCGCCGTCGACGCCGTGCGCGAGGCGCAGAAAGTCAACGCCATCACGTTCAACTACACGCCCTACGTGACGGCCGGGGCGCTCTTCATACTCATGAGCTTCCCCTTCATCATGCTGACCGATTATTATTCGAGAAAAATGCGCGCGCGTGAGCAGAACGAAGGCACGGTATGAGCGGAACGGCCCTATCATCGAGAGCCCCCGTGCTGCGCCTCAGCAATATACGCAAACGCTTCAGCGACCACGATGTGCTGAAAGGCGTGAGCCTCGACATAGGGGAGCACGAGGTCGTCGTCATCATCGGCGCGTCCGGCTCGGGCAAGTCCACGCTCATCCGCACGGTCAACCTGCTCGAACGCATAGACGACGGACAGGTATTCCTGTGCGGCGAGGACATATCGGACCCGCGCGTCGACGAGGACGTCACGCGCGCGAAGATCGGGATAGTCTTTCAGCAGTTCAACCTCTTCCCGCACAAGACGGTGCTCGAGAACGTATCCATCGCGAACCGCATAGTCCACGGCATGCCGAGGGAGGAAGCCGAACGCGTAGGGCTCGAACTGCTCGCCCGCATAGGCGTCGCCGACAAGGCCCGCAAATACCCCGACCAGCTCTCGGGAGGGCAGCAGCAACGCGTGGCCATAGTCCGCGCGATCGCGAGCAATCCCATACTCCTGCTGCTCGACGAGATCACGAGCGCGCTCGACCCGCAGCTCGTAGGCGAGGTGCTCGACCTCGTGCAGGAGCTCAAAGCCACGGGCCAGGCCATACTCATGGCGACGCACGAGATGGACTTCGCGCGCCGCGTAGCCGACCGCATAGTATTCCTGCACGAAGGCCGCATAGCGGAGGAAGGCCCGCCCGAGCAGATATTCGACGCCCCGCAAAACGAAGCCACAAGAGAGTTCCTCTCAAGACTCCACCACGCGTAAATTCCAGGGCATATTGCGCTTGGCGTTCCTGCGCGTTATAATGGTACTCGTCTGAATCGTTCGCGGGGCGTGCGTTTTGGCTGTGTGGGGATGATATTCATTAGGAGAGGTTAATTTAGATGGCAAAGATTCTGATTGTGGATGACGCTGCGTTTATGCGCATGATGGTGAAGGAAAACCTGAAAAAAGCGGGGTTCACGGAGTTCGCCGAGGCTGGGGACGGGAAAGAGGCTATCGAACGCTACGAAGCCGAGTCGCCCGATCTCGTGCTTCTCGACATAACGATGCCCATCAAGGACGGCCTGACGGCGTTGCGGGAAATCAAGGAGAAGGATCCCGACGCCAATGTCGTCATGTGCTCGGCCATGG
>JAISAI010000125.1 GCA_031266795.1 Eubacteriales Family XIII. Incertae Sedis bacterium
CAGCCGTCCGTGTCTATGACGGACATATAGCTGCCGCGCTTGTGGAGGCCGAGCGTCATAGCCCCGTCCTTCACCTCGTCGCCAAAGCTGTAGTCCATGCGGTTGCGGTAGGCCGACGTGCGCGGCGCGGGCGCGACGCCCGTGTAGGATGTACGGGGAAGCGCGTCGCTATCCGCACGAACAGCGTCGCCGTCATCCGCGCCGCCGGGATCGTCCGCGCGAACAGCGTCGTCGTCGCCCGTGCCGTCAGCAAAAACTCCCTCCCCAACGCCGGCTTCGTCCAAAAAACCGCGCAGCTGCTCTCCTTTTACGCAAAGCTGCTCCTGATAGGGAATATCCCGGTACGAGCAGCCCCCGCACACGCCGGAATGCGGGCAAGTCGCCGCGCCGTTTCCTGCCGGGACCCCGCCCCCGAGCGCCGGAGGCGTCGCTTCGCGTACCACCGCCACGTCAGATCCCCGTCGCTTCCCAAAACCTGTCGAGCTCGTCCAGATCGAACGGCGTCATCTGATACACGTAGTTCAGCCAGTTCGCGAAAAACAGGTTCGCGTGGCTGCTCCACTTCATGACGACCCACTTCGACGGGTCGTCGTCCTTGAAGTAGTTCACGGGGATGTTCGGCGCGAGCCCCTTCTCGATGTCGCGCTCGTATTCCAGCTTCAGCGTGTTCCAGTCGTACTCGAAATGCCCTTGCAGGAACAGCATGCGCTTGTCCGTCGTCGAGATGATGTGGACGCCCGCATCCTCCGAGTCCGCGAGTATGCTGAGCCGCGGCTCGGCCACGACCGCCGCGTGCGGGATGTCCGTGTAGCGCGAGTGCGGCGCGTAGAAATATTCGTCGAAGCCGCGCACGAACTCCGACCTTTTGTCGACAACGTTGTGCTCGTACACCCCGAACAGCTTCCGAGGCAGCGTCTGCTTGCCGATGCCGAAATGGTGGTACAGCGCGGCCTGCGAGCCCCAGCACAGATGCAGCGTGCTGAACACGTTCGTGAGCGAGTAGTCCATGATCTCCGTCAGCTCCTGCCAGAAATCCACCTCCTCGAACGGCAGCGTCTCTATCGGCGCGCCCGTGATGATGAGCCCGTCGAAGCGCTCGTCCCTTATCTTGTCGAACGTGATATAGAAGTTCTCCATGTGGAGCGGGTCCGTATTTTTCGACGTGTGCGTCGACAGCGTCAGCAGCTGCAGATCGACCTGCAGCGGCGTGTTCGCGAGCATGCGGATGAGCTGCGTCTCCGTGACCTCCTTGATGGGCATGAGGTTCACGATCCCGATTTTCAGCGGCCGGATGTCCTGCTTCGTCGCGACATTCTTGTACATGACGAAGATGTTCTCGCCGCTGAGTGTGTCATAAGCCGGTAAGCCATTAGGTACAAGTATGGGCATATTCTCTCCTTATAGGTTACTACTCAACTGTCACGCTATTTTTGCGTATTTCGGGGCCCAAATCCGATTTCGGCTTCCTCACGTACCTCTGAGTACGCTCCGGGGAGCCAAAATCGGATTTGGACCCGAACTCCATCAAAACTATCGCGACAGTTGAGTAGTTTCGATTGAACTAATAACTATTATACTACTTGTAATATTCCAATAAAAATTCCGCTTTGAAGTCTGTGAAGGAAGCGTCCGCTATGGCGTCTCTGATGCGTTCCATCAATCGCGTGAGGAAGCGGATGTTGTGGATGGAGAGCAGCGTGGCCGAAAGCGGCTCGCCCGCCTTGAACAGGTGGCGTAGGTACGCGCGCGTATACCCCTCCCGGCACGTGTAGCAGTCGCATCCGGGGTCGAGCGTTCCGTAGTCGCGCTCGTATCTCGCGTTCTTGATGTTCATCCTGCCGCGCGCCGTCATCACATTGCCGTGCCTCGCCTCGCGCGTCGGTATGACGCAGTCGAACATATCGACGCCGCGCGCTACGGCTTCAAAAATATCGTCGGGGCTGCCGACGCCCATGAGGTATCTCGGCCTGTCCTCGGGCAGCAGCCTCACGCAGCCATCAAGTATGCCGTACATGACGTTCTTCGGCTCGCCGACGGACAGCCCGCCTATCGCGTATCCGGGCAGATCGTAGCTCGTGATCCCCTCCGCGCTGCGCGCGCGCAGGTCGCCGTACATCCCGCCCTGCATGATGCCGAAAAGCGCTTGCTTTCCGGAGGCCGCGGCGCGCTCGTGCGCCTCCACGCAACGCCCGAGCCAGCGCGATGTGCGCCCCACGGACTCCTCGACGTAGCCGCGCTCCGCCGGGTACGCCACGCACTCGTCAAACGCCATGATGATGTCCGCGCCGAGGGAGTGCTGTATCTCGACGGACTTCTCCGGCGTCAGCGTCTGCTCCGAGCCGTCGATATGCGAACGGAAGGAGACGCCGTCCTCGCTCACCTTGCGCGAGTCCGCGAGGCTGAACACCTGAAACCCGCCGCTGTCCGTGAGGATAGGGCCGTCCCAGCGCATGAACCCGTGCAGGCCGCCCGCCTCGCGCACCACGTCCGCGCCGGGGCGCAGAAAGAGGTGGTACGTGTTCGCGAGGATGATGCGCGCGCCCGCGTCGCGAACCTGCCCGGGCGTCACAGCCTTCACGGACGCCCGCGTGCCCACAGGCATGAATACAGGAGTGTCAAAGTCCCCGTGCGGAGTGCGGAGCCTGCCCGCGCGCGCAGCCGTCTTCTCATCCGTATTAAGTATCTGAAATCCTATAGCCGCCATATTCTCCGTTACTGTTCATTCCCTACCCGTCATTGCGGCCTCCGAGCCGCAATCTTGAAACGGTATTACATGAGATTGCGGGTCAAGCCCGCAATGACAAGATTGATGTCCGCAATGACAAGGCAGGTGTGAACTGTAACTAATTCTCCCGCGGTCTTCGTGAGAAGCTGCGTGAGAAGCCCCAAAAACTCTTGCAACGCGTATTTTCCTATGGTATCATATTCTTTGCATGTTTTGAAGCAAACGGGCAACCTGTCCGTGTGGATAAAGACAAGTATGTCTGAATAGCAACAACGAGGAGGTGCGAAATGTCGCGAAAGTGCGCAATATGCGGGAAGGGTCAGGCGTCCGGAAACAACGTCTCCCACTCCAACCGCCATACAAGAAGAAAGTGGAACGCCAACATCCAGTCCGTCAAGGTGAACGAGGGCGGCACGGTGAAACGCATCAAGGTCTGCACGAGCTGCATACGCTCAGGCAAGGTCACGCGCGTTTTGTAGGTAGGGACTACAGCCTTATTTTACCTTATTCACTTGAACAACGGCCGTCAGGGAAAGCAATTTTTCCGGGCGGCCGTTGCTTTGCGCCTATGGGAATCCTCAGAAATGATCGAGGTGGGATTCTCCGCAGTCGCTATCGCCGACCGCTCGGTCATGAGAGTACAGGATATTGAGAGACGATTGAGTGATTGTTTCATAAAAACCATTGAAATGCGGATTGTTAACATCGGCCCGAAGCTATGATATAATTCTTCTTGCGAAACCCACACGCCCTGCATGACAGGCGCGTAACTTACAACGGTTCAAGAAAACTTGGAAAAGGGCATCTGCTCTCTACAATAAGTTTTCTTGACTGATTGTGGGTTTCGCAACCTGAGCGGGTGCCCTTTTATTATGCCATCATGACTATCACTCCAATCCGCGCGGGGCAGTTATTTCTTTTGCGAGGAGAGAGATGAAATGTCTATAGCGGAGAAGTTGAAAATCGCGGATGTCATAAAGTACGAGGGCGATAATAAAACGCTCATCTGGAAATTCCCCACGGAGGATTTCAATACCACATCCCAACTGATCGTG
>JAISAI010000060.1 GCA_031266795.1 Eubacteriales Family XIII. Incertae Sedis bacterium
CCTGTTGTGGTATCATAACGTAATGGAAGAGGAATGGGGCAAGACCTGCATACTCGCTTGCGAAACATTGCGATCAGAGCTTGAGTTTGTGATGGAATCGTCGGGGTCGCGGCTGACGGTGTTCTCCGTGGAGTCCGGCAAGCATCTATTTCCCGATAAACTCAGGGAAGCCATACAGACCGGATTGGATCGCATTCCCGAGGAGTACCGTACCGTGTTGCTTCTGTTCGGGTTTTGCGGCAACGCCATGGTCGGCGTCACGTCCGGCGCGCGCCGCGTCGTCCTGCCAAAGGCGGCTGACTGCATACCTATATTTCTCGGCTCAAGAGCAATACGGAACGGATACGGCGCGCGCCGGTATTTCTTCACGGAGGGCTACCTCCGCGCCGAGTCAAATCCCGTGTCGGACTACGAACACCTCATAGGGCGCTACGGCGGGATCGAGGCGCGGGAAATCATGCGTGAAATGCTGAAATACTACGAGCGCCTGTCGATCATAGATACGGGGGTCTTCGACGTCGCCGAAGCCCGTACCGCGATCACCGCTCTGTCAAAAGCGACGGGAATACCCGTAGACGTATTGCCCGGCGACCTGAGATTGATCCGTATGCTGATAGAAGGCGACTGGCCAAGCGACGAGTTCCTCGTAATAGAGCCAGGCGCCGAGATAACGCTCACGGACGCAATGAGCTTCCAGTCCGTCTCGCAGATAGGGTAATCCCTGATCGACGAAGTGGACTCCGGCGGCCAACCCACGACACTCGAAAATAACCCATACCAATTTACCTCTTCCTCGTCGATCTCTGATCGACGAAGTGGACTGCGGCGGCCAACTATCCAAGATACATGATATACTTGTTCCTATGAAAATCAGCGAGAGGATACTCTATGAGGAGCTCGGCAAGATCTACGCCGTCGAAGCGTTCGGTGAAATCTCCTGCGGGCTGTCGCTCGGGAATGTGATGTTCCTGCGCGCCGGCGGGACGCCGGAAGCCGGCCGCATCTGGATAGCCGACAAGGACGCGCGGAATACGGCCGAGGCGATCGCGGAGGGCTTGGCGGCGGACGCCGCCGAAGCGGCCGAAGCCGCAGGAACGGCAGACGAGGCGGAAGAGGCGGACGCGACCGAAGAAAGCGGCGGTATGGAGACGGACGGCGGGACGGAGGGCGCTGAGGCTGTCCGCGAGGCGGGAAGGATACCCGGAGCCGTGGTTACGAAGGACACGGACGCCGCAACTCCGCTCGCCGAAATCTTCGAGTCGGCCTTACTCGTAAAGGGCAAGGTTTCCACGTCAAAAATACACGGCGCCATCCAAGACATCTTCACGAAATACGACATCTGGGACGCGGAGCTTCACCGCGTGCTCACGTCGAGCTCGGACATACAGGCGCTCATAGACGTCGGGACGCGCATATTCGGCAACCCGCTCATACTCCACGACGTCAATTTCAAGGTCACAGCCGCATCGTCGGAATTTTCGGACGCGCCGGCGCTCATCCCCCTCTTAAACGAAGAGAAGCTGCCGTTCCTCATGAACTCCGTGAGGGACAGGTCTGTCGTCGGGACGACGTCGGGCAACATCATGTACCTACGGGCGAACGATATGCCGGGAGTCAGCGCCAATCTGTTCAGGCGCGGCAAGTTCAAATACCGCCTCATGCTGCTCGAACTCAAACGCGAGATCCAGCCTCATGAAAGCGCCTTGCTCGAATATCTGGCCGACTACGTCAGGCTCGCGCTCGGGCTCGTGACGGGGGAATCGGCCGTGTCGCTCAGCGTGACGGGCTTCATGGCAAACATACTGTCAGGCGAGATCAACAGCCGCGAATACATAGAGGAGCAGATGCCCGGCTTCGGCTGGAGGCCGGACGACGAGTTCGTCATATACCGCGTATTCACCTATATGCACGAAAAAAATGACCGGACGCTCGGATTCATGACGACGCGCATCGCTGACCTCTTCGACGAGCAATGCGTGTTCGAGCATGACGACAGCATAGTGGCCGTGTTCAATCTCACGGCCCGGGGCGGCGGCGACGTGCCGGTCGACGTAGCTATGGCGGATTTCCTCAGGGACAACAATCTGACGGGGGGAAAGAGCGATGTCTTCACGGGGTTTGGCCACGTCCTCCAGCACTACGCCCAAGCCGGCATAGCGAACAAGCTCAGGCCAAAAGTGAAGCAGTACGACCACCTCTGCATGTTCCGCGATGTCGTGGAGCAGTACCTGCTCGAGACGTGCACGGAAACGATGCCCGCGTCCATGGTCTGCGCGCCGGAGCTGCTGCGCCTGAAAGCCTACGACGAGAAACACCAAACGGAGTTTTACCACACGCTGTCCGTCTATCTGAAAAGCGACCTGCACTCGGTCAAGGCCGCAAAGGATCTGTTCGTCGCGCGCAGCACGTTCATCTACCGCATAGAGCGGATACAGGCATTGACGGGCCTCGACTTTAACAAGCTCGGCGACAAGTGGTATCTGCTGCTGTCCTTAGAATTGATCGAGCAGGCGGATAAGGACAAGAGGGACTCTTTACGCCGATTAAACCCTTGAACAGCAACGAAAATGGAACGAAACAGCGCTTCCCTCGTACAATCTGTACGAAGAGGCGGCCTGAAAACCGTGAATCCGTCTGATTGAAACCCCGGCGTCGATTTCTTACAATATTATTATGACAGAAATCATTGCGATAACAGGTAAAGGCGGAACGGGTAAGACCACCCTGTCCGGTTTTCTCATAGACAGGCTTGCCCGCGAGGGGCTCACGCCTATCCTCGCGGTAGACGCGGACGCGAACGCGAACCTCGCGGACGTGCTCGGCGTCGAGTCCGACATTTCCCTCGCGGAGCTGCGCGACACGATCAACGGCGCGGACATGGACGAAGACAGCCCCATACCTCCCGGCGTGTCGAAGCAGGAATGGCTCGACTCGCGTTTTCAGACCGCCATCACGGAGGAAGACGACTACGATCTGCTCATCATGGGCCGCACGCAGGGCAAGGGCTGCTACTGCTTCGTCAACGGATTGCTTCAAAGCCACATCGCGAAGTACGCGCACAATTACCGCTACTTGGTCGTCGACAACGAAGCCGGCATGGAGCACCTCAGCCGCGGCGTGTTGCCGCACGTCGACAGGATTTTCATCGTATCGGATTGCTCGCGCAGGGGGGTCCAGGCCGCGGGCAGGATACAGGAACTGACTCATGAGCTCGGACTGACGCCGAAATCCATAGATTTTATTGTAAATAAGGCGCCGGAGGAGCTCGGTGGCGACGCCGTCAAGTATGAGGCGGACGGCAGGGCTTACGACCTGAGCGGGGGCGTCGCGGAGGAGATAGCGAAGCAGGGGCTCGCGCTCGCGGGCGTCGTGCCGGCAGATCCCTTGGTGTACGAATACGATTCGGCAGGCAGGCCGACCGTGACGCTGCCGCCGGACGCGCCCTCCCGCAAGGCGTTCGACGAGATATTGAACCGGATTTTGTTCCGGTAACCCTAAGCCAAGACGATCCGAGGGTTTTATTATCGGAATAATTATAGGAATAATTGTGTGTAGGAGCGTGTTGCAGTGAGAAAAGAAGAACTCAATTTCACGACCGTGGAGCAGCTTGAGGCCGATACCGCTAAGCTGTGCGAGATGGCGGGCGAGGCCGGCGCGGAGACATGGCAGGAGCGCAAGGAGAAGCAGCAGCCGCAGTGCAAGTTTGGCGAGACGGGCGTGTGCTGCCGCATCTGTTCGATGGGGCCGTGCCGTATCACGCCGAAGGCGGATCGCGGCATCTGCGGCGCCGACGCCCACGCCATCGCGGGCAGGCATTACCTGCGTATGGCGGCGGCCGGCTCGGCGTCACACTCCGACCACGCGCGCGAGATAGCCCACGCGCTGCTCAAGTCGAGCCCGGACAGCCAGTTCAAGATAAGAGATGAATCGAAGCTCAAGCGCGTAGCACGCGAGTGGGGCGTCGAGTCGGAGGACCGCGATATATACGACGTCGCGCACGACGTCGCGCTGCACGGGCTCAATGAATTTGGCAAGCCCTTCGGTACGCTCGACTGCCTGAAGAGGGCGACGGACGAGCGGCAAAAGGTCTGGGCGGAGCAGGAGATAGAGCCGCGCGCGATAGACCGCGAGGTCTGTACGTCCCTGCACATGACACACATGGGGAACACGGCGGACGCGCCCGCGCTCGTGAGGCAGAGCCTGCGCGTAGGCATGGCGGACGGTTGGGGCGGCAGCATGATCGGCACGGATTTTTCCGACATACTGTTCGGTACGCCGACGGCGCGCGCGACGGAGGGCAACCTCGGCGTCCTCGAAGCCGACATGGTGAACATCGTCGTGCACGGCCACGACCCCGCTTTCTCCGAGATGATGGTGCTCGCGGCCGAGACGCAGGAGATGAAGGACTACGCGAAGGAGAAAGGCACGAAGGGCATCAACATCACGGGCCTGTGCTGCACGGCGAACGAGGTCGCGATGCGCCACGGCGTGCGCATGGTCGGCAACTTCCTGCAACAGGAGAACGCGGTACTGACGGGCGCGATCGAGATGATGTGCGTCGACGTACAGTGCATATTCCCGGCGCTCGGCCCGCTGACCGACTGCTACCACACCATATTCGTCACGTCGTCGCCCATAGCGCGCATCCCCGGATCAAAGTATGTGAAGTTCGAGACGGAAACGGCTTTTGAGCAGGCCAAGAGCCTTGTGATCGAAGCCATCGACAACTTCGCGAACAGGGATCCGAAAAAAGTATTCATACCGGAACACAAGGAAGAGGCGACCGTCGGCTATCCGTGCGAGCAGATCATCCTCGAGCTCGACGACGTGACGAACAGCCACGACGTCAAGACCGTGAACGGCGCCACAGAGAAACGCGGCTCGTACCGGCCGGCCATCGACGCGATACGCGCGGGAGTGCTGCGCGGGGCGGTCGCGATGGTCGGCTGCAACAACCCGAAGGTGCGCCCCGATTACTCGCATATCGACATCATGCGCACGCTCATGGAGCACGACATACTCGTCGTGACGACGGGCTGCGCGGCGCAGGCTGCGGCAAAGGCCGGCCTCATGAACAAGGACGCGAAAGAGCTGTGCGGCGACGGGCTGAAGCGGGTCTGCACCCTCGTCGGCATACCGCCGATCCTGCATATGGGCGCCTGCGTGGACATCAGCCG
>JAISAI010000099.1 GCA_031266795.1 Eubacteriales Family XIII. Incertae Sedis bacterium
GACATAGCAGTAATAGACCGCGACCTATTCGCCGCCGCCCGCGCCGGAGACTACGAATCCATCAAAGAGGCCCAGACAAACCTGACGATAATGGACGGCAAGGTCGTCTACGAGCGGTAATATCTTTCGCGAATATCTTTCGCGAACGCTGTTGGTAGTTTATAGGTCGAGAGGGACGAGGGTGATTTTCCTGAAATAACTCTGACTGTTAAAACTGCTTTCTCTTGATTTCGTGCAATAAGACATACCCACACGCATCGAAACAGACATTCTAAACAAATGTCCTTGCGTGTGGGTGCGCAACATGATATACTTTCTTCTAAGAGCAAATGACTCATTGTCGGAAACCACAGGAGGAAATTAGTGCGTATAGTATCTCTTTTTAGCGGCGCGGGCGGCTTGGATCTCGGATTGAAGCAAGGCGGCCACCGAATAGTGTGGGCGAACGATTTTGATGCTGACGCTGTAAAAACATACAGGCGCAACATTGATACCAATATCGTTTTTGCCAATATCAATGAAATTGATTTTGATGGGATCCCATCTGCCGATGTGGTCGTAGGCGGATTCCCGTGCCAAGGGTTTTCTATGGCAAATCTCAACAGGGGTATCGACGACGAACGCAACCAGCTTTATAAAGCTTTCTGCAAGGCTATTACAATTGTCCAACCCAGGTTTTTTGTCGCAGAAAACGTGAAAGGGATTCTCAGTCTTGACGGAGGGTCAATAATAAAACGTATCGTAAATGACTTTCAAAATGTGGGTTATTTGGTCAGTGTCAATAAATTGAACATGGCTGACTATGGTGTCCCGCAAACCCGGCAACGCGTTGTGATCCTCGGGCAACGGATTGATATTGCGGATTCGATGGTCTTGTCTTTGCCGGTGCAGACACATTCAAAAAAGGGAAGCCCCGCGCCATGGATATCGATTCGTGAAGCCATAGATAGATTTCCTGATCCCGACGAGCCTAATGATGTCCTTAACCATGTATGCTCATCATACAAGGTCGAATACAGAAATTTCACAGGCCACAGGCAAACCGATCCTGATAAGCCTTCACCTACCGTCCTTGCACGCGGCAATGGCAAGGGCGGCGTATGCGCTATACCCCACTATAATGGGAAAAGGCGCTTGACTATAAGGGAAAGCGCCGCAGTACAAACATTCCCTGATGACTTTGAATTTTTCGGTAAACTCGGTTCGTGTTATAGGCAGATAGGCAACGCTGTGCCTGTGGCATTTGGAAGGCTTATGGGTGAGGAGTTGAACAGGGCGGATTCGCTCTTGTCGTTCAAGGAGTCTTACGATGCGGGTAATATCGCTATTTAGCGGCGCTGGTGGCTTAGATCTGGGATTTATCATGGCCGGCCACAGTATTATTTGGGCGAACGATTGTTACGACGATGCAGTAGAAACATATAGAAAGAACATCGGCAGTAATATCGTCAATGACGATATTTACAACATTGATTCCAAAGACATTCCATATGCTGATATCGTGATTGGTGGATTTCCGTGCCAAGGTTTTTCAGTCGCGAATATAAAGCGACATATTGCCGATGAGCGGAACGGGCTTTATAAGCAATTGATAAGGGTGATTGCTGACAAGCATCCGAAATATTTTCTCGCAGAAAATGTGAAGGGGATACTTAGCCTTGGCAAAGGCGCTGTATTTCAATTGATTCTCGATGATTTCAAATCTCTTGGATATGAAGTGGATTATCGTTTACTCAATGCTGCGGACTATGGCGTACCACAAAAGCGTGAGCGTGTATTCATCGTAGGTGTGCAAAAAGGTATCAAGAAGGGCTTTGATTTTCCACGTTCTACCCATTCGAACGCCCCTGATGGAGACACCAGTTTATGGGTATCTGTCAATAAAGCGTTTAAAGGCATCCCTGATCCCGATTCTCCAAACGGATTACCCAATCACGAGTATTCAAAGTACAAAATCAATTTTAATGGATACCTCGGACACCGGATTATTGACGCCAACAAGCCCGCTCCGACAGTAACAGGGCGCGGGGATGACAGGGGCGGAGTTGTTGTTCTTCCGCATCCGGGCAATACGCGCAGGATGACATGCAGGGAATTGGCGGCAATTCAAAGCTTCCCGTTGGATTACGAGTTTCGGGGTTCCCGTTCCTCTATTTACAGGCAGATTGCAAATGCGGTGCCCCCGTTGTTGGCATACCACATAGCGAAACAGTTTTAAATGGGGGGATGTTGATGCTCGATATTGATTTTAAACCAAAGATGCCGTTTCCAGGTTTCAAATGGAAATGGGCAAGTTTACAATGCACGGAGGGGCTTAATGACCCGGTGGTTCTGCTTGGTGTATTATTCAGGATGAGGAAACTTGAAAGTGAAGGAAAAGGGCTAAAATACAGTTCCGATGAATTTGGGGCTGAGTTGGCTGAACTGTCGAGGGATATCAGCGATTCTGTTGGCATCAATCTGGCGGATCGTCACGGAGAGAGAAATTTGATTCGCAATTCGGGCCAATATTGGAAAGCGCTCCACCTGATATCCCCTGGCCGCTCCGGGGTAATCGAACTGACAGATTTCGGAAGAAGCGTTGCTGACCATAATATTTCGCAAGCGGAATTTGCTGCGGTTATTATCAGGACTTTCACACTACCGAATAGCACCATCCAAACGAAAGGCGAAGTTGAAAAGTGGAGAGAACATGGCATTAAAATCAATCCACTCAAGCTTATTCTTGAAATCCTTCAACAACTGAAAAAGGAAGAAGAGGATTCTATATCCGTAGAGGAGCTTATTCGTATCGTCATCCCACTTTCAGGCAATAAAGCGGAATTATCTGATTATGTCAATTTTATCTTGGCATACAGGCATGACGAGATAAGTATTTCCGATTGGCCTGACTTTACGCCAAGTTCAAATGATTCACGAATTGCAAGAGAATATCTCTTGTTCCTTAGCAATTATGGATATATAACTAAAATTGGTGACACATATCGTATATCCGAACGATACAAGTACAATTACGGACTAGACGCCGAAATCAAAGAGATCATTTCAGGAGGTATTCCCAATGAAACGATACAAGCAGCACTCGGCTTGATCAGGAAGACAGAAGCCATTCCCGAAGTCGAACGCAAGAGGGTTCAAAATGCACAGCGTAGGCCAAATCAGGCGAGATTCAGGAAGGACGTCTTGAGTGCTTATGAACGATGCGTTATCACAAATGTGACTATGCCGGAAGTTCTGGAAGCGGCGCATATCAAACCATACAAATATCATGGGGATGATACTATAGCCAACGGGCTCCCGATGCGGGTCGATGTGCATATCTTGTTTGATTCCGGCCACTTACGGATATCAGGGGACGGTGCTGTGGATTTGTCAAAGAGGGCTCGCATGGATTATGGCGCGTTCCCTCCCAAGATAGTGATCCCTGATACAATAAACAGGGATTTCTTGCGTTGGAGATGGGACAATTACAACGGGATCTAGCAGCAGTTATTGAAGGAAAACGAATGGCAAAGGACATATACGTCAAGGGCGCGAACGAACACAATCTGAAGAACATCGACGTGCGCATACCGCGCGACAAATTTGTCGTTATCACGGGGCTGTCCGGCTCCGGGAAGTCGTCGCTCGCGTTTGACACCATATACGCCGAGGGCCAGCGGCGCTACGTCGAGAGCCTGTCCGCCTACGCGCGGCAGTTCCTCGGGCAGATGGACAAGCCCGACGTCGAGTACATCGAGGGCCTGTCGCCGGCCATATCCATAGATCAGAAGACGACGAGCCGCAACCCGCGCTCGACGGTCGGCACCGTCACGGAGATCCACGACTATCTGCGCCTCATGTACGCGCGCATCGGCGTGCCGCACTGCCCCGTATGCGGGCGCGAGATCGAGGGGCGCACCGTCGACCAGATCGTCGACTACCTCATGTCGCTCGGCGAGGATACGCGCGTGACGCTGCTCGCCCCCGTCGTGAGGCAGCGCAAGGGTACGCACGAGAAGGTGCTGTCCGCGATACAGCGCGAGGGCTTCGTGCGCGTGCGCGTCGACGGCGTCATCAACACGCTCGGCGAGGACGAGATCAAGCTCGCGAAGACGTACAAGCACACGATAGAGATAGTCGTCGACCGCATCGTCGTAAAGCCCGGCGTGGAGTCGCGCGTGAGCGAGTCGGTCGAGACGGCCATCGCGCACGGCGAGGGCCTCGTCATCGCGCACATCCAGTACAAGGCGCCGGACGGCGAGGGTGGCGCGGGTGATGATGGCGGGAATAATAGAAACGGACGCGAGACCGCGTCAAAAAAAGTCAAGAAGGATGGGAGTCAGAGCGGTGCGGGCATTATCTACGAAGAAGAAAAAGTCCTCTCTACGAAGCTCTCGTGCCCCGAGCACGGCGTCAGCATCGAGGAGCTCGAGCCGCGCATGTTTTCGTTCAACAGCCCGTTCGGCGCGTGTCCCGTATGCAACGGCCTCGGCTACATCCAGCAGATCGACCCCGAGCTCATCATCACGCAGCCCGAAAAGACGATACCCGAGGGGGCGCTCACGGGCGTGTTCGCGCACATGGAGTTCGTCGGCTACTACCGGCAGATCATAAACGCGCTCGCGTCCGAGCACGGCGTCGATATAGAGAGCAAAGCGTGGAACGACCTCCCCGCGAAGTTCAGGCGCGAGATCCTCTACGGGACTGACGGGCGGCACTTACATTACACCTACAAGAGCCGTTCGACGGGGCGCGTCACGAAGATGGATCACGCTTTCGAGGGCGTGCTGACAAATCTCGAACGCCGCTACCGCGAGTCGACGTCCGACTACATGAAGGAGAAGATCGAGCAGTACATGCAGCTCGAGCCCTGCGAGGCCTGCGGCGGCAAGAGGCTGAAGCCCGAGGTGCTCGCCGTCACGGTCGGTGGCAAGAATATCGCGGAGCTGTCCGATATGTCCGTGCGCGACGCGCTCGTGTTCGTGAACGGGCTGAAGCTGAGCAGGACGGACGAGGCCATCGCGAAGCAGATATTGAAGGAGATACGCGAGAGGTTCACGTTCCTCGTGAACGTCGGGCTCGAATACCTGACGCTGTCGCGCGCGGCCGGCTCGCTGTCCGGCGGCGAGGCGCAGCGTATCAGGCTCGCGACGCAGATCGGCTCGTCGCTCGTCGGCGTCATGTACATACTCGACGAGCCGAGCATAGGGCTGCACCAGAGGGACAACAGCAAGCTGCTGAAGACGCTGCGCGACCTCACGGATCTCGGCAACACGCTGCTCGTCGTCGAACACGACTGGGAGACGATGCATGCGGCTGACCACATCATAGACGTGGGCCCGGGCGCGGGCGTGCACGGCGGCTATCTCGTAGCCGAGGGCACGGCCGACGAGATAAAGAAGTGCAAGAAGTCCATCACGGGGCAGTACCTCTCCGGCAAGAAACGCATAGAGACGCCGGGCTCGCGCAGGCCGGGCAACGGGGAATCCATCCGCGTGGTCGGCGCGTCCGAGAACAATCTGAAACACATAGACGTGGACTTCCCGCTCGGCGAGTTCATCTGCGTCACGGGCGTGTCCGGCTCCGGCAAGTCGTCGCTCGTGAACGAGATACTCTACAAGTCGCTCGCGCGGCGCGTCAACAGGGCGCGTGTGTCCGCGGGGGCGCACGACGACATCGAGGGCCTCGAACATATCGACAAGGTCATAGACATCGACCAGTCGCCGATAGGCAGGACGCCGCGCTCAAACCCCGCGACGTACACGGGCCTGTTCACGCCCATACGCGACCTGTTCTCGCAGCTGCCCGAGGCGAAGATGCGCGGCTACAACAAGGGCCGCTTCAGCTTCAACGTGAAGGGCGGCCGCTGCGAGGCGTGCAAGGGCGACGGCATCATAAAGATAGAGATGCACTTCCTGCCCGACGTCTACGTGCCGTGCGAGGTCTGCAAGGGCAGGCGCTACAACCGCGAGACGCTTGAGGTGAAATACAAGGGCAGGAACATCTACGACGTGCTCGAGATGACCGTGTCGGAAGCGCTTGAGTTTTTCGCGAACATACCGACGATCACGAGGCAGCTTCAGACGCTCGAGGAGGTCGGCCTCGGCTATATCAAGCTCGGCCAGCCCTCGACGCAGCTTTCGGGCGGCGAGGCGCAGCGCGTCAAGCTCGCGACGGAGCTGAGCAAGCGCGGCACGGGACGCACGATGTACATACTCGACGAGCCGACGACGGGCCTGCATTTCGCGGACGTCGCGCGCCTCGTGGACGTGCTGTCGCGCCTCGTGGACGCGGGCAACACGGTCGTCGTGATCGAACACAACCTCGACATCATCAAGCAGGCTGACCACATCATAGACCTCGGCCCCGAGGGCGGCGATAGGGGAGGCACGGTCATAGCGACAGGCACGCCCGAACAATTAGCGAAAAACAAAAAATCGTACACGGGCGAGTATCTGAACTACGTGCTGTGAGGGCCTCCATGTGATATAATTGTTCACGATCTGTCGGATGAACTGTGGCGGCTCGCGACGAGCCAGAGAGAGAGTTATGGAAACGCCGATGAAGTATGGGATCAGCATAACAAAAAATCCAAACCCCAAGGCAAAGCCCGACCCGGCCTCTCTCGGATTTGGGGATGTTTTCACGGACCATATGTTTATACTCGACTACGATGAGGGCGAGGGCTGGCATGACGCGAGGATAGAGCCGTACGCCCCGATCTGCCTCGATCCCGCGGCGGCGGTGTTCCACTACGCGCAGGAGATGTTCGAGGGGCTGAAGGCGTACCGGACGGTGGACGGGGGGCTGAAGCTCTTCCGCCCCGACATGAACGCGAAGCGCACGACGCGCACGAGCGACCGCCTCTGCATCCCGCGTATAGACGAGGGGTTCTATGTCGACGCCATGCGCGCGCTCATAGACGTCGACAGGGACTGGGCGCCGGACTACGACGGCACGTCGCTTTACATCCGGCCGTTCGTCATCGCCACGGAGCCTTTCCTCGGTGTCAGGCCGTCAAGACAATACAAATTCATTATCATTATTTCACCGGTCGGGCCTTATTACAAGGGAGGCCTCGCGCCGACGCGCATCTTCGTCGAGGACGAATACACGCGCGCCGCGCTCGGCGGCACGGGCTACGCGAAGATAGGCGGCAACTACGCGGCAAGCCTGAAATCCCAGATGAAAGCGCACGCGCTCGGGTTCACGCAGGTACTGTGGCTTGACGGGGCTGAAAGGAAATACGTGGAGGAGATAGGCACGTCCAACGCGTTTTTCGTGATGGACGGCGAGGTACTGACCGCGCCGCTCGGCGGCACGATACTTCCGGGCGTCACGCGCGATTCGGTTCTCACGCTGCTTGACGGCTGGGGCGTCCCCGTCAAGGAGGAGCGGTTTACGATAGAAGAGGTGTTCGATTCGTACGACGCGGGAGAGCTGTCCGAGGTCTTCGCCTCCGGCACGGCCGCCGTGATAAGCCCCGTAGGCGAGCTCCGGTGGAAAGACAGGAGCATGGTGATAAACGACGGCAAGATAGGCGACCTGTCGCAGAGGCTCTACGACGGTATCACGGGCATACAGAGCGGCCGCCTCCCCGACACATACGGCTGGACCGTCGACCTGTGAATTAGTTACTGCTCAAAAATTAAATCGAAACTACTCGGAGAAAGCAATGAAGCATACTATTTCGGCCCTCGTCGCCAACAAGGCGGGCGTCCTGTACAGAATATCCGGGCTCTTCGCGAGGAGGGGCTACAACATAGACAGCCTAGCCGTCGGGCCGACGGACGACGTGAAAATATCGCGCGTGACTATCATCGTGGACGGCGACGACTACATCGCGGAGCAGGTCACGAAGCAGCTCGACAAGCTCATTGACGTCAAGAAGGTGCGCATCCTGCCGGAGGGTGATATCACGGTGCGCGAGCTCGTGCTCATCAAGGTGCGCGTCGACGAAAAGAAGCGCGGCGAGATCATCGACATAGCGAAGATCATGCAGTGCGAGATCGTGGACATATCGCACACGACGCTCATGGTGGAGTTCGACGCCAATACCGACCGCGTCAATCTATTGATCGACCTTCTGTCCAAGTACAAGATACTCGAGATCGCGAGAACCGGCTCGATCGCGTTACAAAAAGGTCATAATAGTATATGAGAAATCGTAAAATTATGTTATTGTTTCGTAATTCACGATGTGGTATAGTAGGAGCATATGAGGAATTTTCTTTATAATAAAAGCGATATTTTGATTGCGATCATAATAATAGCGGCGGCGGCCATCATCATCTGGTCGCGCGTTGACGCTATCATGGGCTCGGACGAAGGCGACGATGGCGCGTCGCCCGCGGTCGCGGCGGGTGAGGAGCTTCCCGCCCCCGATGTGGAGACCTCGGAAGGGGCGGTCGTCGAAACGCCGCCGCCTGAGGGCGGCGAAGTGGCAGGCGAGACGCCTGTCGATGGTGGCGAAGCCCTCGATCCCGACGGGGAGGCGACAGACGGGGAAGCCCCCGTCGAGGATGGGGAGTCTATAGAGTTTACCGTCGAGGTGGGATCCGCCGCGAGTACAGTAGCAGATGACCTCGCGTCGTCGGGGCTCGTCGAATCGTCGGAGGCTTTCCTGAACGAGCTGACGGCGCAAAACGCGGAAACGAAGCTCAAGGCCGGCACGTTCGAGATAGTCCCGGGCACGAGCGTCGCCGACATCGTCAAAAAACTTACTGCCTGATACGTCCGAATATTTTCCGGAGCATGTCTATCTCCGTTTACGGCGTACGGAAACGATATATGCCGAGCGCGTTTTTGACGCGTGTCGGATGAGTGATCTGAATTCGGTTTGGCTAAAAGGAGGTACTATTATGCCACTCGTAACAAGCAAGAAGATGTTTAAGGACGCCTATGACAACGGGTATGCCATCGGCGCTTTCAACGTGAACAACATGGAGATCATACAGGGTATCACGGAGGCGGCGAAGGAAGAGGGCGCCCCGCTCATCCTGCAGGTGTCGGCCGGCGCGCGCAAATACGCGAAGCACGTCTATCTCATGAAGCTCATAGAAGCGGCGATAGAGGACACGAACCTCCCCATCTGCGTACATCTCGATCACGGCCCGGACTTTGACACGTGCAAGTCCTGCATCGACGGAGGGTTCACGTCCGTCATGATCGACGGCAGCGCGCATCCCTTCGACGAGAACATCGAGATGACGCGCAAGGTCGTGGAATACGCGCACGAGCGCGGCGTGGCCGTCGAGGGCGAGCTCGGCCAGCTTGCGGGGATCGAGGACGATGTGCATGTCGAGAACCATTCGTATACGGATCCGGCGCTCGTGCAGGAGTTCGTCGAGAAGACGGGCGTCGATTCGCTCGCGATAGCGATAGGCACGTCGCACGGCGCTTACAAGTTCAAGCCCGGACACATCCCGCAGCTCAGGTTTGACATACTCGAAGAGGTCACGAAGCGTCTGCCGGGATTCCCGATCGTGCTGCACGGCGCGTCGTCGGTCATCCCCGAGTTCGTCGAGAAGATCAACAAGTACGGCGGGAATATGCCGGACGCCATAGGTATCCCCGAGGATATGCTGAGGCAGGCGGCCAAGAGCGCGGTGTGCAAGATCAACATTGACTCTGATCTGCGGCTCGCGATGACGGCTACGGTGCGGGAGTATTTCGCGGAGCATCCGGCGGATTTCGACCCGCGCCAGTATCTGAAGCCGGCGCGCGAAGCGATCAAGCAGATGGTCAAGCGCAAGATCGTCAACGTGCTCGGCAACGGCGGCAAGGCCGAGGCCGCAGTCTGACGGATTTCAATTACTACACAGACGACGACGCGCGTGGCTCCCAGCCACGCGCGTCTCATTGATCTGGATTTTTTCGCGACGCTCTTACGAGAAGCCGGGAATGCTGAATGTCGGGGCCGCTATCATCCCTATGCCCGCGCCAAACGTTACCACTATGAAGATCAGCAGCGGTACGCTTGTGAAGGCCGCTCGCCACAGGGCCGCCCCCGTGTTTTCCGGCGAGCCGGGTATCCTCAGGGGCGCGCCTACCTTTCTTTGCTCCGCGAAGCGCCAGCGCTCTACTATGAGCAGGATGACGCCGCACACGAAGAAGGCCAGCTGTATCAGGTACGCGGCATAGACGGCGAATCCGCCTTCGCCGCCGAGCGAACCGAGCACGCTCATGCCCGTCGCGGCCGAGTTGATGAGGATGTGCGCGAGTATTGACCACTTGATGGAGTAGCGGCTCGCTATGTAGCCGAGTATGAGGCCCATGAAGAACGCGAATACCGCTTGCACCGTGAATATGTGGAACAGCCCGAATATGAGAGAGGATATGAATATCGAGAAGTTCAGCCCGAAGCGTTCGAGGCTCCGCATGACCGCGCCCCGGAATATGAGCTCCTCGACGATCGGCCCGACTATGCAGATATACAGCAATCCCGTGGGCGTCTGTAGTATCTGCATCGACTGGTCGAGCAGCTCCGTCGCTGAGCGCCCCGACGACCCGAGAAGCGAGTTGAGCAGCTGCGCGCACACATCGAAGACGAGTTGCGCGCCCATCGCTATCACCCACAGCTTCACGAACGACAGCCCGGACAGCGGCGCGTGCGACTCTGCGATGTCCGTCGTGAACATGCGCCTGCCGCGCAGTATGAGGAAGATGGGCAGGCTCGCTACGGCGCTTATTATTGAGATAAGCCCTGTGTACTTAGAGATCACCTCCAGTGCGGAAGCCGTGGAGGACTCCACCAGATTGCCCATGTCGATCTGGCCTCCGCTTGCCGCGCCCATCGCTCCCTGCACCATATTGTTCATGGCGCCGGACGAGAACATGATGACGGCCTCGATGACGCCGGTTATGATGAGCTGTATGAAGAGGTACGCGACTACTACGAGCACCACCTTCATGAGCTGTGATTTGACTTCACGCCTATACAGCGCGCCGGGTGTTTCCGGTTTTGGCACAAACGGCCTGATTTCAATATTATTTTGCATAATGCCTGCATTATATCAATAATTTTGCGCCCACGCAACGCCCCGATGGCGCGTTACAATGTTACAATGTATATCATGAGAACATTCACCATCACGTCGAACGAGTCGGGGCAGCGGCTTGACCGCTTCCTGAAAAAGTATCTGCGCGCCGCGCCGCTGAGCCTTATCTATCGCTTTATAAGGAAGGACGTTAAAATTAACGGCGGGCGTAAGGCCGTGGACTATATGCTTGAGGAGGGGGATGAGCTTGTCCTGCACATTGACGACGCGCGCGTGGACGAGCTCGCGCGCCGGGATTCGGGCGGCGCCCGCCCGCGCCCGAGGATCCGCTTCAAGGTCTGCTACGAGGACGGGAATGTCCTCGCCGTTTCCAAGCCCTACGGCCTGCTCACGCACGGGGACGAGCGTGAGAAGAAGGATACGCTCGTAAATCAGGTAGTCGGCTACTTGGCGGACAGGGGCGAGTACGATCCGACCGGGGCGCCCGTGTTCACGCCGTCCCCCGTCAACCGCCTCGACCGCAACACGACGGGGCTCGTCGTGTTCGGCAAGAACCCGCAGGCTGTCCGCGATTTCAGCCGCATGATAGCGTCGGAGGACGCCGTGCGAAAATATTACCTGACGCTCGTGCTTGGGGCTATAGACGAGGAGATGACGCTCGACGGCGGCATCCTGAAAGACCGGGGCAGCAACAGGGTCGTCATATCGGAAGACGGGAAGCCGTCGAAGACCGTCGTGCGCCCTGTCGAGATATTCCGGAGGACACAGGTGAGGGGAACGCAGGGGGCGCGGGCGACAAGGACACAGAAGAACCGTCCCCCTGTGTCCTACACGAACGATGTGTCGTACACGCTCGCCGAGGTGTGGCTCGTCACGGGGCGGCCGCACCAGATCAGGGCGCATCTCGCGGCTGCGGGGCATCCCGTCGCCGGCGACCCCAAGTACGGCGACAGGCGCGTCAACGCGCTGTTCGCAGCGCGCTACGGGCTCGAGTCCCAATTCCTGCACGCTCACAGGCTCGTCGTTGAGGAGGGATTTGGCTCGCTCGAATACCTGACGGGCGCGGTGATGGAAAGCCCGCTTCCGGGCAGGCTCACGGGCGTGACGGATTTGCTGCGCGTATGATATACTAAGAGGGTTATGACGGATAAGAACGCCTCAGGCGCTCGCAGGTTTTTTGCCGGCGGCAGAAGGCCGTATATGCTCGCCATCGTGGCGGCCATCATCGTATTTATTCTCGTCGCGCCCGTGAGGGTGCACGGCGATAATATGTCTCCGCTTCTGAACGACGGGGATGTCGTGATAATAGCGAAACGCGATTACTACGACGCCAGGCTCCCTCAGTACGGCGACGTGCTGTGCTTCAAACGGAGCTTCGCGCCGGAGGGCGCGCAGGCCGGGTCAGGCGGAGGATCTGACGAGAGGTCGTATCGCTTCGCCCGCGTGGCCGGGCTTCCGGGCGACAGGATGGACATACGGCCCGACGGGATATACCGGAACGGCGAAAAGCTGAATGGGCTCGCCGCCAGTGGCGACGCCGGCGAGGCCGCGCCAAAGGGTGAGGCGGCTTCCACGGGCGCGCCGGCGCAGGGCGATGATTCCGGGATCCGCAAGGTCGGCGCCGGCGAGGTGTTCGTGCTCAACGACGATCCGAGGGACGCGCTTGACAGCCGCGACGACAGGGTGGATACGCTGCTCTCCGACGCGAGAGGGCGTGTGGTGTTCAGGGTCTGGCCCTTTGATGGGTTTGGAATGGTACGGTGATGAGGAGTGGCAAGGGAAACAAATGAGTAAGAATCTGTGGGTATGGGTCAGGGACATAGCGATAGCGGTCGCGATAGCGATCATCATAATGCAGTTTATCAAGCCTACTATCGTAAAAGAGCATTCGATGGAGGATACGCTGCATCCCAACGACTATATATTCCTCAGCAAGCAGGCGTACAATCTGGGCGGTTCGCCGGAGCGCGGCGATATAGTCGTGTTCCACTCGGAGCTTGAGAGCGACGACGGCACGACGAAAAACCTCATAAAGCGCGTCATAGCGGTGGAGGGCGACACGGTGGGGATACACGACGGCGTCGTATACGTGAACAACGACCCCATAGACGAGCCCTACATCAAGGACGACTACACAGACGGCCAGATGCCGGAGATCACGGTGCCAAAGGGCGACCTGTTCCTGCTCGGCGACAACAGGCAGTCGAGCCGGGACAGCCGGGATCCGTCCGTGGGCTTCATCTCGAAGAGCAAGCTCATCGGCAAGGCGATATTCAGGGTGTTCCCGTTCGCGGATTTCGGCCCCTTGAAGTGATTGTCCGCGCGCGGCGCCCGGCGGGCTGACAGGCAAGACTCCCACACCGCATCATGGCCTTTGCCTCCGCCGGCCGGACTCCGTTATTTGGCCAAAAAAACGCCTGTATATGTTATACTAATAGAACCATGGCAAGAGCGGGTAAAAATCTATGTGTGCGAATCAGAAATATATCGGCAAAATTCAGGTAAAGGCGTTTATTCGCGTGTGCAATGGGTAAGAATAAGAAGACGGGCCCTAAAGTGTTGGCCTCAAACAGGTCGGCGCGGCACGATTATTTCATAGAGGAAAAGATCGAGGCCGGCGTCGAGCTGACCGGAACGGAGATAAAGTCGCTGAGGGCGGGGCGGGCGAGCCTCGCGGAGAGCTACGTCAGGGTGCAGGACGGCGAGGCGATGCTCATCGGGATGAATATCAGCCCGTACGAGCACGGCAATATCAACAACGTCGATCCGATGCGCGCGCGCAGGCTGCTCCTGCACAAGAAGGAGATAGCGACGCTGACCGTGCGGACGGACAGGCAGGGCCTCACCATAGTGCCGCTCAGGGTCTACCTGAACAACAGGGGGCTCGCGAAGGTCGAGATCGCGGTGGCGAGAGGCAAGAAGCTGTACGACAAGCGGGAGTCGATCGCACAGAGCGAGGCCGAAAGGCGCATGAACCGCGTGAAAAACGAATGGCGCGGCAGTTGACACGGGGCGCCCGGTAGCCCGATAATAAGTAAGTAAGGTAATATACGCGGCGGATGATTGTGCCGGGTACGTGGTGCGGAGGTTGTTTTGGCAAAGAAGTTAAGGCTATTGGTCGTTGACGATATCGACGTCAATCGCATGATTATTTCAGCGCTTTTTTCCGACAGGTATGAGGTCATAGAGGCCTCAAACGGTAAGGAGGCGCTTGAAATCATTGATGACGACGATTCTAATCTAGCTATAGTGCTTCTCGATATGGTCATGCCTGTAATGGATGGGTTCGGCGTCCTGAAGGCCATGAATATGAGCGGGAAGATCAACAGCATACCAGTCATACTCATCACGAGCGAGGACGACGACGAGATGTCGCTCGAAAGCTACAGCCTCGGCGTGTCGGACGTGATCCACAAGCCGTTCAACTCCTCGATAGTCAATCAGCGCGTGGCGAACGTCATAGACCTGTACGTCTACAAAAATCATCTCGAAGACAAACTCGTGGAGCAAAAGAACGAGCTGCTGAACCAGGAAGGCCGCATCAAGCAGATGAACTCGTCGCTCATCGACACGCTTTCCGCGACGGTGGAGTTTCGCGACCTCGAATCGGGCAAGCACATAAAGCGTACGCGCATGCTCATCAAGTTGATTTTGAAGAATCTCAGGGACAAGTACCCGATCACGGACGAGCAGTTGGAGCTCATATCTTCCGCTTCGGCCCTGCACGACGTGGGTAAGATCGCCATCCCCGATGCGGTGCTGCAGAAGCCGGGGAGGCTGACGCCCGAGGAATACGATATCATGAAGACGCACACGACGAAGGGCAGCGAGATCATAGAGAGGCTCGACATGCTCCAGGACGAGGAATACTACGGGTACTGCCACGATATATGCCGCCACCACCATGAGCGGTACGACGGCAAGGGCTATCCCGACGGGCTGAAAGGCGAAGATATTCCGATATGGGCCCAGGCGGCTGCGATCACGGATGTGTACGACGCGCTCACGAGCAAGAGGGTCTATAAGGACGCTTTCACGCACGAGCAGGCTATCGACATGATAATGAACGGCGAGTGCGGCACGTTCAATCCCCAGCTCATAGAGGTGATGAATAATATATCCCCCCAGTTGAAAGAGCTGGCCGAGGGGCTTGCGGACTGATACCGCTGCCGCGCGTCGCAATACACCCCCCAAAATAGACAAAACTACTACAGTCACCGCATATCGTTCCATTCCCGTTGACACGCAGCGAAGCGCTACCATATACTTTATTGTGTAGGCATTAAGTAGCGTCTATAAGCAAAGGGAGAAACACTACCGATGGTGAGGGCAGTAAACGGGCCGTTGAAAAATAAAGTTTCAGAACATTCTATCATGTCGAGGCCGCGCATCGACACTCTTCTGTCGGAGGCTATGGAAAAGAGCGTCGCCCTCATACACGGAGGCGAGGGCTGCGGCAAATCCTGCGCGGTGGGTTCATATCTCATGGGCGTCGACGCCAATGTCTGGTGGGTCCAGCTATCCGAAGCGGACAACCACCCCTCGAGGCTGTGGGAAACCATATGCAGCGCCATTGCCCAGGTCAATAGGGAAAACGCAAGCGCACTTGCCACGATGGGCTTCCCGGGCGTCGGCGAGCGATACAAGATGTGTTATGACATCGTGCTGGATATGCTAAAGCCGAACGAGAGCTATGTGCTCGTGTTCGACGATGTGCATCTTATCAGCGACCCCGACGTGATCGCTTTCCTGCTCAATCTCGTGCACAGCCCCCTGCCGGACGTGTCGCACATCTTCATATCCCGGGAAGAGACCATATCTGTGTACGACGTGGGGACGTCCGACGAAGACGTCATGATCATCGACGAGCGCGACCTGCTGTTTACGAAGGTGGAGGTAGGGGACTATCTGGCGATGATCGAGGTCAACGCCGTACCTTCCCTCGTCGACGAGGTGTACAACGCGAGCGAGGGGCTGGCCTATCTCATCAACTTTGCGGGCAGGCTCGTCAAGAAACGCCCCGACTCAGCCAAGCGTATCCGCGACGTGATCAACCGCAATATGTCAAAGAGTATCGACGACAGGTTCTTCGAGGATTTGCCGGATGAGATGAAGAAGTTTTACGCCAAGCTCTCTCTTCTCGACCACCTGTCGCACGCCATGATCGAATCGCTCCCCGTGGGCGCCGGGCTCATATCCGAAGCAATGAAGAGAACCTCGATGATACGTTACGATGCGTATACGAGTTCGTACCATATCCATCATATGTTCCTCGAATATCTGTGGGGCAAGCCCGATCTTCTGACCGAAGAGGAGAGGGTGGAAACGTATAGGGCGGCCGCGCAGTGGTGCTCCGGCAACGGCTACAGGCTGGAGGCCATCGGGTATTACGAGAAGATAGGGGACTACAATGCGGTGGTCGACGTGGCCAGATCCATGAATCCCCATATAGACTTCCGGGCAGGCGCCTACCTGCTCGGCATATTCGAGAGGGCCGGCCCGGATGTATTTGACAAAAACCCCCACGCCCGGGTGCTCTACACGAGGATTTTGCTCGCGCTTGGCAGGATAGACGAGGGGATAGAGAAGTGCGGGCAGTTCATAGCGGATCTTGAAGCGCGGAAGCTGGCCGGGGAGAATGCGGTAGTCCTCATATGGCTGTACTGCAATCTAGGCTTCGCGAAGATATTCAAGGCCACGGACAGCGGGGAATACGGTTTTTCGGAGCATTTCAAGAAAGCGGACGAGTATATGAAGGAGGCCGGCATCGAGGATTCCATCGGCACGGTGAACGCGCAGATCATGCCATACTCCTGCCTTGTGGGCAACAACAGGAAAGGGGATCCGGAAAAGCTGGTCGCGGAGCTATCGAGGTCGATACCGTATTCCTCGCGGATTCTTGGAGGTTGCATGTACGGCTCGGACGATCTCACCATGTCGGAGATCGCTTATTACCGCGGCGACATGACGGCTTGCGAAAGGTACGCCATACAGTGTTGCATGAAGGCCCGGGAGGCCGGGCAGTCGTACGCCGAGGGCCGGGCGCTCTTCTTGCTCCTGCGCATGAATCTGTGCCGGGGCAGGTACTCAAAGATAGGTGAGGTGCTCGAGCAGTACGACGAGCTCGTAAAGAGGGCGGACTCCTATGTGGAGTATCTGCAACAGGAGATAGTATTCAGTTGGTACTACGCGTCTATCGGCGAGATCGACAATGTCGTGCCGTGGATCAAGAGTGATTTTGTATCGCCGGACTCTGAGGCGTACTTCATGGGACTCGAGGACATAGCCAAAATGAAATATTACTTTGTCGAAAAGAAGTACCATGTATCGCTTGCGTTTCTGGACAGTAGGCCACGGTCTTACGGCGTCCGCAAGTACATGATCGGCCAGATAGGCATGGCTGTGAGCGAGGCGATATGCCTGTACAACCACAAGGACAGGGACGGCGCTATAGACGCGTTGAGGCGCGGGTACGAGCTGTCCGCCCCGAACGCGTTTGATATGCCGTTCATCGAGATGGGCAACAACATGCGCTCCCTCGCGGGCGCCGCATTGCGCGGCGAGGACTGCGGCATCCCCACGGAGTGGCTCGACACGATCCGCAGCAAGTCGGCTACATACGCAAAGCGCGTGGCACACGTGAAGTCAAAATACAGGCAGGACGTCGGCAAAAACAGCGACGTGCCGTTGACGCTGAAGGAAAAGGAGATCCTGCGGGATATGTCGCAGGGGCTCTCGCGCACGGAGATCGCCACATACAGGGGCGTCTCCGTCAACACGGTCAAGGCCATGCTGCAGGTCGTATATGAGAAGCTCGGCGCTGACAATAGTATGGATGCCCTGCGCATTGCCATATCAAAAGAGATCGTATAGGTAACTACTAAACGGTCACGCTATTTTTGCGCATTCCGGGCCCAAGGCCGATTTTGGCTTCCTCACGTACGTCTGAGTACGCTCCGGTGAGCCAAAATAGGCCTTGGGCCCGGACTGCATCAAAACTATCGCGACCGTTGAGTAGTCTCGATTATATTATTAAGGTCACGGCGGCTTTTTTGTCTGTCATTCTTTCTTGTGATATATTATAATAATCAAGAGAGAAGGAGTATTCCTTGCTCCCATTTAGGGGACTGATCGCTGAGGAGGTATTGTTTATGGGCGGAGCGGACACAGTATATATAGACGCGGCCGGCGGAACGGCTCGCGTGGGCGGTAACGAATCACTCTATCGCAGGCTTCTTGAAAAATTTGAGTCGAGCGTGGATATGGATGGCTTTGACGCCGCCATATCCTCGAAAAACTACGAAGAAGCCGGCAAGATAGTCCACACGGCCAAGGGCGTGGCGGGCAACCTTTCGCTCATAGCGTTTTTCGACGCGAGCGTCGTGCTCATGGAGCAGCTGCGCGGTGGCGGCGTTCCGAACGACGGCGACGTCGATCTGTTCAGGCGGCTGTATGCGGAGACGAAGCAGGCCGTCAACGATTACCTCTAGAATGTAGAGAAATACCAGTCTATGATACGTTCTCCCGAGAGTAGGGAAGCGAAGATTCCTACGGCGAGGCACGGCCCGAACGCGAAGTGGTCCTTGCGGCCCTTTTTTCCGAGCGCGAGCGTGAACGCGCCGTAGACGCCGCCGATGACCAGCCCGATGAAAAACGCGACGAGCGCTCCCTGCCAACCGAGCAGGAAGCCCGCCGAGATCATGAGAAAGACGTCGCCGAGCCCGAAAGCCCCCTCGATGAAGAGGGTGATCACGAACAGAGGGGCGCTGACAGCCGCAAGCCCTATGAGCCGGCTCTGTATATCCACCTCGGGCCCCGCCCATATGGAAACGACGGCGAGCACGCCGAGCGCGATGTTCAGCCCGTCCGATATGGTCTGCGTGTCCGCGTCGATGAGCGCCATAGTAAGAAGCACGCAAAACACGGCGAAGAACAGCAGGGCGTGCGTATGGGACGGCTCGAATATCCAGAGCAACAGCCCCGCCGCGCCGCACGCCGCCTCGACGAGGATATATCGCGGCGGTATTTTCACGCCGCAGTACCGGCATCGGCCCTTCAGAAAGAGCCAACTGAATATGGGTACGAGATCAAGCGGCGTGAGCCGGCGCCCGCAGGAGGGGCAGGACGAGAAGCCCTTCACGAAGTCGAGCTCCCTCGGGATCCGGTAGACAAGCACGTTGAGAAAGCTACCGATAGAGGCGCCGATAGCGAAGATCAATACGTATATAACTATGTATGCCAAGGTAAGCATGGGGAAATTATATGATAGACGGCGGCAGCGTGTCAAAAATGCGAGAGGAAAAGGCCGCCTCTCGCGGCGCTTCCCGAATCACTCTGAAAAAATATCATCTCAAATAATGCCGCGCAAACGCTCTCCGACCTCAAGTATGAAAGTGACCGTATCAGTTTTCTGCTTCAGGTCAAGCCGCGAAATCTCATAAAGATCGCCCGTCATCACACCGCCCTCGATAGCCTTCACACAAGCAATCTCGAGCTTCAGACCGAAGTCAGCGAGTTTGCCGAGCCCGTCGAGCTCGCCGCGCTTCCTGAGAGCGCCCGCCCAAGCATATATGGTAGCGACGGAGTTCGTGGACGTAGGCTCGCCCTTCATATATTTAATGTAATGTTTCTGCACCGTGCCGTGAGCCGCCTCGTACTCGTAGTACCCGTCCGGGCTCACGAGCACGGACGACATCATGGCGAGGCTGCCGTAAGCCGTAGCGACCATATCGCTCATGACGTCCCCGTCGTAGTTCTTGCAGGCCCATATGAAGCCGCCCTCCGAGCGGACGACGCGCGCGACGATGTCGTCGATGAGCGTGTAGAAGTATTCGATACCCGCATCCCTGAACCTGTCCGCATACTCCGCGTCGTATACCTCCTGAAATATGTCGCGAAACCGCCGGTCGTACGTCTTGGAGATCGTGTCCTTCGTCCCGAACCAGAGATCCTGCCGCGTGTCTATGGCGAAAGCCATGCACGAGCGAGCGAACGACTCGATGCTCTCGTCCGTGTTGTGCACGCCCTGCACTATGCCCGCCGTACCCTCGAAAGTGTGGACGGGAAGGCGGGTTTCCCCGCCGTCCGCCGCCGTGACCACGAGCTCGGCGGCGCCGCCCGGGGGCACGAGCGCCTCCGTGTTCTTATATATATCGCCGTAGGCGTGGCGCGCTATAGTGATCGGCTTTTTCCACGTCGGGATATAGGGGACGATGCCCTTCACGAGTATCGGCGCGCGGAACACCGTGCCGCCGAGCATGGCGCGTATCGTGCCGTTGGGGCTCTTGTACATCTCGGACAGGCCGTACTCCCGCACGCGCTCCTCGTTCGGCGTTATCGTCGCGCACTTGACGCCGACCCCGTACCTCCGTATCGCCTCGGCGGCGCGCACCGTCGCCTCGTCCTTCGTGCGTTCGCGCTCGTTCAGGCCGAGGTCGAAGTATTCGGTCTTCAGCTCGACGAAAGGCTCGATGAGCAGTTCCTTCACCTTCTCCCATATCACGCGAGTCATCTCGTCCCCGTCCATCTCGACGAGCGGCGTGTCCATCTTGATCCTATCAGCCATAGCGTTCCTTTCATCTTATTTTAAGCCGCGATTAAGATTGCGGCCCTACCATGACAGAGGTACAGGAGCTTTAGCTCCGTCGTACCTCGTACATCGAGGAGTGCAGCGCTTTAGCGCGTGGCACTCTACCGTTTGATATAATAAGTATAATCTATACGGGAGCGCTTGGGATGGCGGAAAGAGAATTTGGATGAAAGTTCTGCTTGTTGAGGACGAGCGCTACTTGGCCGAGGCCGTGGCGCAGATACTGAAAAAGAACAATTACGACGTGGACATAGCCCCCGACGGGGAGGAAGGCCTCGTAGCGGCCGAGAGCGGCGTATACGACGTCATCCTCCTCGACATCATGTTGCCGCGCAAGGACGGCATAGCCGTGCTGAAGGAGCTTCGCGTGGGCGGCGTATCGACGCCCGTCATCATGCTGACGGCGCTCGGCGAGATCGAAGACCGCGTGAAAGGCCTCGACAGCGGCGCGGACGACTATCTGCCCAAGCCGTTCAAGACGGAGGAGCTCATGGCGCGCATGAGGGCCGTGCTGCGCAGGAGGGGCGACCTCCTGCCGGACGGCGCCCTGTCGTTTGGCGACATCGAGTACGACCCGAACACGCTCGTCCTGTCGTGCGGGAACAGATCGTTCGACCTCACGAACAAAGAAGGAAATCTGCTCGAATTCCTCATGGCAAACAAAGGGCAGACGCTCTCTTCTGATTCTATTATTGAAAAAGTATGGGGCTGGGACAGCGAGGCGGAGGACAACCACGTTCAGGTCTACATCTCCTTCCTGAGGAAGAAGCTCACGGGCCTCAGGTCGCGCGTCAGGATCAAGACCATACGCAACGTAGGCTACACTTTGATCGGGGAAGCGGATCACGAACTATGCTGAAAAAACTGCGCAACAGGCTTTTGTTGTTCAACATGATCGCCCTCGCGACGGTCGTCGTGGGATCGTTCTCCGTCATATTTGTCATCCTGTATTACGATATGCGCAACTCGGATGAGGACAGGCTGTCCGCGATTCCGACGAACGTGATAACGAACATGCTGTCGGAGCAGAGCGAGCCGGCCACCGAGGGCGAGACCGCTTCCGGCGACGACGCCGAAAGCGCCGAGACGCCGTATATCAATAGGGCCGGGCCCGACCTGCCGATCGACTACTCCAATTTTTTTGTCGTAAACCTGAATAACAACGGCATGTTGTCCGTGTTTTCGAGGATGGATCTGGATGAAGAAGACTATCTGAACGCGGCCGAGGTCGTGGCGAAGAGGGGCGGGCCGGGTACCGGCGAGCTCAAAATAGCCGGCTCCCATTGGCTGTACTCGTACAGCGCGAAGCCGACCGTCATCGGCCGGCTGGCGGGGACCCCTCCGTTTGACGGCGCCATGTACGGCGGCGAGAGCATGGTGTTCCTGAACATCGACGGCACGGATATGGCCATGAAGCGCCTGCTCATCAGCCTGATAATAATAGGCGGCTGCGTGCTTGCGGGCATTTTCCTCATATCGCTCGCGTTCAGCAACAGGGCGCTGCGCCCTACGGAGGAGGGCCTTATCAGGCAGAGGCAGTTTGTGGCCGACGCGTCGCACGAGCTCAAAACGCCGCTCGCCATCATAGACGCGAACGCGGAGGCCGCGATGAACGAGCGCATCGCGCCGGGCGCGCGTACGTGGATAGAGCGCATCGAAAACGAGTCGGGGCGTATGCGCGGGCTCATAGACAACCTCCTGTTCCTCGCGCGCTCGGAGGACGCGGCGGACATTGCGGAGGAAAGGCTGCCCGTGGATCTTGCCGAAACGACGGAGCGCGAGATAGACCGCGTCGAGGCCGTGCTGTTTGAACGAGGCATAGGGGTCGAGTACAAATCTCCGGCCGACGGCGAGATCGTCGTGAACGCCGACCTCGGCCGTATCAGGCAGATACTTCTCATCCTTTTGGACAACGCGATGAAGTACACGGAAGACGGCGGGCGCATTACCATGGAAGTAGGCAAGAACAGAAAGTACGGCTACGTCAAAATATCGAATACGGGCGAGGGCATATCAGCCGACGACCTCCCCCACATCTTCGACCGCTTTTACCGCGCCGACAAGGCGAGGTCGTCGAGCGGCTACGGCCTCGGCCTGTCCATAGCGAGAGCCATAGCCGAGAGGTCGGGCGGCAACGTAGCCGCCGAGTCCACAGACGGCCTGACCACGTTCACGGTAGAGCTGCCCTTAGGGTAATTTTTTGTCGGCGTCGGTATTGTCAAGCCGGGCGATGAAATTGACCAGCTTCTTATCGAAGGTGTGTATTTGCGCTTTTGCTGAATCATGATAGGCTACGAGAGCGCAATCGACAAAATCGAAATTGGTGGCTGCATAAAAATCCAATGCGCGTAGCATGGCATCCTCATTTATAAATACGGCGTCGGTATCGCTGGCAAATCCGCGCAGAAGTTTTGATATTTCATCACGCGGTACAGAATAGACTTTCTGTAACACGAACACGACCTCTGCAAGCACTTCTGTCGGAACGTCAAACGTACCACTTTCGATGATGTTTTGCGCCTGCTTCGCGAGGTTCGCGTCATCTGCAAGGATATATCGAAGAATAATGTTCGCGTCAACGATGTGCATGTTTCTCTGCCGCCGCTTCAGCCCACGCTTTTTTTTCGTATTCAATCAAGGACGGGTTTGCGTATTTAGCCAGAGCGCCAAGATAGGACTTTTTTCCCTTTGGCGAAGCCTCTCTCTCTCGAAATGGTAGCACGAGGACTTCCACTTTTTTATTACGGAATGAACTCGGGAGAGATATGATCGATCCGATGAGTTCGCTATTCACGACTTTACGTACAACTTCCATAGCCATTGCCTCCTGTGATTCAGTATACCACGTCACCGCCCCGTAACGAAAAAAAGATTGAAGAAAAAACTCGATTTATGTGTAGAACGCTGAAAAGTGGGTATAGTATATGCGTAAGGGAAAATACGGCGGTTGGTCTTGATACCGCTATCGTAAAGGATACAGGAGAAATCGTTATGGATACTTTGGAGAATAAAAAAATGCGTGGGGCGTTTGGTGGACGTATTGGGGCGTCTTCGCTTAGCGCTGATAGTGCGGTTTCACGTGGCGCTGCCGGGGCTGCTTCGCTTGGGAATAGCGTGGGCGGCGAGGCTAAAATTTGCTATAATATGGCAGTTGCGGGGGGGGCAGCCATCTAAGTTTTATAAAAACAGAAAAAAACCGGCGCGCAAAAGCGCCCGACAGTCGTCCCGCAAGTGCTGCGGAGGCGGCTTTTTTTGCGCGCGAAGCGTCACACGGTACGTCACACAACCCTGTCATTGCGAGGAATGACGCGTCACACGACCCGTCACATAACCCCGTCATTGCGAGGAGCGACCCGTCACATAAGTCCGTCATTGCGAGGAACGAAGTGACGAAGCAATCTATGCGCTACACTTTGTCGCAAGGATTG
>JAISAI010000055.1 GCA_031266795.1 Eubacteriales Family XIII. Incertae Sedis bacterium
TCCGCCGCGATGTCCCAGGCGTCCCCGCCCCAGCCCATGACGCCCGTCCAGAACACGGGGTCCATGAAGCCGGGCCCGGCCATGGCGCCGTCCGCCTCCACGCCCCCCTCCGTGTAGCCAAGGCCGTCCTTGCCCGCCATCGTCGCGTCGCCCGCCCCCTCGACGAATGTCTTCTCCCCTCCGCTATAGGTGACGGGCGTCTCGTTGAAGGCCGTAAGGCCGGCGAGTGTGTTTGTACCGGAAAGGGCGCCCACAGCGCGGCCGAGAGCCACATCCGTGGTGGCGGACTTGTTTACCCCGATGTTCAGGGCCGCGCAGGACGTGGCTTTGCTGTCGTAAACAGATCCCGCAACGCCGCCGACATATTGATTGCCGCTGACCGCGCCTGTCGCGTAGCAGTCCTCTATAGCAGAAGAAGAATATACATGCCCCGCAACGCCGCCGACATATTGATTGCCGCTGACCGCGCCCGTCGCGTAGCAGTCCTTTACGGTGGAAGTATTATAGGCCACTCCCACAACGCCGCCGATAATGTTTCCCGCCCCGCTGACCGCGCCCAGCGCATAGCAGTCCGTGACGGTTGAGTTGTTGACATATCCCGCAACGCCGCCGATACCGCCATTGCCGCTGACCGCGCCCATCGCGTAGCAGCCCGTGACGGTTGAGTTGTTGACGTATCCCGCCACGCCGCCAACACGTTCATAGCCGCTGACCGCGCCCATCGCGTAGCAGCCCGTGACGGTTGAGTTGTTGTCGACATATCCCACAACGCCGCCGACATAGTCTCCTGTGCCGCTGACCGCGCCCGTCTCGTAGCAGCCCTCTACGGTGGAATGATTACTTACATACCCCGCAACGCCGCCGACAGATTGACTGCCGCTGACCTCGCCGTCCACGCCGAGGTCTTTCACCACGGCCTTGTTCGACGCGTCTGTCCCGTAGACGTAGCCGAACAGGCCGGCGTAGCTGATGGCGGCATCCGAAATGTACAGGCCTGTGACCTTGTGGCTATCACCGTCGAATACCCCTCTGAATCTGCTGTTATCGCCTATGGGTATCCAGCCCTTGCCGTCGTTGAAGCCCGCGCCGTAGGCTGAGAGGTCTATGTCGTTCATCAGCTTGTAGCATGCGCCCGCGCTTGAGTAGGGGGCTGTGCTGTCGTTTACATAGTCCGCGAGCAGGGCGAGCTCGGCTGCGGAGCTGATCTGCCAGGGGTCGGGCTCCGTGCCGGCGCCTTTGAAGCCGTGGAGGAGGTGGGGCGGCATGCCTATGGCCTGCCCAGTCCCGTCCGGGCCGGGTAGGCCGGGGAGCTTGTTCGCGTTCTCGTCGCCATCGGTGTAGACCCAGGGGCCCTGCGTGAGGGAGGCGGGGAAGCCCGTGGCCGTATACAGATTTTGAAGGGCGGCTTTGTCGACGTCCGCGCCGTCTTTCAGGTTCGCGCCGGGGGTCGGGTTGACGTCGTCGCTGCTGTTCTTCAGCGTCATGCCGGAGAAAGCGGCGTTGCCGGAGTGGGTACCGCTGCCGAGAAATCCCACCACACGGCCGAGATTCGTGGTATCGGCATTTATCGTCACGGAGGGGTTCAGGGCCGCGCAGGACGTGACTCCGCTATAGAAATCAAGATATCCCGCCACGCCGCCGGCATATCCTGTCGTCCCGCTGACTGCACCTGTCGCGTAGCAATTCTCTATAGTAGTAGAAGAAGAATATACATACCCCGCCACGCCGCCGACAGCTCGGCTGCCGCTGACCGCGCCCGTCGCGTAGCAGTCCTTTACGGTGGAAGCACTATAGGCTGCCCCCACAACGCCGCCGACAAAGTTTCCCGTGCCGCTGACCGCGCCCACCATGTGGCAGTTCTCTATCGCGGCGGTACTTAACATCCCCGCCACGCCGCCAACGCCCAGATAGCCGCTGGCCTCGCCGTCCACGCCGAGGTTTTTCACCACGGCTTTGTTCGACGCGTCTGTTCCGTAGACGTAGCCGAAGAGGCCGGCGGGGCTACGGCCCGAAGAGCCCGGATCGTTGATGTACAGGCCTATGACCTTATGGCCTCCGCCGTCGAATACCCCCCTGAATCTGCTATTGGCGTCGTCAGTGCTGTCGTCGCCTATTGGTATCCATCCCTTGCCGTCGTTGAAGCCTGTGTTGCCCGCGCCGTATACTGAGAGGTCTATGTCGTTCATCAGCTCGTAGCATGCGCCGGCGTCTGAGTAGGGGTCTGTGTCGTCGTCGTTTACATAGTCCGCGAGCAGGGCGAGCTCGGCTGCGTCGCTGATCCGCCAGGGGTCGTCCCCTGTGCCGCTGCCCGCGAAGCCGTGGAGGAGGTGGGGCGGCATGCCTATGGCCCGCCCTGTCCCGTCCGGGCCGGGTAGGCCGGGGAGCTTGTTCGCGTCCTCGTCGCCGACGGTGTAGACCCAGGGGGCTTGCGTGAGGGAGGCGGGAAAATCCGGGGCCGTATGCAGGTTTTGGAGGGCGGCTTTGGAGACGTCCGCGCCGTCTTTCAGGTCTGCGCCGGGGATCGGGTCGACGACGACGCCACTGTTCTCCAGCGCCACGCCGGAGAAAGCCGAGTTGCCGGAGAGGGTACCGCTGTCGAGATAGCCCACTACACGGCCGAGATTCGAGGTATCGGTATTTATCGTCACGGAGGGGTTCAGGGCCGCACAGGAGGCGACCCTGCTGTTGGAAACATCTCCTGCCACGCCGCCGGCATATTGACGGCCGCTGACCGCGCCTGTGGCATAGCAGGACATGACGGTTGAGTTGTTGTCGATATATCCCGCCACGCCGCCAACACGATCAGAGCCGCTGACCGTGCCCGCCATGTAGCAGTTCTCTATCGCGGCGGTATTATTTAACATCCCAACCACGCCGCCGATAGCGTTTGTGCCGCTGACCGCGCCCGCCATATAGCAGTCCTCTACGGTGGAACGATTGTATACATATCCCACAACGCCGCCGATAATGGCTCCCCTGCCGCTGACCGCGCCCGCCATATAGCAGTTCTCTATCGTGGAAGAACCATATACATATCCCGCTACGCCTCCGACGTACTGATTGCCGCTGGCCTCGCCGTCCACGCCGAGGTTTTTCACCTCGGCTTTGTTCGATGCGTCTGACCCGTAGACGCAGCCGAACAGGCCGACGAAGCTAGCGCCCGAAGAGCCCGGATAGTTGATGTACAGGCCAGTGACCTTGTGGCCCCCGCCGTCGAATGAGCCTCTGAAGGCGGCGCTATATTCGCTATCGCTATAGTAGAGCCCTATGGGTATCCAGCCCTTGCCGCCGTTGAAAGCCACGCCTTTGCCGTAGCCCGCGAGGTCTATGTCGTTTCGGAGCTCGAGGTATATCTTTTTATCCCTGTCGCCGAGCACGAAGTACTCGAGGGCTTTTGGCGCCCCGCTTGTGCCCTTGTTCACGAGGGCGGCGATCTCAGCCAGTTGGTCGGCGTTTGTGATCCCGAGGGGGCTTTCGGCTGTGCCCAGGCCCTGTACACGACCGAATGAGAATAGGGACACGGCGCCTTTGGGCTCAGGCTCGGGGATGAAGGCTGTGACGCGGGGGAGTTCGACTCCGTCGGCTACGGCGTAGCCGGCGCCCGGGGTGGCTATGAAGACGTGGAGGCCTGTGTCGCCCGGGGCGTAGCCGTCGGCTTTCCAGGAGACGGGGACGGCCACGGTCTCGTTGGATTCTATTGTGGCTTCCACTGTTTCGGGTAGTGTTGGGGCTTCCCCTCTTTGATAGCGGACTTCGTCCTCAAGGGGCGTGAACGCCAAGATCGTGGAAGTTACTGGGTTTAGAGGGGGGGGGCTGGGAATTTCTTCGTTTGCGGGGGCGGTCTCTGTTGCGCCGTCAGGCTGGGGGGTGGATTCCGGGACAAGCCCGGAATGACTGTCTTTATTGGGGGTGTTGTCTCCGGTTTCGGTGTCGTCGCCGGTTTTTTCTGCGAGGGTGTCGTCGCCGGTTTCGTCTGCGGGGATGCCGTCGCCGGTTTTGCCTACTGAAGTGTTGTCGCCGGTTTTGTCCGCTGGGGTGTCGTCTCCGGTTTTGTCCGCAGGGATGCCGTCGCCGGTTTTGTCTGCGGGGATGCCGTCGCCGGTTTTGTCTGCGGGGGCGGTTTCTGCCGCGCCGTCAGCCTGGGGGGTGGATTCCGGGACAAGCCCGGAATGACTGTCTTTATTGAGGGCGGGATCCGCCGCGCCGCCGCCATCCACGGCAAGCGTCGCCTGCGGGATGACAAACGCCGCGACAAGCAGCGCCGAAAGCGCGAGCGCCCTGATCTTCCTCGCCCTTGCTTTTGTTTTCAATGCATTCATTGCCGTTACTTCACCCTATATCCATTCCGTATGGCATTCCATGTATCATATACCTGCACTCGTACTGATATTATTATACCCACTTTTTTGTGGTTTATTCATACTTTTTTTGTGATGGGTTGAATGGGGTTGGATGCCCGGCAGCATGGCTATGCCCTGCCCGGTAAAAATATATAGAAGGTAACGAACATTTCGATTACAATGCTATCCGTTTCCTCTTTCGTGGTACGCCACCCACAATCACCGCGCCATCTCTATCACGAGCATATGCGCGTCCTCCGAGGCCTTTACCGTGACGTCCTCTTCCGTGATCTCCACTGCGTCGCGCGCCTCAAGCTCTACCCCGCCTACCTCGGCCGCGCCCTCTATGAGTACCATGTAGGCCTGTCTGCCCTTGCCGACGGGAAAGCCTATGCTCTCGCCGGCCTTGACGACGCTCGCGTAGACGTTCACATCCTGATGTATCCTGATCGGCGCTTCGCTGCCCTCGTTCTTCGTCCCTGTGGCTATGGGGAGCCAGTTCCCTATCCTGTCCTCAAACTTGAAGCGGTAGTCGCCGTAGTTCGGCCTGTACCCCTGCCCGTCCGGCACGATCCATATCTGCAGAAAGCGCAGCGTGTCCTTGCCGAGATTGTGTTCGCCGTGCCATACGCCTGTGCCCGCGCTCATGTACTGCACCTGGCCGCGCGTGAGCGTCTCCATGTTGCCCATGCTGTCGCTGTGCGTGAGCTCGCCGTCAATGACGTACGATATGATCTCCATGTTCTCATGCGGGTGCATATCGAAGCCCGTGCTCGTCTTGACGAGGTCGTCATTCATCACGCGCAGCGCCCCGAAATTGATGTTGTCCGGACGGTAATAGTTCGCGAACGAAAAATGAAAATGACTGTCGAGCCAACCGTGAATGCCTCTGCCCATCTTCCTGTGATCGATATACCTTATCATCTTCTACCTCTTTCTATCATTAGTATCGTTTGTAGCTTATCTTACTTAATCTATACCCATTTTATCTACTTTTAAACATGGTATAATAATTAAATTAAAAAATAATTTGGGGGCAACAGAAAAAAACGACCCGGAACAGGAAAGTGGAAAGGTGGAGTTATGAAAAGGATTGCGGTACTTACGAGCGGAGGGGATAGCCCCGGTATGAACGCGACCATAAGGGCTATAGTGCGCAGCGCCCTGTGTGAGGATATGGAGATATTCGGCATAGAGCGCGGGTACGAGGGGCTCATCGCCGGCGAGCTGTCGCAGATGGACCGGCGCAGCGTCAGCGACATCATCCAACGCGGCGGCACGATACTCAAGACGGCGAGAAGCGCGAACTTTATGACGGACGAAGGCTTCAAAAGGGCGCTCAATATGCTGCTCAGCTTCCAGATCGAGGGGCTGATCGTGATCGGCGGCAACGGCTCTTTGCGCGGCGCCGTAGAGCTCATGGACGCGGGGGTGAAAGTCATCGGCCTGCCGGGCACGATAGACAACGATCTGCCGTTCACGGACTTCACGATAGGGTTTGACACGGCGGTCAACACCGTGCTTTCCGCCATAGGCAACGTGCGCGATACCTCGGCGAGCCACGACCGCACGACTATCATCGAGGTCATGGGCGCGAAGTGCGGCGACATCGCCATCTACGCCGGCATCACGGGCGGCGCGGAGATCATACTCACGCCCGAGCACGAGACCGACCTGAACGAGATATGCCGCGTACTCGTCGAGAACAACAACAAGGGCAAGTCCTCAAGCATCATCGTCAAAGCCGAGGGCGTGGAGGTTTCGACGGCAGTCCTCGAGCGGGAGATCGCCGAGCGCACGGGGCTCGAGGTGAAGATGGTGATACTCGGATATATACAGCGGGGCGGTTCGCCGACGGCAAGCGACAGGATGCTCGCGAGCAGACTCGGCTACGAAGCAGTAAAGCTCCTGAAAAACGACGTGTCGGGCAAGGCCGTAGGCGTAGTCGGCGGGGAAGTCAAGTCCATAGGCCTCAGGGAATCCCTCGAAATGGAGAACACGAAGATCGTAGATCTCAACTTCCTGACCGACATACTCTCGTCGTAGACGGTAAGGTAACTATTCAGACATACTTGTCTTTTTCCCGCATAGCACGCACTTTTGCACAGAACCCGTGCTCACGTACCTCGAAGTACGCTCCGCTCGGAACCTGTACAAAAGCACGCACTCTGCGAAAAAAACCCTAAGCATGTCTGAATAGTTTATATCATATGGTTTCTTAATCCCACTCATGCCCGTGGCCGCGTTTATCCGGCATATGTGTGGCAGGGCTCTCCGTTCAGCAACCGTATGCCTCCTTGCGCGAGCGCTTCCATCTCGTTCTCGCCCGGCAGTACGACTACCGGCGCGATAAAGGAAACCCTTTCGGTAATCCAATCCGTCAGGATGTTTGAGTACGCGGCCCCTCCGGTCAGGATCACCGCGTCGTAGTTGCCGCCGAGAACGGGCGCGAGCTCCCCTACCCCTTTTGATATCTGATACGCGAACGCCTCGTAGATCTCCTTGGCGTAGGCGTCCCCGTCGGCAATCCGCCTTTCCACCTCCCTCAGGTCATGGGTGCCGAGATGCGCTTTTACGCCGCCCATACCCCGAAGTTTTTTCGACAGTCCTTTTTTTGAATAATGGCCGGAATAGGCCATCTCTATCACGTAAGAGAGGGGTATCACCCCGGCTCTTTCGACGGAGAACGGGCCTCCGTCGTCCTCGATGGAATCGACGATACGGCCCTTCTCATGCACGTTTACGGATACCCCGCCGCCGATATGCGCGACGAGGACATTGACCTCCTCGTAGGCTTTGCCGACGCTCTCCGCATATTTTCTCGCCATCGCGCGTGTGTTGAGCACGTGCGAGTACGGCTGGCGGACGACCTCGGGAAGCCCCGTGATGCGCGCGATACCCTTCATCTCGTCCGACGCTACGGCGTCGTAGATATACGCGGGGACGCCGAGAGGCGCGGCGATCGAATCAGCGATGAGCGCGCCGAGATTCGACGCGTGCGGCATGAGCGTCCCGCCCAATATCTTCGCTTTCAGCGCATCATTAACGAGATAGCCGCCCGGCTTCACCGGAACGATCATGCCTCCGCGTCCGACGACGGCGTCAAGTGAATCCAGCGGGACCGCCGTTTCTTTCAGCGCGTCCAGCGCCGCCCCGGTACGAAACCCGATTTGGTCGTTTATCCGGGCAAACCGCTCCAACTCATCCTCATTGTGTTCAATATTCTTGAAGAACACCTCCCTGTCGCCCTCGTACCATGCGATCTTCGTCGAGGTCGACCCGGGGTTGACCACTAAAACGTTGTAGAGCATCATTCCCTCCTAAGATACGGCGGCGGCGAACACAAGCGACCAATATTTTTCTTCGGCGGAAGCGCCGCGCGACACCAAAACGATCGGCAGCTTCGCGCCGACGATAAGGCCCGCCATCATCCCGCCGGCGGCAAGCATCAGGCTCTTGGCCACAAGATTGCCCGCAGTCATATCCGGCATGAGCAAAATATCGGCGTCGCCCGCCACCGGGCTGTCGTAGCCTTTTACTTTCGCGGACTCTGCGTCGTACATCAGGTCGAATGAGATCGGCCCTTCGACGATACAGCCCTTGATCTCCCCCTTCATGTTCAGCCGTTTCATCTCCGCCGCGTCGACCGACGCCCGCATCTTGGGGTTCACCGTCTCCGTGGCGCACAGCGCGGCTACCTTAGGTTTGTCGGTTCCCAGGGCATGGAGCGTCCGCACAGCGTTATCCAGGATCATTCGCTTCTGGCTTAAATCCGGAGCCATCACCATCCCCCCGTCGGTCAGGGCAAAGAGCTTGTGGTACGTCGGGACCTGAAACAGGCCTACGTGGGACATGATGTCGCCGGCGATCAGCCCGTTATTTTTGTCCACGACCTCGCGCAGCAAATCCGCAGTCTGAAGTTTTCCCTTCATGATGGCGTCGCCGTATCCGGAGGCAGCCATTTCCGCCGCCTTCTTTGCGCACGCCTCGTCATCGGAAGCATGGACGGTCTCCGCCCCGCCGATCATGAGTGAGCGGGCTTCGATGATGCCGTTTATTTTTCGCTCATCGCCGATGAGCACCGGCTCTATCATACCCCCCGCAAAGGCCTCGTTGATTCCATCCAATGTGTGTTCATCGTGCGCGGCGGCGACAAGAATACGCCTCTTCGCGGGCCTTCCCTTTACGATGGCCTCCAAATCAGAAAATTTCTTGAGCGTCATATATCATACCCCGCTTTGAACGCCTTATAGTTTATCTCTTCAAACCCAGCTTTAACGTTGGCGTTGATATTGGATTGCCAATCAACGTCTTCCACGCCGAGCGCTTTTACGAGCGCGCCGAGCAAGACTATGTTCATGACCCGCGCGTTGCCGAGAGCCTCAGCGATCTCGGCGGCCTTGACCACGAGGACATCGGCTACGGCGCCCAGCGCCTCGATGATGCCTTCAGGGTATGGAGCGTCCCCCATGAGGATCGGCGCGGAAGGAATCTCAAAATCGTTGACGACAATCCTGCCGTCCGGCTTCAGGTATCCGATCCAGCGCAGAGCCTCCATTTTCTCGAAAGCCACTATCACATCGGTTTCCCCTACCCCGATGATCGGCGAATACACTTTGCCGCCGTAGCGTATCTGCGTGCTTACGTTGCCTCCGCGCTGGCTCATCCCGTGTACCTCAGACATCTTGACGTCGTATCCCGCACTGACAAGCGCTTCGGAAAGAATCTTGCTCGCGAGTATCGTCCCCTGCCCGCCGACTCCGACAAGCAGGATATTTTTCACTTCGCTCTTCACCTCTGTACCTCCACTATCGCGCCGAACGGGCAAGCCTGTTTGCAGACGGCGCAGCCCGTGCATGACCCGGCGTCTATTTCAATGCTCTCGGCGCTCCTTATCGCAGGGCAGCCGGTACGGACGCAGCTCTTGCATTTCCGGCACAATCCCTGGCTTATTTCACAGCGCCTTGGCGAAAGATCAAATTCATCCTTGTCCTGCGCGGAAAAGCGTTTCAGTATGCACGGCCAACGCGCAATGATGACGGTCGGCTCCTCCTTCGCGATCGCATCGTCGAGCGCTTTCCCGGTTTCTCCAATATCCAGAGGATTGACCGTGTAGATATTGGCTCCCTTCACGCCTATCGCCAGGCAGAGCTTTTCGACGTCGACTTCGGCCGCGGGCTCCCCAGACAGAGTGAATCCCGTTCCGGGATTTTGCTGATGGCCCGTCATACCGGTGATGCGATTGTCCAATATCACGGAAACGCTGTCGCTGTTATTGTATACGGCATTGGTCAGGCTGCCTATCCCCGTGTGAAAAAAAGTGGAGTCGCCGATAACCGCGACGATCTTGTATGTTCCGCCGGCGCGCCGCATCGCTTTCGCCGCCCCGTGTCCCATGCTGATACTCGCCCCCATGCAGAGCACCGTGTCGATGGACGACAGAGGCGGGGCGCTGCCGAGCGTATAGCAGCCGATATCGCCCGTCACGATGATGTTTTTCCGCTTGCCCAGTGCATAGAAAAACCCCCTGTGCGGGCATCCGGCGCACAGCACAGGCGGCCGTGCGGCAGCGTCTATATCCACCGACAGCGATTTGCTTTCCGTACCGGATACCGCTTTGCGTATCACGTCCGCGTTGAGTTCGCCGTATTTCGGAATCAGCGATTTGCCCTCGCATGCTATTCCAAGCCGCCGCACATGGCGTTCGAGATACGGATCCATCTCCTCTACGACATAGAGCTTTTTTACTTTGGAAGCAAACTCTTTTATCAAGGCGCTCGGGATTGGAAAAGCCATCCCAAGCTTCAGGAAAGACGTATCCTCGCCGAACGCTTCCTTAGCATACTGGTACGCGACGCCCGATGTGATAACGCCTACTGCGTACCCGTTGTATTCGGGCCTGTTGACCTGCGCCGTGTTCGCGTATGCTTCCATCGCTTCGAGGCGTTCCTCAAGTTTCTTCCGCATCACCGCCGCGTTTGCGGGCGTCGCCACATACTTTGCGATATTCTTCCCGTAAGGGATAAGGGGCATTTCCTTACGGCCTTTCGGTTCGACGAGGCTCTTGCTGTGGCAGACGCGCGTCGTCATATGCAGCATGACAGGCGTGTCAAAGCGCTCGGAAAGCTCGAGCCCAAGCTTCATATAGCCCTTTGCCTCCGAGCTGTCCGACGGGTTCAGCATGAGTACGCGCGCGGCCTCCGCGTAGTTGCGGTTGTCCTGTTCGTTTTGGGAGCTGTGCATACCGGGGTCGTCCGCCGATACGAGCACGCAACCGCCGTTCACTCCGGTATAGGCAAAGGTGAACAGCGGATCCGCCGCGACATTGACGCCCACGTGCTTCATCGCCGCCATAGAGCGCAGCCCCGCGACGGAAGCGCCGATTGCGGCCTCAAGCGCCACCTTCTCGTTCGGCGCCCATTCGCAATAGGGCCCGTCCTCGTACCCCACAAGGCTCTCCAATATCTCGGTGCTCGGCGTGCCGGGATACGCGGATGCGAACCCGACCCCGGCCTCGTAAGCCCCGCGGGCGACCGCCTCATTGCCGGACATCAGTGCTTTCATACAATTTTCCTCCCGCTTGATTAATATTTATTATCGAATAATATCTATTGACGCTTGTCGATTGCTCGCCGCGGCAAGCACTGAACGACGGACAAGAGCCTTCGCGATCTTGACTTTGTATCCGTTTTCGGCGAGGGGAACGGCGCCCTTTAATGCCAGCGTCGCCGCCGTCGCCGCTACGGTTTCATCTATTTTCCTGCCTTTCAGATAAGCTGCGGCGTCTATCGCCTCGTAGGGCAATGGCCCCGCCGCGCCAAGCACGATCTTCGCGTTTTTCACGACGCCTTCGCTACGTTCGATATAAACGGCAGTCGATAGAACGGGGAAGTCGATAGCTCTACGCGGCCGGAATTTCCGGTATTCCATAAACGAACCCTTTTCCGGGGCCGGCGCATGGATTTCCATGACGATTTCCCCCTGAGACAGATTGGTGGCGCTGCATATCCCCGCGCCAAAAAATTCCGACGCAGGGATCACCCGCATATTCGTATGGATCGTCGCGGACAGAGCGACAAGCGCCGGCGCGAGATCGGAAGCGCTCACCGCGACGCATCCGCAGTTGAAACACCGCGCCGCTTCCCGCATGACCGCTTCCGCGTCCAAGCCTTCCGAAATATCTTCACGGTAAAGAGCCCTTTCTTCCACATTGGGCAAGCGCAGCGCCGCGGCGTCGGAGTTGCTTAGAGCCGACGGGTCAAACGGCGTTTTGTGATCATCCGCCTCACCGGATTCCCCCCGGAATAATGATCTCGTGGGAGTCAGATTGAGATATTCTATTATCGAACCCGCCGCGCGCCTTCCATGCGCAATCGCCCAGACGACAGTCCCCGGCCCAAGTACGGCGTCCCCGCCCGCGTATACGCCGTCCATAGAAGAGGAAAGGAAATCATCCGTTTTTATACGTTTTTTTTCGTCGGCGTCGAGCACGCCTTCGTAGCTGCGCCCGTCAATCTCCTGCCCTATGGCCAGAACGACGCAGTCGGCCTTCAGCACCTTCCGCTCTCCCATATCTATTTCAGCCTTTGAATCCCTGCCTTCACCGGAGCGGCTCGCCGCAACGTCAAGGCCGGCCACCTTCCCGTTTTCAAGGACGACCCCGACGGGCGCCAAGGATTCCGCGACAGCGACGCCTTCTTCAAAGGCCTGCTCTTTCTCCTCATCATGCGCGGGCATGAGTTCTTTAGGGCGGCGGTATACGAGCGTCACGTTCTTCGCGCCGAGACGCTTTGCAGTGACTGCGACGTCCATCGCTACATCGCCGCCTCCGATCACAAGGACGTCGTCGCCCGGCTTGGCCTGTTTTTCGACACTGACGTTATAGAGGAATTCGAGCCCGTTCAGACAGTGTTCCTCCCCTTCTATACGCGCCGGAAGCGGAAGCTGCGCGCCTGTTCCTACGAAAACTGCATCAAATCGTTTTCTGTAGTCGGCTACGGTCGCCTCCGCATTGCAGTCCGCGCCAAGCCTGAATACGACGCCTGTTTTTTCAAGCGCAGATTTCGTCTTTCGGATGATCCCACGCGGCAGCCTGTATGCGGGGATCGAATATCTCAACATACCCCCGGCTTCTTCATGCGTATCAAAGACGGTAACGCTGAGTCCGCTAAGGCGCAGATAATATGCGGCGGTCAATCCGGCCGGGCCCGCGCCGACCACGGCGACCGACATTCCCACCCCACAATCAGGCGCCGTAAAGAAATCATCAGCGTGGCCCATGATATAATCGCCGAGAAAACGCTCGGCCGCGCGAATGGAAACCGCTTCGTCAAATTCGTTTCTCGCGCAGTCAGACATGCACGTATGAGGGCATACGCGTCCCGTGACCGCCGCAATAGGGTTTACCTCGAAAAGTGTTCGCGCAGCGCCTTCTATGTCGCCCCGCCTGATCTGTTCCATATATTTGCCGATCGAGGTTTCATTGGGGCATCCGGCCTGGCAGCCGGTTTCGCATATGCGTACAGAGCCGAGAATAGAATGGTACGGATTATTTCCCGTAAACGCCGGGCACACGGCGCCGCCCTTCCTAAGGCAATCGAATTTGTTGTCCTGATGGCGATAATACCAACATCTTGGTTCCTGGCATATGTTTCCGCCTACCGTCGCCATGTTACGAATCTGCGGCGAAGCCACAGTCCTCGCCGCGTCGGCCAAAAGCGGATACCTCTCTTTCAGCAACCCCGATTTTTCAATATCGGACAATCTCACGCCGGCGCCTATGACTACCCCCTCTTCATCTTCACGCATGTAATCAAGGCCAAGCGTCTTAATATTGACCAATCCATCCGGCGGCGACCGGTGGATATGGTCGTACAGCCCACCGAGTATATCAGTCCCACCAGCAAGTATCCGTACATTTTCAGAGGACGCCGTCTCGTAAGCATGCTCTCTATTGTCGGCGTTAATGATTTTCAAGGCGCCCATCACCGTTCCTCCTTCCCGGATTGCCTCTCCTTTTTTTCAAGCGCATCCAGTACCTTTTTGGGAGTGATCGGCAGAGAGTCAAATCTTACTCCAATCGCATTGTGGACCGCGTTGCCTATTGCGGTCGGCGTACCTGTCAATGCGGCTTCCGCGAGACCGGCTGCCCCGTATTTCCCCGCGCCTTTCCATACTTCCATCAGGCAAGGCGATATTTCAGGGAAATCCGCCGCCGTCAACATCTTATAGTCCAAGTAATTGCGGTTGAGAATCGCGCCGGTGCGCCTGTCGTATTGCAAGTCCTCCGTCAGCGCTTCGCCCACGCCGAGCTCCTGCGCCCCAAGTTGTTGGCTTTCAGCCCCTGACGCGTGCATGACCTGCCCTACATCGTTGACGAGGACAACATGCTTTACCTCAATCTCGCCGGTCTCTATATCGACCTCCACTTCCGCGAACCATGCGCCGCAGGGCAGCCCCGTGACAGTCTTGTTGTTACTACGCACGACATGGGCGTAGATCGGTACGCAATCGACATCCATCATCACGCTCCAGCATGTAACGAATCTTGAGGGATCGCTTTTCACAAATACCTTGGCGTCGTCGACATCGAGTTCGTCCGGCTCTGCGTCAAGCATCAGCGCCCCGCGCCTCTTGAACTCATCCTTGACCTTCGCGGCGCACTCCGGCATCGCTTCAGGCATGAGGAATGATACGATGCTATCAGTGGGCGGGCAGTCCTTCAGCCCCAAATCCGAATCGTTCACGGGCACCCAATGGATGTCCTCAGGCGTAATATTCAGGAAGGAGAGGTTGTCGGCGCACGCGAATACGCAGGCGCTGTTGCCGCCGGCACCCGTCTCGCAGGTCGGGGATATGAGCGTCACCGACAGATCGGGATTCACGCGGAAAGCCACCTCGATACGGCCGCGGGCGTTCTCCTGCCACTCCGCGTGCCACTGGTTCCAAACTGCGACGCCAAATCCGCGCTTGCTGCGCCCGTCTATCAATTCGCCTTCACCGGTTTTTCGCCGCCGATCCCATCCGATCAACTCGGCGCCTTTGTCAAGTACGGCGGCCAGGCTCTCGTTCGGATACGGCGACCACATATCGCCAAAATTCTTTTTGATGACGTCAATCGGATCAATGCCCAGCTTCTCTGCTATTATGTCCACGGCCTGAAGCAGAGGCCAACAAAGCTGCAGATTGCCGATGCCGCGCATAACGCCGCCCGGAACCCGGTTCGTGAAATAGGCTTTGCTGCGCACACGCAGATTTTTTATCGGCGCGAAGATGCGTTCCGCGCTCTCCTCTACGATGAACTGGACATTGTATTCCATCGGCCCGTAGTAGCCGCCCATCGTACCGATGCCTTCTATCTCCATGCCCGTGATCGCGCCGTCATTCTTAGCGTAAAGGTCTATCACGAAACGCGTGAGATTGCGTGTGTCGTGAAATTCCTCATGCACGTCCATCCGGTAATAGACCGGCCGGCCAGACCGTTTGGCGAGGAAGGCCATAATTATATAATAGCCGTCCTCTCCCATATTCCATTTGCCCATATGCGCTCCGCAATGGCCGTTGACGACACGGATACGATTGATCGGAACATCCAGATACTCGTGCAGGTACATCCGCGTCTGATCCGTATAATAGTGATTCGTCCAGCAGTCGATGCGGCCGCTATCCCATTTGATCAGGAGCCCCCTGAAATCCAACGTGCCGTGAGACACATTGCCGCCGTAAACCATGTCGGTATGCGCGGTGACGTCGGCTTCTGACTTCGCTTTTTCTATATCGCCGGTCTCGAACGACACGTCGTCCTGAAAATCCCCATGCAGCTTGATCTTGTTCTTCTCCTCACAGAGGCCGGGATGCAGGTCGTCCGCTTTCGCGGATACCGCATCTTCCGCTTCAAGAAAGACCGGGTGTACATCCCATTCTATCTTGACCAGCTTCAACGCCTCATGTACAATATCCGGCGAATCGGCCGCGACCGCCACTCCCATCTGGTCGCCGACATGTTTCGCGCTACCGGGGAGAAAGACCCTGTCGAAAAAACGGGGGATCGTATCCCGGTGGAAGGGAGTGACGGCGGTATCCGTCCACGCGTGGGTGGTCAGTTTCAGCGCCCGGATCTCCGGATCGTCGTAACGAAGCACGGCGCGTACACCCGGCAGGGCCTCCGCGTCGGACGTATCCATACCGACTATGGTTGCGTTCGCATAGGGCGACTGAAGAATCCCTCCGTAGATAGTGTTCGGGAACATCCCACCGAGCGTAACGTCCTGAAAGAAACGGACCTTGCCGAGCGTCTTTTCCCTCGCGTCAATCTTCGGCCTGTACGCGCCGACGTAATTGCGTTTCACTCGGGGCTCGTAAACGGTCTTCGTCATTATCGTCTCTCCACTTCGCGAATCTTTTCCGCCGCGTTTTCTACCGCGCGTATGATGCCGTGGTAGCAACCGCACCGGCAGATATGCCCGGACAACGCCTCCTTGATCTCATCCTTCGCGGGGCTCGCGTTTTCACTCAAAAGCGCGTGGGCCTCGAGGACAAAACCCGGAGTGCAGAACCCGCACTGCATGGCCGTGCCGTATCCGGGCTCAGCCATCTCTATAAAAGAGGACGCAACCGGGTCGCTCTCGCCAAAGGCTTCAATAGTAGTGACCTCACGCCCGTCCGCGTCGACCGCGAACATCATGCAGGACAGCACGGACTTCCCGTCGAGCAAAACCGTGCAAGCGCCGCAGGCCCCCTGCTCACAGGATATCCGCACCCCGGTCAGGCCCAGTTTTTCCCGCAGCACGGTAGAGAGGCGGGCGTCGGATTCGATGTCCCGGCCAATCTCAAAAACCTGATCCTCCCCGTTCACGGTAAAGCAAATCTTTTCTTTTTCCATTCACATGCACTCCTGATTAGCATTGCTGAATCGTCGGCGAACCGAAAGAGCATCCGTTTCGTGATGCTCCCGGTTCGCCGACGATTCACCGTAAAATTACTGTTTGACGTTCGTGTAAACGCATTTACCCTTCTTGTAGGTAGCTTCTACCGTAATAGCTGAACGGTCAATTAATCCCGTTTCCTGATAGGGGTCTTTGTCGATAATCACAAGGTCAGCCTGTTTCCCTGATTCGAGCGAGCCCTTGACGTCTTCCTTATGTTCCGCATAGGCGGGATTGACGATATAGATACGCAGCGCGTCGTCCAGCGACATGCGCCTGTCCGGGTTATAGGCGTTGATGCAGGCGTCAAGCCCGAAGAGACTGTCCATCGGGGTGACCGGCGAGTCAGACCCTCCCAGCACGGTAATGCCGGCCTCGATCAGCCGTCGGGTCTTCTCATGATTTGGCGCGGCCTCCGGCGGGCTCCAGTTCGCAAACACGCAACCGCCTTTATTATCGAGCATATTCCCTATAGCCGGCTGGCTTGACGCGATGATATCCATCTCCGCCGCCATTTCCATATGCCTTTCGGTAGGAAGCGAGAAATGTTCGATCCTGTGGCGAAGATGCCTGATGCCGATCTCCCTATCCACCTGCTGATAGATGTATATGATCTGATCGACTGCGCGATCCCCTATTGCGTGAAACGCGCACTGCATGCCGCGCTTGCTGGCTTCCGTAACAAAGCCATACAGTTCGGCGTCCGTGTAGGTCAGGAAGCCCCGCGTGCCAGGCAACGCGGGATAAGGGACCGAATAAGCCGCTGTGAACTGGCCGGGAGAACCGTCAATCGAAAGGCACCCGCCGATCTGTTTGAATCCGTATCCATATATCTTCTCGTAATCGAAGGTCTGGGTATAAGGGACGAGCTCTATCGGAAGGTCATCCAATATATCCTTCAGCGCTTCGGTATCCTTGTCGTCCTTCACCATCATGCCGTCCAAGGCGTGCAGTGTCGTAATGCCTCTCGAAGCGCAGACTTCCGCTATCTCGAGATATATTTGCTTGTACTCCTCCGAACTCATGACGCCGAACAGATTTCCGATAACATGAAACGACGTTTTGTCGTCGTTGAAGTAGCCGTCTTTTTCGACATACTCCATCCCCGGCCCCAGCTTCGCAAGCGGGATCGCCGCGGAGTTCAAAACTCCGCCGTGCACCGTCCAGAGGACGAGCATCGTAGGGTGTTCGCCGGTCACTTCATCCAATTCGGCGCGGGTAGGGACCCTGTTATCCTTCAGCATTTCAGCGGCGGGAAGATTGAGCGCGAAAACAGGTTGCCTGTCGTCGTCGAGCTTGCCGCAATATTCCCTGAGTTTGTCCAGCACATCCGCGACCGTCGTATATCCGGTGAAATCCAGGCCACGCATGCCGATGCCCGTCATAGTCGCGTGCGCGTGGGAATCCGTCAGTCCAGGCAATACGGTCTTGCCTCCCACATCAATGATCTCCGCCGCCTCTCCTGGGGATTCGCCGTCGCCGAGCGCCGCGACCTTATCGCCTTCCACCGCCAACCAACGCTTACGCGACAAATCCCCATCCATCGTAATGATATTTGCGTTCTTGATTACGAAATCAAATCTGCCCATTGTATGCCCTCCTTATGCTACGAATTCTTTTTTGCGATTCGTTCCAAGGCGCGCGGCGCCGTTTCTATCAGCGGCAAACACACGAAGAAAGATACAAGGAATCCGATACTGACTATTATCATCATATTCGCGAGGCCGAACGAGTCGGCGACAACGCCGGCGATAGTCCCTATAAGCGCCCCGCCGATCAATTCCCCAAGCGCCATCGGGATCGCCATCCCTGACGCCGTGAGGTACGGCGGCAACGTCTCCATCGGGATCAGATTGATCCAGAAGATGCCGATTGCCCCCGGAAGCCCGGCAAACGCCACGTAGAAGACAGCGCTTATCATGCTGCCCGGCAGCAGGAACATGAACAGCGACGGCAGGACACAGAGGATATAGGAAACGAGCAGCACAGGCTTTCTCCCAAAATTATCGGAAATTTTCGGGAAGATTATCGATGTAGCCATTCCGACAAAGCCCATTGCCGCCATGAGAAATCCCCACGTCTGCACGTCCATATTTCCGACTTCCGTAAAATATAGCGACGCGTAAATTTGCATGACGTAATAGCCCGCCATATGCGTAAAGGCGAGAATACAGCAGACGCGGAAGTTGCGGTACGACCAAAGCTCGGCAAACATATTTTTGGGTTTCCCTGGAACGCCCTCTGTCGTTTCGCTTTTCGGGTCTTCTTCAACCGGCTTGACAAACCGCCATACGACGATCATGAAGATAAGTCCGGGCAGCGCCGCGACGAGGAACGTCATCTGCCACGTGGTGACAGCGATCAACTGCGTCAGGAAAATCGGGCCGAATGTGATTGCGATCACGCTTACGCCCGCGTTGACGATGCCGACGCCGAGGCCAAGGCGCCCCTGGGATATGGACTTTCCGAGCACGGCCATCAGGAACGTGACAAACGGGCCTTCAGCGATACCGACCAATGTACGCAGGATCAACAGCGTCTCAAACGAATTTGACAGGGCGCACGCGGCGCCGAAAATCGCGGTGCCAAACCCGGAGATGAGGAGCCACATTTTCAAGTTGCCTTTTTTATCGGCAATACCTCCCAGGATTATTGCGGAAACAGCCCATCCGACAGTGAAGCCCATATTCACGATGCCGACCTGCGTGTTTGTAATTTGAAGATCCGGTACAATGACAGGAAGCACGATAGATATTGCCAACCTGTCGATAAAAAGAAATCCCCATGTCAGAAAAAACAGAAGTATCAACTTATTTTCATAAATTTTTTGCCCTTTAAGCTCCATATGAATCAACACCACCTTTCCAGAATATAAAATAATAATAGCAGAACGGTTTAGTAATGATTTAATTTAATCAACGACGCCCATAAACGAATAGTAATAAATATAAGTAAAAAACCGAATAAACGAAGATATTAAGAGAATATTCTGAAATATGTTATACTGTACACAGTGTGGTTCTTTTGCGTATTCATTGTTCGTATCCGTCACGGCCGAGCGTGATAGTATGGGCGCGTCTGGAGGATAAAATCTTGTTACTGGAATTATCGAACAGCTTTTTTGACCAACCTTCATTTTATCACTTCAACCACTATGAAAGTGTTATCGACAACGACTGCGTGAAAAGCAACAATCCCATTTTATTTTATCAAATGCACACCCGCGACGAGGACATATCGGCGATCCCTATCATACCGGACGGCTGTATGGACATTGTTTTTATTTTCTCCGATAATGATGTCGAGTCCTATATTGTCGGCGCTACGGAGACTATCTCAGGATGTGATTCCAGACGGGATAAGTTCGTTGTCGGCGTGAAATTCTCGCCGGGCGACGCGCGGAATTATTTCCCGATTTCCTCCGGTTTGCTTTCGGCCAAACAACAACCGCTACGGACGATATACGACGACTGCGAGACACTCCACAAAAATATCATGGGCGTAAGGCGGTTCAACGATCAGGTCGACTTGATACAGAATTATCTGACACAGCATTATCTGGGCGGCAATGAGAAATTCAATCTTGTCAACTACTGCGTAAAGCGCATTATCTGCAATCACGGCAACATGAAAATCGCCGACCTCTGCGACGAAACGGGATATACGGATACCTATATTTTACGGCTATTCTACGAATATGTGGGGCTTCGCCCAAAGCAGTTCAGCGAGATCGTCAGGCTATACAATGCGCTTCGCCATTTGCTTGGCAAACGCCAGGAAAACTTTGCTGAAACGGCTACAATGTTTGGTTACGTCGACCAAAGCCACATGAACAAACATTTTCACAAATACTTGCACTCATCGATCCAATGCATCCAAAGAAACGCCTTGGCGTCCGGCTCTATCGACGGACTGAGCCGCCCTTATTATTTTTGACAGCCGTTTATATTCCTCATCCCCGGGTCAGATCCCCCGCATCCAATTTCACAACCGACGCGTTGCCGAATATGGTTTCTCAATCCCATTCATGCCCGTGGCCGCGCTCATGCTCGTATTCGTAGTCCTTGTCCCACTCGAGGATCCGGCCCGTCCTCGCCGCTATCTCGAATGAATACTCCCAGGCGCCGCGATAGAACTCTATCTCGTATATATAGCGCCCGTCGTCGTACTCGCGGTGCGCCGTGGTGAACCGCACGCGGCCCGCTTTCAGCCCCGCCTTTTTCAGCGCGATGCTCTTCGCCTTTTTCAGCCCGATCTCGCCGGAGGCCGCGTAGGCGTCCGTAGCGCTCAACGCCGCAAATCCTCCCACCGCAAACACGAACGCGAGCGCCGCCGCCACGAGCCTCTTCCTCACACACATTACTGTATTATTCATCTCCATTCTCCTTTCATCCGTCGCCCGTAATGGCGCGCACTGGGCCGGCCGGGCCGCTTATTTATGTAACGATAATAACGCTGGAGTATTAGAAGGAAATTAGAGTTTGGCGTCCGTCAAAAGTTTTTGTTTGAAAGTTGATCAGATGATGTTTTCGGAAACCTCCGCGTAGGCGCGGCGGACGTTTTCGCGAGGTCAAAATTGCTCATCGCGGCGCGGCATCGTAAACGTGAATACGCTGCCCTCACCCGGAGCGCTGACGACGTCGAGCTTCCCGCCGTGCGTATCCGAAATCTGTTTTACCATCGACAGGCCGAGCCCCGTGTGGCGCAGCCCGTCCGCCGTCCGCGACTTGCTCGCCATGTAGAAGCGGTCCCAGATATGCTCGAGGTCGTGGGCCGCTATGCCCACTCCCGTATCTTCGACGCTGAATACCGCGTCGCCGCCCTCACGCCGCAGACGCACGCCCACCGAACCGCCCTCCTGAGTGTACTGGCACGCATTGTTCGAGAGATTCAGCACGAGCCGGAGCAGGAGGCTGCGGTCGCCGTGCACGAATACGCCGGGCTCGGCGTCGCAGATAATATCGAGCTTATCCGAGTACGTCGCCCTGATCTCGTCCGTCGCCATCTCCACGAGCTCGCTGAAATCAAAATCCTCAACCTCGGCGGACAGGGCCGCCGCGTCCATGCGCGTCAAATTTAGTAGGCTCGTGATGAGCCCCGACATACGCTCGGCCTGCCTGCGCACCACCTCGAACGACGAGAGCAGCTCCGGCTTCTTGCGCTCCTCGCCGAGCGCGTACTCGCACTGGGCGAGTATGACGGATGTCGGCGTGCGTAGCTCGTGCGAAGCGTCCGAAGTGAACCGGCGCTCGCCGTCGAACGATTCCTCGAGACGGTCGAACATCTCATCAAACGTATTCGCGAGCCTGTGCACCTCGTCGTCTCCCGGCGGCAGCCCTATGCGTTTCGTCAGATCGCCGCCGTGCCGTAT
>JAISAI010000069.1 GCA_031266795.1 Eubacteriales Family XIII. Incertae Sedis bacterium
AGCTCGGCGACCACCCCGATGACGCCCGGCATACCCGCTTTCATGAGAGCGCCGACTCCGGCGGTGTAGCCCTCGTAATTGTTCTCCATTTCCTCTATGGTCTTGCGCCGGGCTTCGAGCTGTTCCGTTTCGATGCGCATACGCTCAAGCTCGCGGCGAGCCTCGCTCGTCAGGCGGTTCACGTCCTCGTAGGACGCGCGCAGCGACCGTTGACGCTCCGCTATCTCCGCAGCCTCCGATTCGAGGACGGCTTTCTTTCCTATTATTCCGGTGAGCGACGATTCCAGCTCCCGCATCTCTGCGGACGCTACGCCAAGCTCCGTTTCTATACGGCGTTTCCACTCGTCGAAGTTCGACGCGAGCTCCATGTTGCTTGCGAGCTCCGTCTCCTTGACAGAGCGCTCCCTGCTCAGATCGAACACGCCGCTCCTGCGTTCCTCCGCGTCCGCGGCGGCGTCCGCGGCGGCCGACGCTGCGGCTGACGCGGAGGCGAGCTTCGCCTCGAGCTCGGATTTCAGATCCGCAAGCCTGCCCGCGGACTGTTCGCTCGACGCGCCGAGCTCGCGCGACCGCTCCTCCGCCCCTGCAATCTTTGCCTCGGCCGACGCTATCTCCGCCGTAAGCCTCTCGCGGTCGCGCTCGGCCGTGCGGCGTTTTTCTTCATTTAAGAGAGCGTCGCTCCTCACGCTCAGCGTGCGGGCCGTATTGTCCGCTATGCGCTCCCTCAGATCCGTCGACGACAGTTCGAGCGCGCTGTCGCGCCGCCTCAGCGATGACAGCTCCTCCTCGGCCGCCGTGCGGCTGCCGCGCCTCTCCTCTATCCTTGCGGCGGCCTCGTCGTATTGGGCCTTGAGCTCCTTGTTCTTTTCCTGAAAGCTCTCTATATTTTTTAAGGTAATATTGATCTCGAGCCCCCGGTAGCGTTCGGACAGCCCCGCGTGCTCCTTCGCCTTCTCGCTCTCATCCTTCAGCCCGCCTATGCGCGACTCGATGTCCGTGATGATGTCGCCCACGCGGTCGAGCCCGATCTGCGCCGAATCGAGCTTGCGCCGCGCCTCGGCCTTGCGGCCCTTGTACTTTATGATACCCGCGGCCTCCTCGAACACCTCGCGCCTCGTCTCGGGCTTGTCGCTGACTATCTTGTCCACCCTGCCTTGGCCGATGAACGAATAGCCGTCCACGCCTATGCCCGTGTCCATGATGAGCTCCCTGACGTCGCGCAGGCGGCACTGATTGTTGTTGATGAAATATTCGCTCTCGCCGCTGCGGAACAGACGGCGTTTGATGGAAACCTCAGCGTAGTCTATCGGGAGTATGCCCGCGCTGTTGTCGAGCACGAGCGCGACCTCGGCCATGCCCTTTGGGCGGCGGCTCTCCGTGCCCGCGAATATGATCTCCTCCATGCGGCCGCCGCGCAGCATCTTCGCGCTCTGCTCGCCGAGCACCCACCTCATGGCGTCCGATATATTGCTCTTGCCGCTGCCGTTCGGGCCTATGATGCACGTCACGCCGTCCTTGAAATCGATCGTTACCTGATCAGCGAAGCTCTTGAAACCCTGTATCTCAATCCTCTTTAAGTACATTAACTGCTAACGCCTCCGTTTCGCGTTCCCGGCGGAACCCCCGCGCGAGCCCTTGGCCTTGGCGCCCGATTTCTGCCGGCCGCCGCCCTTTCGCTGCCTCGTCTTGCTGTGTAGGGCCTCAAGGGCTTTGCCGGCCGCATCCTGCTCGGCCTCCTTCTTGGAAGACCCGACGCCGGAACCGAGGATTTTACCGGCGGAATATACGTCGATGTAAAACGTCTTGTCGTGAGCCGGGCCTTCGGCCGCCGCGACCCGGTATGAGATATGCGCCTGTCCCCTCTTCTGTAATTCTATCTGCAACGCCGACTTCCTGTCCGAACCCGTAGGCCTGCCGCCTATGTCGTCTATGGCGTTGAGTATCGAAACCTTCATCGTCCCGCGCACGAAGCTGTCGGCCTTCTTCCATCCGCCGTCTAAGTAGATAGCCCCCGAGAGGGCCTCAAACGCGTCCTCGAGTATCGTCGGGTTGTCGCGCTCGCCCGTCATTTCGGCACCCTTGCCGAGTATGAGATAGTCGCCGAGGCTTATGGAGCGCGCCACGCGCGCGAGCCCCGCCGTGCAGACGAGCTGCGAGCGCAGCTGCGTCAAGAGGCCCTCGCCCGCGTTGGGCAGTTTGTCGAATATGATGTCCGTGACGACGAGCTCGATGACCGCGTCCCCGAGGTATTCGAGCCTCTGGTTCGACAGTATGCGCTCCATGCCCTGCTCATTCACGTACGACGTGTGCATGAGCGCGTTCTCAAGCAAGGCCCTGTCGTGGAACCGGTAATGTATTTCCTTTTGCAGATTTTTGAGTTCGCCGCGTTCAGCCATCTTGTTCCTTTGTATCCGCTCTATCCGTATCGCCGGCGTCGTCAGCGTCGCCTTTGCCGAGGCCGGCTACCTCCGACACCTGCTTCGCGACCGTCTCGACGACGCGGCCCTCGGCGAAGGCGATAGACCGGGATATGCCGTTCACGACGGCTTTCGCGTTGGACGAGCCGTGCATCTTCACGACGGGCTTCATGACGCCGAGCACGGGCGCGCCGCCGTATTCCGTGTAATCGAACATATTTTTCAATTCGCCGAGCTTGCCCATGAGCAGGGCGGCGCCTATCGTGGCGACGAGGCCCTCCGTGAACTTCTCCCGTATCATGTGCATGATGCTGAGCCCGACGCCCTCCGTCATCTTGAGTATGACGTTGCCGACGAAGCCATCGCAGACTATCACGTCGCATATGCCGACGGGCACGTCGCGCGCCTCGATATTGCCGACGAACTTCAGCCCGAGTTTTTTGTAGGCCTCATCCATCAGCTCGTGCGACGCTTTCAGCATGGGGCTGCCCTTGCTCTTCTCCGTGCCCATATTGACGAGGCCGATCCTCGGGCCCTGCTTGCCGAAAACGGATTCGACGTAGATGCTGCCCATGATGCCGAACTGCAGGAGATTGCGCGGCTTGCACTCTGAGTTCGCGCCCGCGTCTATGAGCATCGCGACTCCCCCTTCGAGCAGGGGATAGGGGCTGCCTATCGCGGGCCTGTCGATGTTCGGTATGCGCCCGAGCAGCATGACGCTGCCGCCGACAACGGCGCCGCTGTTGCCGGCCGAGAGGAATACGTCCCCTTTTCCGTCCCTGACCGCTTCGAGCCCTTTTACGAGGCTGCTGTCCGGCTTGCGCCTCACGGCCCTGATCGGCGAGTCGTCGCCCTCGATGACCTCCGGCGCGTGTATGACGGATATTTTTAGCCTGTTGTGGAGGTGCTTTGACAGCTCCTCCTCTATCACGCTCTCGTCGCCCGCGATACATATCTCATGGTCGCCTATGATGTGCGAAGCCTCGGCGGCCCCCTTCACGATCTCAAAAGGGGCGTTGTCGCCTCCCATCCCGTCAAGAATCACCTTCATATTCCTATTCCTCCACTATTCCTCCCATTATTGCCCCATTATTTCCGATATGAACCGTCAGAAGCAGCCGCATATCGTCTCCCCGCTCGTGATGTCGGACACTATTTTCAGGTGTGCGCCCGACGTATCGTATACCTTCACTATGTCCGTGATCGCCTCGTTCAGGTCGTCCTTCACGATGTCTGCGAGGATGCTGTCGTAGCCCGCGAAGAACGCGGGGTCGTAGTACGCCGTCGTCCCCTTGTTCTCGAAAATCGACGCGTAGAATATGTCCGCCTCGACGAGATCCTGAAAGAAGTGGCTCCCGTACGAGAGCTCGGGCATGTAGCCGGCGCCCTCGTACGCCACCTCGCAGGCGATGCTCATGTTGCATATCTCCGCGAACTTCACGGGCACGCCGAGCTCGGGCGACGAGGTGCCGATCCGCCCGGGCACGAGCAGCATGACGACCTTTTCCCCATTCCGGTACACCTGATTGATCTGGCCCATGACCCTCGCTATGACCGGCTTTTGGTTGTACGGGTATTCGTAGTAGAGCCTCGGGTCTATGCGCACGACGGCGTCGATCTCTTGGAAATACTCGCCGCCCATCGTCCCGCCGTTCAGCCGGAAGAAGGTCTTGTCGTCCGGGATGTCGGGCAGATCGACGCGTATGCCCGCGCCCCCGACCTGCAGCGGCCGGCACTGGAGCAGATTTATGACGAAGCCTCCGGACTTCGAGATATTCAGCGCGAACTCCATGTCCACGGGATACTTATATTCGCTCTCGACCGTGCTCAGGATGCGGCGCATGGAGGCGACGAATTCCTCGTTGCGCAGCAGATTGTCGCACGTGGTGAATATGATGCTCCTGTCCATCCCGTACTGCTTGAGTTCTTCCTCCCGCGCCGAATCGTGTTCTATCATGATCGCCCTGAACCAGTTCGACATGCGCTCGGCGACCTCCTCTATCGGCATGGTCGTGTGGGCGTTGATCGTGAGGTCGAGCACGTCGACCTTGTGCTGGGCGAAGTCCGATACGAATTTGCCGGGCATGGCCTTGAGCGCGGGCTTGTCGAGCGCGGCGATGCGCGGGTAGTCGCCGTCCGTCCTGTCGACGGCGCGCGTGCCGAGCCCCATGACGATGCGCATCATGCCGGCGTCCGGGTCTATATCTTGATTCCACCGGTACGCGTTGTAGGAAAACGCCACGCCCGCGGCGGCCGGCATGTACAGGTCTTTGAAGAGCGAGCCCGTCACGCGCTGCACGAGCAGGGCCATCTGCTCGTCCTTGTAGGACAGCCCGCGCTGCAGCCGGTATTCCAACACCGATTCGTCCATCGTGCTTGCGTAGACCGTCCGCACGGCGTCCTCGAACGCGCTGAGCCTGTCCTCGAGCGTACCCTTGTTCACGCAGAACACCGACTCGTATTTGCCCGCGAACGCGTTGCCGAAGGCGTCCTCAAGCAGGCTCGACGACCTGACGATGATCGGGCTCTGCCCGAAATATTCGAGCATACGCCTGAACTGCTCGCGTATATTGTCGGAAAATTCGCCCTCGATAATCTTTTCCTTTATAATTTCCGCGATGGGGAAATAGCCGCTCTTCCGCCGCTGCTTTATCTTCAATCCCCAGCACTTGTTTTTCACGAGGAAGGTATAGTACAGGTTTGAGCAGATGTAGAACGAGTCGTGGGGCTCGAGGATGTCCGACATCTCCGGCAATTTCTTGTCGACGATCATGCGCGAGAGTATCATGCCCGTCGCCTTGCCGCCTATGCTGCCCACGCCGATCATGCGCGCCTTGATGTTCAGCAGATCCGCGAGCTTCACGTTCTTCACGGCTATGTCGAGGATGCGTTCGTCCGTGCCGAATACGAGGCGGCAGAGGTCGCGCAGCTCGCCCGAGTCGGCGCCTTCCTGCAACTCGGCCTCCTTCTGGACGAAAAACCGCTCCCAGTTGTCCAAGTTCTGCTTGCTGTCCACATTGCCGTTCTGGGCCACGAGCGTATAGTAACGCGCGAGCTCGATGCCGTTCGTGAGCGGCCTGAACCTTTCCACGTCGTCATGGTTGACCCGGTGCGGCAGGAATATCGTGGGCAGATAGCGGTCGTCCACCTTGATCGGGTGGAGATACATATGCTCGTCGCCCGAAAACACGTCGATGAGTATCGACGCCGTCTCGCGTATGCGCGCTATGGACTCGAAGGAATGGTTGTTGCGCGCGTACGTGAAGTACGCGATGGAGTTCGTGCGCACGATCTCGGGCGCCGTAACGACGAAAAAATTGCCCATCATGAAGTCGGCGACCCACTCGACCTGCAGATCCGTCATGCTGTCGAACACATAGTAGGTTTCGTGCCCCTCTTCCTCGATGATGTCCGAGATGGACATGACGAATGTCTCAAACCCGCCGTCTCTGTCTATCTCGTATATCTTGACGCCAAAAGTGGGCTGCACGAGCGCTTCGTGCCTGCCGAAACGGAAGTAGACGACATTCTTGCGATCCGCGAGCGCCCTCGCGACGAAGGGCTCGACGAAAAAACGGTAATCCCCAATGTCGGACACCTGCCAGACGACGATGTCGCCGTAACGCATATAGTCAAGCGCTTCGTCAAGGCCGGCAAGCCCCGTAAAAGCCTTCTTCTGGTTAATCAAACCGAGCTTCCTCTCCGCGGGTATGTGTACATATTATATGATTATATCACGGATACAGCCGACCGTCATAGTTCGCAGCGCATTACCTCCGGGTGGCAGGTCTTGCCGTACTGGGGGCACGTGAAGCATTCGAAAAATTCCGGCGCTTCTTCCCTTCGTACGGGTATGAACCCCTCTTTCGCGAAAAAGCCCGGCGCGCGCGCTACGAGAAACACGCGGTCGGCGCCTTCGCGCTTTGCCTCTTTACGTAACAGATCGAGAAGCGTTTTGCCGAGTTTGGCGCTACGGTACTCTGGGTCCACGGCTATGCCGTCGCAGATGAACTCCCCGTCGCGCTTCGCGAGCACGCAGGCCCCGACGAGGCGCGAATCCCCCGGCGACGCGCCGGATGCGCCGGGCGCGTCCGCGCGCCAGCACTTGACGATCTCATCCTCGCCGTATTCCTCGCCCTCCTCAAATTCCAGATCGTTTTCGATAAAAAACGGGATGAGCGGCCTATAGTCCGATGTCTCTTCAATCCGTATCATGCGCGGCCTTCCAATCCTCCGGCACGCATATCTCGATGCGGCTCGGCAGTACGCTGACGTCGACGGGCAGCGACACGCCGATCTCCCCGTCGAGATCCGTCAATATGTCCTCGTCGGATTCTATCTTGACGCTCGAGGCGCTGTAAAACGAGATGTACTTATTGTTCTCGTGCTGCCCCATGAGCAGGCTGAGCGCGAGCGGGCCCCAGTCGACAAAGGGCACGTTGTGCACGAGCATGACCTCGAGCAGGCCGTCGTTTATGACGGAGTGCGGGACGACGGCCCTGAATCCCCCCGCGCCGCGGCCGTTCAGTATGAGAATGGCGTTCATGTCCGTCTCTACCACCTCGTCGGGCAGCGTCACCTTGACGGGTATCGGGCGTATCTTCGGAAGCTCGGACAGGGCTTGCAGATAGTACGCGACAAGGCCGAGCGCGTTCTTGGCTAAGGGATCCGTCTTTTGGCTCGCGTCCACGAGCGCGCCGGCCGCGAGCACGTTGGCGAACGGCCTCCCATTCGCGAGCCCCACGTCCATCCTGACAAGGTCATCGGAGGCTGCGATCCTCAGCATCTCCTTGAACGACGTGGGCATGTTGAAATAGCGGGCAAGATCGTTGGCCGTCCCGGCCGGCAACAGTGCAAGCGGTACGTCGACGCCGTATTTGACCATGGATCCGACGACGGCGTGCACGGTCCCGTCGCCGCCCGCGGCTATGACCCGTGAAAAACCGTGCGCTCCAAACTCCGCGAACACATTGTCGAGCCTGATGCCTTTGTCGATGCGCACGGGCACGAGCACTTTCCTCTTTTTTTGGAATGTCGCGATGATCTTGTCTAAGTTGTTGACTATCACGCCGTTCCCGGCGAGGGGATTGTAGAAGAGAAGCACTTTCTCATAGCTCATGACATTGTCTCCTTGGCGGACTGCATCAAAACTATCGCGACAGTTGCCTGTTTTACGCGGCTTCAGCCGCAGTGTAAAACAGGACAGCGAAGCGAGCAACGCGAGCGTAGGAGTGAGCAACGCGAACGTTGAGTAGTTTCGATTTAACTATTGGCCAGCAAATTAACTATTTATTAGCAGCTCCGAGATCAGATACAGGGAGCCGCATACGACGAGCGCGTCATAGCGGCCCGACCTCAGCGCCTCAAGCGATACGTCATACGCCTCGCGCGGATTGCGTATGACGCTCACATCCGCCTCGGCGCCGCCGGCCACGGGCCACGCGTCCGCGAGAAGCCCCGCGTCCATGCCGCGCTCGTTCGCGGTTTCCGTGAATACGGCGCCGCCGGCAAATTCCCGTATCTCCTTTAGTATACCATCCGTCCGCTTGTCGCGCATCATGGCGATGAGGGCCACTATCCTTTTGCCTTTCAGCAGGGAGCCCACGGCCGCGCGCAGCGCGGCCGCGCCCGCAGGATTGTGCGCCCCGTCGAATATCACGAGCGGCTCGCGGCTCACGACCTGAAACCGCCCCGGCAGGCGGGCGGCCTTCATGCCCGCGCGAAGAGAGTCCGATGACGAACGCAGGGGTAAAAGCCGCTGGCCCGGAGCGGCGTCGGGGGACGGAGGCATAGCTTCATGCGGGAGACTGCCGGCGCCGGGGCGCGCTGCGTGCCCGTCGTCCCTCATATGGCGAAGGACGTCGAAGACCGCGAGCGCGCACACCGCGTTATCGACCTGATACCTTCCCGGCATGGATAGGGCGATATTATCGTAGCGGCTTCCGCGTATCTCGCACGAAAAGACCGTACCCTCGATCCCTTCGCTCACTATCTGCGTCCGGATGCCCTTCGCGGCGGACGCGCCGCCGCCCGCCCCCGCAATATCGGCGCGGGCGTACACGAGCGGGGCGCCGAGCCCGTACGCACGCCTCGCTATGACCTCGGCGGCCTTCCCCGTGGCCGACGTCACGACGGGGCGCCCCGGCTTTATGATCCCGGCCTTCTCCGCCGCGATTTTTTCCGTCGTATCGCCGAGATGCTCCGTATGGTCGAGGCTGATCTCCGTTATCACGCTCACGAGCGGCGAGGATATGATGTTCGTCGAGTCGGCGGCCCCGCCGAGGCCCACTTCGAGAACGACAAAATCAAGATCCAGCGACGCGAACCAGACGAGCGCGACGGTCGTCAGGACTTCAAACTCCGTAGGCGTCTCGTCTCCTGCTTCGCTCATCGCGGCTACGGCGGACATGACGCGATCCGTGCAGCGCTCGAGACCATCCTCAGAAATCCACTCGCCGTCCGCCTCTATGCGCGAGCGGAAGTCGCCGAGCCCCGGCGACGTGAACAGCCCGGCCGTATGACCGTGCGCGAGCAGTACCTCGTACAGGTATCTGCACACGGAGCCCTTGCCGTTCGTACCCGCGACGTGGATGACGTTCAGCATATCCTGTGGGTCGCCGAGCCGGCCGCAAAGCGCGCGCATACGCTCAAGCCCGAGCTTCCACCCGAACTTCCGAAACGACGATATGTTATCCTCAGCCTTCGTCATGCTACTTCCCCTCGATGGAAGCGAGCCGCGCGAGCACCTTTCCGTACGCGTCCTCCTCCGACGCGAGCTTGTCACGCTCGACGCGCACCACGTGCTCCGGCGCCTTCGACGTAAAGCCCTCGTTTGACAGCTTGCCGCGCAGACGCGCGATATTGCCCTCGAGCCTGTCCTCCTCCTTGCCGAGGCGCTCGCGCTCCGCCTCGTAGTCGAACAGGTCGCCGGCGTCCACGAACACCGTGAGCCCCGTCAGGATGGCCGACACGGCGTCGTCCGGCTGGGCGCCGCCGTCCGTCGCCACCGTGACGCTGCTCACGTTCGCGAGCTTGCCGATGAGCGTTTCCATCCCGGCGCCGAGCTCCGCGCCTTCGGGCTTTATGACGATAGGCAGGGCGCGCGACGGAGCGGCGCCCGCGTCCTTCCTCATGCCCCTGACGGCGCGGACTATGTCCTTCACGAGCTCGATCTTCGCGTACGCGCGCTCGAAAGCCTCCGCCTCCCCACGCGTACGGCCGGCGCCGGCGTTCCTGCCCGCGCCGTCCGCCCCGCCGCCGGCCGCAATCGGCCATCTGTCCGTGATGAGCCTGCCGCCCTTGCCGAGGAACGACCATATCTCCTCCGTGATGAACGGCATGAACGGGTGCAGGAGCCGCAGCAGATCGGAGAGCGCGGAGATGAGGACGGCGCGCGCCGTCTCCTTGTCGCCCTCGTCGTCCCCCGAGAGCCGCGGCTTCACGAACTCGATATACCAGTCGCAGTACTCGTTCCAGATCAGCTCGTATATCTTCTGCGTCGCGACGGACAGGTCGAACGACTCTATATTGCGCGTGATGTCCTCCGCCGCGCGCGCTACCTTTTCGAGTATCCAAAGATCCTCGTCGCGCAGCCTGCCGGCGTCCACTCCCTCGAGCGGCGGCACGGCCTCTGCGCCGCCCTCGCCGAGGTTCATGATGATGAAGCGCGAGGCATTCCACAGCTTGTTCGCGAAATTGCGCGCCGACTCGATCTTGTCCGTCGTGAAGCGCATATCATTGCCGGCCGCGCTGCCGTCGATGAGCATGAAGCGCAGCGCGTCCGCGCCGTAGCCGTCTATCACCTCTATCGGGTCGACGCCGTTGCCGAGGCTCTTGCTCATCTTCGCGCCGTCGCCCGCGCGCACGAGGCCGTGCACGAACACGCTCCCGAACGGGACTTCGCCCATGACGTCGAGACCCGAGAACACCATGCGCACGACCCAGAAAAATATGATGTCGTAGCCCGTCACAAGGACGCTCGTCGGGTAAAAGTAATCGAGGTCGGGCGTCTTTTCCGGCCAGCCGAGCGTGGAAAAGGGCCACAGCGCGGAGCTGAACCAAGTGTCGAGCACATCCTCGTCCTGCCTCATAGCGCCGCCGCACGCGGGGCACGACTCCGGCCTTTCGCGCGCCACGACGACCTCGCCGCAGGCGTCGCAGTAGTACGCGGGTATGCGATGGCCCCACCAGAGCTGACGGCTGATACACCAGTCGCGTATGTCGTCGAGCCAGTGCAGGTATACCTTTTCGAAACGCTCCGGCACGTGCTTCAGGCTGCCGTCCTTCGCCGCCTCTATCGCCGGCTTCGCGAGCTCTTCCATCTTTACGAACCACTGGTCGGACAGCATGGGCTCGACGGCCGCGTTGCAGCGGTAGCACACGCCGACAGGGATACTTACCTTCTCGGACTTCACGAGATAGCCGCCGCGCGTGAGCTCGTCCACCCACGCCTTCCTGCACTCGTAGCGATCCATGCCCTCATACTTGCCGGCCTCTTCCGTCATCCTCGCGTCAAAGCCTATGCAGACGATACGCTCGAGCCCGTGCCGCTCGCCCACCTCGAAGTCGTTCGGGTCGTGGGCCGACGTGATCTTCACGGCGCCCGTGCCCTTCTCCGGATCGGGATACGTATCCGCCACGACCGGTATCTCCCGGCCCACTATCGGCAGCACGACCGTCTTGCCGATCATGTCCCGGTATCTCTCGTCGTCCGGGTGCACGGCGACCGCCGTATCCCCGAACATCGTCTCGGGCCTCGACGTCGCGACGACGATGCCGCCTTTGCCGTCCGCGGCCGGATAGCGGAAATACCAATACTGCCCGTCCACATCCTCGTGCTCGACCTCCGCGTCGGACAGCGACGTGCCGCAGACGGGGCACCAGTTGATCATGCGGTTGCCCTTGTAGATATAGCCCTTTTCGTACAGGCGCACGAACTGCTCCACGACGGCCTTGTTCAGCCCCTCGTCCATCGTGAAGCGCTCGCGCTCCCAGTCGCAGCTCGCGCCGAGCCGGCGCTGCTGCTCCGTGATGCGCCTACCGTAAAGCTCCCTCCACGCCCACGCGCGTTTCAGAAACCCGTCCCGGCCGATCTCGTCCTTCGTCTTGCCCTCCTTCTCGCGTATCTCCTCCGCGACGCGCACCTCCGTAGCGATGCTCGCGTGATCAGTGCCGGGTAGCCACAGCGTCGAATAGCCCTGCAGCCGCTTCACGCGGATGAGCACGTCCTGCAGCGTCTGGTCGAGCGCGTGGCCCATGTGGAGCTGCCCCGTGATGTTCGGCGGCGGCATGACTATCGTGTACGGCGCCCGCGACGGATCGACCTCCGCGTGAAAGCAGCCGGCCCGCTCCCACTCGCCATAAATCCGCGTCTCAAAACTCTTCGGGTCATAATTTTTTTCCGGTATCTTCGTCATATCCCTCTCCGCCACACGATTTATTATTCCAATAATTATACGATAATTGTACCACTTATATAGTTGGCCGTCGAAGCCCACTTCGTCGATCAGGGATGCGACCTGGTATAGTTGGCCGTCGCAGTCCACTTCGTCAATCAGAGATCGACGAGGAAAATGTGGATGTGTATGGGCTATTTTCGCGTGGGGGTCTGTAGCTTGCCGCCGTTCGCGTTGAAGGTGATTTTGACGCCAAAAACTTTTTTTCTCATTCAATGTTTGACGGGAGCGATTTTGGGTAATAGAATATATATAGATAATTGGAGGTTTCCTTGGGGGCGAAACGAATGTTGGCTGGGCTTTGGCTTAATGTAAAAAATAGCGGATTTGTGGGTGGGCGCGTCGCGGGCAGCGAGTGTCTCCCATTGATTCCATACATTCCCAACGGGGGGGGGCGCTAGCATCACCTTGTCCCCGAACGTGGGCGCCCCGACCTGAATTCACCGAAATAGATAGAATATGCGGGATACGCAGGACACGCCGCGTGCGAACGGGATTCGCGCGTGTTTTTTTGCGTCTTGGGGCGCCGCGCGTATGTATGCGTAGGGGCTTCGGGCCCACTATGGCGAACCCCGCGCGGGCGGCGCCGCTTCGATGCAAGGGATAGAGCGGCGCGTATAGCGCATAGGAAGAACAGTGACTAAAACCGACAGGGCATACATAGGGGAAAGAGAGAGGAAAGGGAAATGATAACGGGATATATGCACACAACATCGAAGAAAGCGCTGGCTGCCATCGTGGCTTTGGCCGTGCTGCTGGCGATGGCGCCGATGCAGGCGTGGGAGGCGTCCGCGACATCGGGCGCCCCCGGAAACCTCATAGATATGTCGGACGAAAATCCTGCTGCGTCGGGAACCGGCTGGACATATGCCGAAGATAGCGAAGTGTATATGATACAGAGTGGCGCGAATGTGAATGTCACGGGCGACAACGGTGAAAGCCTGCGGCGTCTGCAGGTTGCCACGGGCGCCGCCGTCAAGATCACCCTCAATGGCGTTACTATCGGCGCTATCATTGACGACGAACCC
>JAISAI010000089.1 GCA_031266795.1 Eubacteriales Family XIII. Incertae Sedis bacterium
TCGCGTTGCTCGCTTCGCTGTCCTGTTTTACACTGCGGCTAAAGCCGCGTAAAACAGGCAAAGCGCTGCACTCCTCGATGTGCGAGGTACGACGGAGCTAAAGCTCCTGTACCTCAGCCATAAGGATAGGTTCTCATATTTCAATCAATGGGAAGACGTGGTCGGAAAATGGGGGTCTTCGAAATTGGCGAATTCCTTGCTATCTTGGTATAATACCCATATGCGCAACGAAACCAACATCATGGGCGCCGAGCGGCGGGCTGTATTGTTTACTATTTTCGCTACCGCTTTCGTTACTACGTTTGCGGCGAGTTCGCTTAATATTGCTATACCTATCATCGGTAAGGAATTTCATATTCCTGTGGCGCAGCTTTCTTGGATCATCACTACTTATATGCTGTTTACCGTGTCGCTGTCCGTGCCGTTTGGGCGTCTGGCTGATATTACGGGCAAGCGGCGTCTGTTTATCCTCGGCATATTCATATTCGGGCTCATGTCCGGCGTCAGCTGCATCACTTCGTCTTTTCCTATGTTGATTGCTTTCCGCGCGTTGCAGGGCTTTGGCGCGGCTATGATATTCGCGACGAACACGGCCATCATAGCCGACGTGTTCCCCGCCAAGGAGCGCGGGCGCATGCTCGGCCTGTCGGTGGCGTTCACGTACGGCGGGCTGTCCGCCGGCCCCGTCATAGGCGGGATGATCACCCACTACATAGGATGGCGCTACACGTTCGCGCTGGGCGGCGTCGTGTCGCTCATCGCTTTCGCCATCGCGGCCGCGAGGCTACCGAAGAGCCTCGGCGGGCCCGCCCCGGACGCGGCCAAAACGCGCGGAAACCCGCTGAAGCAGATGGATCCGGGCGGCATTTTTCTGTACATAGCGTCCACCGTGACGCTCATGTACGGCCTCACCATCTTCACGCAGAACGTCATGTCCTACGTGCTGACGGCGGCCGGCGTGACGCTGCTCGTCGTATTCGTGAATAAGGAGAAGCAAGCCGACAAGCCCATCATCGAGATCAGGCTGTTCAGAAACATCAACTTCCTGCTGTCAAATCTGGCCGCGCTCTTCAACTACGGCGCGACGTTCGCGCTCAGTTATCTGCTGTCGATCTATCTTCAGATCGTGAAAGGCTACGGCGCCGATATGTCGGGGCTGATCCTCATCACCCAGCCCGTCATCCAGGTGGTCTTTTCGCCTTTGGCCGGGCGGCTTTCCGATAAATATTCGCCCTACCGCATCGCGTCGATCGGCATGGGCCTGTGCACCGTGTCGCTCGTCTCGTTCATCTTCACGCGCACGGACTCGCCGCTCTGGTACATCATCGTGAACCTCACGCTGGCCGGCCTCGGCGTCGCGCTCTTCTCGTCCCCAAACACGAACGCGATCATGTCGTGCGTGCGGCCGGGCGACTACGGCGTCGCGTCGTCGCTGACGAGCACGATGCGCACGATGGGGCAGATCGTCAGCTTGGCGATAATAACGATAATAATGAATATGGCGCTCGGCGCGACGCCGATAGATGAGGCGACTGAGTCGGGGCTCATATTCAGCATGCACACGGGCTTTATCATCTTCGCGTGTATCTGCGCCGTCGGCGTCGTCATATCCACGCGCAGGGGGCAAAAGCCCGACGCCTGACTCCATCACATCACAAACGCCCAGAGCGGAGGCGCGAAGGCTGACTCCATTACATCACAAACGCGCAGAGCAACGGCCCGGCTCGAGCCGCGATATTATTCCATTAAAATAATATAAATGATGAAATCTGATTTGCCGATAGCCCGGCTCAGTACCGGCGTCTGGCGGACGACGACGGGACCCCCATCTCGTCGCGGTACTTCGCGATCGTGCGGCGCGACACGTCTATGCCGCGGGCGCGCAGCCGGTCGGCGATGTTCTGGTCCGAGATCGGGGACGAGGGGTCTTCGCCTTTGATGAGCTCGTCGATGTACGCTTTCACGCCGCCGGACGCGACGCGGCCCGCGCCGCAGTCCCCCGTGCCGCTCGCGAAGAAGTATTTTATCTCGAACACGCCCCTCGGCGTCTGCATGTACTTGCCGTTCACGGCGCGGCTGACCGTGGACTCGTGCATGCCTATCTCGTCGGCGATGACGCGCAGAGTGAGGGGCCGCAGGTGCTTGCTGCCGTTGTCGAGAAATCCGATCTGGCGCCTCACGACCGCTTCCGCGACCCGGCGTATCGTGTCGCGCCGCTGGTTGATGCTCTTGATGAGCCACATCGCGCTGTTCAGCCTGCGCGAAAGGAACTGGGCCGTCACGGACTGCTTGTCCTCATTTTTGAGCACCCTCCGGTAATACGGGCTGATGATGAGCCGCGGCGACTCGTCGTTGTTGATCGACACGGCGTACCCGTCCGCGGCTTTCTCGACGATCACGTCGGGGATGATGTAATTCGAGTCCGTACCGTTCGAGAACGAGCGGCCGGGTTTGGGCTCGAGCTGCCTGATCTCGTCGGCTATGCGCTGTACTTCGTCTTTCCTCAGGCCGAACCTCTTCGCGATCTGGGCGAGCCGGTTCGAGGCGATGTCGCCTATATGCTCCCGCACGATCCGCCTCGTCGTGTCGTCCGCCCGCCCCGCCGCGTCAAGCTGCAGGAGCAGGCATTCGCTCAGGTCGGACGCGCCCACGCCCGCGGGGTCGAATGTCTTTATCACCGCGACGACCTTCTCGACCTTGCACTGCGGTACGCCGAGGCGCCCCGCTATCTCGGCCGCCGTCTGCGTCATGTAGCCGTTGTCGTCTAAGGACTCTATGATGTACTCGCCTATCTCGTACGACGTCCCCTTGAGTTTGGAAAAAAGAAGCTGCGTCGTCAGATGCTCGATAAGGGTGACGCCGGCCGGCCGGCTCTGCGCGTAGGCGGATATGTCGTCCGGGCGCTCGGACGCGTAGCCGCCCGGCTGCGAATAACTGACGTCGTCGTACTCCTGCGCCTGAAGGTACTCCTGCCAGTCGAAGTCCTCTCTGCGCTTGTCTTCGGAATATTTGTCGCCGGCGCATTTGTCGTCGGCATATTTATCGCCGAAAGCCTCCGCCCCGCCGCCGTCCTGCGCGGACGCTGACACGCTGTCCGCGTCGCTTTCCGCGCCGCTCCGGGGGTCCCTGTCAAGCTCGAGCAAGGGGTTGGACTGAATCTCTTCCTCGACATACTCGTTCAATTCCTGGATATTATATTGCAATATCTTGATCGCCTGGATGAGCTCCGGCGTCATCGTCAACGTCTGCCTTTGTTCTATTTTTAGATCATAGCCGAGATACATTCATCCACTCCTGCCCATTCACCCACTGCGTCTGCGCTACATCGACGGCACATAAGAAATGCGCCGAAACCGACGAAACCAATTGACGAGAATCCGTGTTTCCAGAACCGATTTCTCTCCCTAAAGGGAACCTCAAAACATACTATACCATGCAAATCCCGTGCCGTAAAGAGAGGGCTGCAAAAGAACAGGACAAACGCATCAATTTTCTTCCATAACCTCTTGACAATTTGATTACATCGAGAGAAAGGCTTGCACAAGGCTATCTTTTGGTATAGAATGTATTGTATACTATGTAATACATT
>JAISAI010000108.1 GCA_031266795.1 Eubacteriales Family XIII. Incertae Sedis bacterium
AGCTCGTTCGCCTCAAGGCTCGCTATCTTGTTGTAGGCGCCGCGTATCTTGAACGACCCCGTCACCTGCAGCTGCTCGGGCTTGATGTACACCTCGCAGCCGTATTCCTCGCTGTAAAAATCGCTGAACACGAGGGGCGTCGGGCGTATCACGCCCCCAAGCGTCTCCGCCGCGCCCCTGATCTCAGCGAGATGGTCTTTCTTCAGATAATAGTCTACGCGTTTTTTCTCCATTAATACTCCCTGTCCGTTTTTATTAAACTATACTATCATGTTTCTTATGGTAATATTATAACCCATGGAGTGTAAATACTATCTTATCGAGACTCTGGGCTGCCAGATGAACGAGCGCGACAGCGAGACCATGGCCGGGATGCTTGAGGAGCTCGGCTATGGCCGCGCGCCGGACGCCGCGGCCGAGGAGCGCGCGGGCGATGGGCGCGGCGCGGCGCGGCATGGCGCCGACGTCATCGTCGTGAACACATGCAGCGTGCGCGAGAACGCGGACAACAGATTTTTCGGGCTGCTCGGCCAACTGAAGCACGTGAAGGAGGCCGACCCGGACAAGATCGTCGCCGTGTGCGGCTGCATGACGCAGCAGCGGCGCGTCGTCGATGAGATACGGAATAAATTCCCGTGGGTGGACATCGTATTCGGCGCGATGAATATAGAGGCGTTCCCGTCCATGCTCGCGGACGCTTTGGAAAAAAGGCGGGGGATTTCGGAGGGCCGCGAGCCCGCGACGCCGTACGCCATGTCGGTGGACATACGCCCGGAGCGCGGCGAGATCGTCGAGGGGCTTCCGTCGCGCCGCAGGCACGCGCACAAGGCCTTCGTGAACATCATGTACGGCTGCGACAATTTCTGCACGTACTGCATCGTGCCCTACACGCGCGGGCGGGAGCGCAGCAGGACGCCCGACGCGATACTTGACGAGGCGCGGGCGCTCGCGGCGGACGGCGTGAAGGAGATCACGCTGCTCGGCCAGAACGTAAATTCCTATAGGGCAGGGGGCGTCGGCTTCCCGTCGCTCCTACGCCTCGTGGACGACGTTCCCGGCGTCGCACGCATACGCTTCATGACGTCCCATCCCAAAGACCTGTCGGATGGGCTCATAGACTGCTACCGCACGGCGCAAAACCTCTGCCCGTCTATCCATCTGCCCGTCCAGTCCGGAAGCACGGATGTCCTGCGGCGCATGAACAGGGGCTATTCAAAAGAATCGTATCTGGCTCTCACGGACAAGCTGAGGGATGCGTGGAGCGACATCGTCATCACGACGGACTTCATCGTCGGCTTTCCCGGCGAGACGGACGCCGACTTCGACGACACGATGGATCTGATCGAGAGCGTGCGCTTCGACGCGGCCTTCACGTTCCTGTACTCGCCGCGAGCGGGAACGCCGGCCGCAGAGTACGGCGACAGGGTGGCGGACGCCGTGGCCCACGCGCGCTTTGACCGCATGGTGAAGCGCCTGAACGAGATAACGAAAGAGAAAAACCTCGCCATGCTCGGCGGGGTCTACGACGTCCTCATAGAGGGCCCGAGCAAGACGGACAAGACGATGCTCACGGGACGCACGCCCGGAGGCAAGCTCGTGAACATCAGGCCGCCGGAGGGCGTGGGGCGGGGCGCGTCACGCGTCGGCGACATCATGGCCGTGCGGCTCACGGAAGCCGGGACGTTCAGCTTTATAGGCGAATTCGCGTGATCAATACCTGTTGTCGAATATGCGCGTTGTCTTTTTCTCGCTTCTTGGCAGCTCGCCTATGCTGACGGCTCGTATCTTTGCGAGTATGCCTATGCTCTTTTTGAAGCCCTGCGCTACCTGCTTTTCGAGTTCGCGCCTCGCCTTGCCGTCCTTTATCTTCGTCTCGAAGAACAGCGTCAGCTGGTCGCGCCCGTTCAGGTGGTCTATCATGATCTGGTACTCGCTGCTCGCGTCGCGCACGCCCGCGAGGAACTCGTCGACCTTGCTCGGGTAGATGATCGAGCCCTTGACCTTGACCATGTCGTCCGAGCGCCCGAGTATGGCCGCTATCTGCGGATAGTCGCTGCCGCACGAGCAGGGATCCATGATCTCGCGCGTGATGTCGTGCGTGCGGTAGCGTATGAGCGGCGCCCCCTCCTTCTGCAGCGTCGTGATGACGATCTCCCCGCTTTCGCCCTCCTTCACGGGCCCAAGCGTCTTCGGATCTATGATCTCGAAATACATATAGTCCGTCCAGAGGTGCATACCCTCAGAGCGGTCGCAGTTGATGCCTATCCCCGGCCCGTAGATCTCCGTCAGCCCGTAGATGTCGTAGAGCTCGACGCCGAGTTCGGACGCTATGCGTTTGCGCATCTTCGGGCCCCAGCGTTCGGAGCCTATGACTCCCTTCTTCAGGCAGATGCGATCCTTCACACCGCGCTTTTCGATCTCCTCCGCGACCAAGAGCGCGTACGACGACGTCGCCGTAAAGACGGTCGTCCTCAGGTCGATCATCATGCGTATCTGCTTGTCCGTGTTGCCCGGCCCCATCGGCACGGCCATGGCCCCGAGCAGCTCCGCCCCGAGCTGGAAGCCTATGCCCGCCGTCCACAGGCCGTAGCCCGGCGTGATCTGTATGCGGTCGGCGCGCGTGATGCCGGCCGTCTCGTAGCAGCGCTTGAACATAATGGCCCAGTCGTCCACGTCTTTCCTCGTGTAGGGTATGATGACGGGGGCGCCGGTCGTCCCGGACGAGGAATGTATGCGCACGACCTCGTCAGTCGGCACCGCGCACAGCCCGAGCGGATACGCGTCGCGCAGATCATCCTTGTCCGTAAAAGGCAGCGCCCGGAAATCATCTATGGTCTTGATGTCGTCAGGCTCGACGCCCGCGAAGTGCGACTGATAGAACCGGCTGTTCTTCGCGTGCCTGACGCTCGTCCTTATCTGCGCCAGCATTTCATCCGTCATTTTCATCCTTCCACCTTCCTTCCGTTTTCCATCAGCGCTCCGAACGGGCAGACGCCGGCGCAGAGGCCGCAGCCCGTACACAGCGCCTCGTCCACCTTCGCGCGCCCCTCCCGCATGAACAGGGCCGGGCATCCGAGCTTTTTGACGCATTGCGAACATCCCGTACACCCGTCCGAGACCGAAAGAGCGTCGCCTTTCGGTACGAGGTTGATACACGGGGCCTCAAATATGATCACGCGCACGCCCGTCTCGTCCGCCGCCTTCGCGACGATCTCCTTGCACGACGCCGTGTCGAAGGGGTCGGCGCGCTGCACGCTGTGCGCGCCGGCCGCGGCCGCCATCCCGTATATATCTATCCTCTCGGCCTTGCTTCCGTCCAGCCTTTCGCCCATGCCGGGATGGGGCTGGCCGCCCGTCATGGCCGTCGTCGCATTGTCGAGTATGCAGACGATCACGTCCGCGCCGTTCCACGCCGCGTTCATGAGGCCGGGAACGCCCGTATGCAGGAACGTCGAATCGCCGATGAACGCAAAGTGGGTTGCGCCGTCGCCGCCGAACGCTTCGGCGCGCGCGATGCCCTGCGCCTGCGTGACGCCTGCGCCCATGCACAGGCAGGTGTCGACCATGTCCAAAGGCGCGACGTTGCCGAGCGTATAGCAGCCTATATCGCCCGAATACGTCGCGGCCCTGCCCTTCATCGCTTCCTTCACCGCGAAAAAAGCGCCTCGGTGCGGACAGCCCGCGCAGAGCACGGGAGGACGCGCCGGCAGCGGCGGCATGTTCTCGGCGGACGGAACCGCGCTCACGCGCGGCACGGCCGGCAGTCCGAGAAACTTCGCTATCGCGGCTTCAGCTATGGCCGTCGAGCATTCGCCCGCGACGGGTATATCCCCCGTGCGCTTGCCGCGGATCACGACGTCCATACGACGGCGTCCCGCGACGCGCGCGAGCTCGTCCTCGACGAAGGGATCCAGCTCTTCTATGACGAGCGCCTCGTCTACGCCGTTCATAAAATCCGCGCACATACTCTCGGGCAGCGGGTAGGTCCCTATTTTCAGAAGATCGTATTCCGGCAGTCCAGCGGACGCCGTACTCTCCCGTCGCTCTATGCGCGCGATCGCCTCCTTCACGTACTGCCAGCTCACACCGCACGACGCTATGCCGTAGCGGCGGCGTCCGGCGTCCGCCCCCTGCCCGCGACGCCCGCGTATAAGCGCATTGCCGACTGCCTCCGGCATATCCCCGGACAGCGCGACAAGCGTCTTTTCGGTCTCTATCTTGTTAACATAGGAGAGCCTCGGGAATATCGCCCACTTCCCGCCGTCCTTCGTGAAGCCCTCCGGCGTTGCGCGAGGCAAATCCGGCAGTATCTCCACCAACGCGTAGCTGTGGCACACGAGCGTCGTCGGCCGCAGTATGACGGGCCTGTGTATGCGCTCCGACAGATCGAAGGCCGCGGCGGCCATAGTATACGCTTCCTCCGGCGTGGACGGATCGAATACGCATATCTTTGCGAAGCGCCCGAAATGGCGCGTGTCCTGCTCCGTCTGCGACGAGATCGGCCCCGGATCGTCGGCTACGACGACGACCATGCCCGCCTTCACGCCCACGTAGTTCAGGCTCATGAGAGGGTCGGACGCCACGTTCAGCCCGACCTGCTTCATCGTGACGAGGGCGCGCGCGCCGGATATGGCCGCGCCCGACGCGACCTCCATCGCGGCTTTCTCGTTCACGGACCACTCGTAGTAGACGCCGTCCGGCTTCTCCCGCGCTATCGTCTCGAGTATCTCCGTCGACGGCGTGCCCGGATAGCCCGTGCACACGAGCGCCCCCACGCGCAACGCGCCGAGGGCAATAGCCTCATTCCCCATGAGCAAGCGCCGCTCAGTATTTATTACTGGAACATCATTCGCCATATCAGGCCTCCGTCAGGGACTCGGCGAATTCGTCCGTCTCCTTCTCGCCGAGCGCAAGCGAAAGTATCGTCGTTACCCCCTGCTCCTGCATCGTGACGCCGAACAGCGCGTCCGCGTACTCCATCGTCGACCTCTGGTGCGTCACGAGCGTGAACTGCGTGTCCTTGAAATTGACGATATAGTTCGCGAAGCGGTCGATGTTCGTCTCGTCAAGCGCCGCGTCGATCTCGTCGAGTATGCAGAACGGAGAGGGCTTGGCCTTGAGTATGGCGAACATCAGGGCGATGGCTATCATGGACTTCTCGCCGCCGCTGTAGCTGTCGATATTCACGAGGCCCGTCTTGCCCGGCGGGCGTATGGATATGATGATGCCGCTCTCGAGCGGGTCGTTCTCGTCCTCGAGCCGCAGCTCTCCCTTGCCGCCGCCGAAGAGCAGCTTGAACGTCTCGTCGAAATTCGTCACGACGGTATCGAAGCACTCGCGGAATTTTTCCTTGCTGATCTTGTCCATGTCCGCGACTATCTTCTGGTAGTCGGACATGCTCCCGAGTATGTCGTCCCTCTGCTCCGTGAGGAAGTCGTAGCGCTCCTTCGTCTCGTCGTACTCCCTGATCGAGCCGGGGTTCACCTCGCCGAGCTCGCGCAGCCTCGCCTTGATCTCGCGGTTCTCGCTGACCGCGCGGCTCATGACAAAATCCTCCCTGCGGTAATCGAGCGCGTGGACGTAGGAAAGCTCGAACTCCTCAAACAGCTTTTCCTTCCAGTTTGAGATGCGCGTGTCCTGGCGGCCGAGCTCGACCTCCATCGCGTTCTTGCCGTCTATCTCCCTTTCAAGATCCTCCGAGACGCCCATGAGGGCGTACTCCTTCTCCTCGATCCCCTGCCTGACCCCGCGGCGCTCCGAGAGGACGGTTTCGAGCTCCGTCTCAAATTTTCTCTTTTCCTCCTCCATAGCCCTGACGACATCGTCCGGATCGGCAAGCTCATCTGGCTCTCGCGAAATCTCCGTCAGCTCCGTCAGTTCGGCGCGCTTCGTTATCAGATCGCGTCTCAGCGAATCAAGCTCTGTCGCCGCGCGCGACGCGTTGTCCTCGGCCGCCGCCCTCTCCGCGTCCGCAGACGCGACGTTCAGGCGTATCTCCGTCACGGCTTCCTGCGCGCGCGCCGAGGCCGCGAGCGCTTCCTCGCGCTTGGCGTCGTCCGCGGGCGCGCTTTCCTCGATCTCGGATATTTTCGACGAAAGCAGCTCGATCTCCGCCTTGAGCGCCTCGCTCATCCCGGCGTTGCGCGCCATGTCTTTTTCCGTGTTCGCGAGGTCGCGCTCGCGGCGCTCCTTCCTCTCCGCGCGCTCGGCGCGCCGGGACTCGAGCGACTTCATCTCGCCCGCCACGCCCGCAAGCTCGGCCTCCTTCTCGCGGATCATGCGATCCGCGCCCTGAATATCGTCGAGACAGCGCCTGCTCTCATCCGCGAGCGCGTCGGCATCTGCCGCCTTGCGCCCGTGTTCGGCCGACAGACGCGCTATGCTGTCCGCGAGCGTCGCTATTTCGGCCCTGCGCGCGAGCAGGTTCGCCGTCTTGTTTCGGTACGCGCCGCCCGTGAGCGAGCCCGACGGGTTCACGACGTCGCCCTCTCTCGTCACAAGGCGATACCCGCCGCCCGACTTCGCGAGCGCTATCGCCGTGCCTATATCCCCGGCTATGGCCACGCCGCCGAGCAGATACGATATGACGTTCTCATATGAAGCGTCGTACTTCACGCGATCCGTCGCGAACGAGTCGAATCCGTTGCCGGAGGCCAAGGCGTCCGCCGCCCCGTCCCTGCGGCGCGGCCTTATCGACGCTATCGGCAGGAACGTGACGCGGCCGGCCCTCCTGTCCTTGAGCCACGCGATGGCGCCCTTTGCCGACGCGTCGTCCGCGCATACGACATACTGCAAGGCCGGCCCGAGCGCCGTCTCTATCGCCGTTTCGTAGCCGGGAGCTACGTCTATGAGCTCCGCGACCACGCCGACGATACCCGGCATACCGGCCTTCATGAGCGCGCCCACCCCCGCCGTATAGCCCTCGTAATTGTGCTCCATCTCCTCTATGGTCTTGCGGCGTGCCGTGAGCTGTTCCGTTTCTATGCGCATACGCTCCAGCTCGCGGCGGGCCTCCGACGTCCTTTTGTCCACATCGGCGTAGGACGCGCGAAGCGACTGCTGGCTCTCCGCGAGCCCGGCGGCCTCCGCCTCGAGGGCGGACTTCCTCCCGGAAATCGCGGCGAGCGACGACTCGATCTCGTCCATCTCGGCGGACGCGGCGGCAAGCTCCGACTCTATGCCGCGTTTCCACTCATCGAAGTTCGACGCGAGCTCCATGTTGCTCGATAGCTCCGTCTCCTTGACGGAGCGCTCCCTGCTCAGATCGAACACGCCGCTCCTGCGCTCCTCCGCATCCGCGGCGGCGTCCGCGGCGGCTGACGCGGCGGCTGACGCTAAGGCGAGCTTTGCCTCGAGCTCGGATTTCAGATCCGCAAGCCTGCCCGCGGACTGCCCGCGCAACGCGCCGAGCTCGCGCGACCTCTCCTCCGCCCCTGCAATCTTTGCCTCGGCCGACGCTATCTCCGCCGTAAGCCTCTCGCGGTCACGCTCGGCCGTGCGGCGTTTTTCTTCATTTAAGAGCGCGTCGCTCCTCACGCTCAACGTGCGGGCCGTATTGTCCGCTATGCGCTCCCTCAGATCCGTCGACGACAGTTCGAGCTCGCTGTCGCGCCGCCTCAGCGACGACAGCTCCTCCTCGGCCGCCGTGCGGCTGCCACGCCTCTCCTCTATCCTCGCGGCGGCCTCGTCGTATTGGGCCTTGAGCTCCTTGTTCTTTTCCTGAAAGCTCTCTATATTTTTTAAGGTAATATTGATCTCGAGCCCCCGGTAGCGTTCGGACAGCCCCGCGTG
>JAISAI010000118.1 GCA_031266795.1 Eubacteriales Family XIII. Incertae Sedis bacterium
GGCTTGCCGGCCATCAAGATACACTGCTCCGTGCTCGCGGACTACGCGATCAAGTCGGCCATCTACGACTACGCGCAGAAGCACGGCAAGACGTATAAAGGGCTCGAAGGCTTCGACCCGAACGCGGACGAGGAGGACACCCATCACGGCTGCGATATGGAACACGCCGTCGACGATATGGTGAACGACATCAAGGCGGGGAAGTAAGGCTATAGATCTCAGTACAACAGCAGAGCCCGTACAGGGCAGGCCGGCGCGCAATACCCGCACGTCAGGCACACGCCGTGATCTACCACGGCGACGCCTGAGTCGTCCATGTGTATGGCTTTGTTCGGACACGTGCGTACGCACGCGCCGCAGCCCTCGCAGTCGCCTCGATCCACGCGTATCTTCTTGTGGCTGACGTCGGGCGCGTAGGAACGTTCCATCGTTCCCTCCGCGTAGGACACGAGGTCGTCCACCTCGCTCCGCTTGCCGAGGCCGACCATGATCGAGTCCACGCCGGGCAGGGCGCTGACGTAGTCGAGGCACGCGACGTAGTCGCCCGTGAGGTTGCCGCCGCCAAAGGCCTTCATAGTAAAGACTCCCTTGCCGCATACATTATTTTTCAATAGGGCCGCGGCCATACCCTCTTTTGTCCCGAAGCCCTTACCGCGCCGTATGCCGAGACCCGCTTTGTTGATGAGCGGGAAGAGTAGGTCGCTTTCCGGCAGCCCGGCGTTCAGCTCGGCGACGTCCGTGTAGTGAGTGGATATGCCGATGGCTTTCACGACGCCTTTTGCTTTCATGTCGTTCAGGCAGGCCCACGCGCCGGAGCGCAGCTCGAAGTCCGGGGCCTCGCGCACCTCGTGCAGCAGGAAGATGTCCAAAGCGTCGAGGCCTATCTCGCGGCGCATATCGTCTATCGCCGCGGCCATGCCGTCATAGGTGGCGTCAAGCGACTTGGACGCTATGACGGGCGGGCGGAAGCCGGGGGCGCTCCGCCGCGTCCGCAGGGCCTCGGCTATATAAGGGTAGGTCTGATACCACTCGGCCGTGTCTAAGAAGTCTATGCCGCGGTCGAGCGCGTAGCCGACGACATCCGCGCCCTCCGCGAGCGGCAGGTCGAGCTGCGTGCGCCCGATGGAGAGCACGCCCATGCCGACAGGCGTGACGTCGATGCCGCTTTTCCCTAACTTCCTTCTTTCCATAGGATGAATTGTAACACGTCCCGGATATAGTTGGCCATCAGAGTCCACTTCGTCGATCAGAGATCGACGAGGAAAAGGTGGATTGGTATGGGTCATTTTCGTGTGACTTGGAGTTGGCCATCTTAGTCCACTTCGTCGATCAGAGATCGACGAGGAAAAGGTGGATTGGTATGGGTCATTTTCGTGTGACTTGGAGTTGGCTATCAGAGTCCACTTCGCCGATCAGGTCGACGAGGAAATGGATTGACATATGGTAACTTTCCGCCTTGCCTCTTATCCCGCCGCCAATCTTACCGCTATTGTCGTCCCGAAGCCGGGTTCGCTCTGCGCCTCAAGCTCGCCGTCGTGTATTTTCACGATATTGTCAACGATGGACAGGCCAAGCCCCATTCCTCCGCCGGCTCTGCTTCTCGCTTTGTCGATACGATAGAATCTTTCAAATACATGATCGATGTGCTGTCGGCTCATCCCAATACCGGTATCTTTTATCGCCAACATCGAGGCATCGCCATCAGTTCCGCACATAAGGGTAATTGTCCCGCCTTCGGGTGTAAACTTCACGCTGTTGTCAATCAATGCCCGCAACAGCTCACGAATCATCGTTTTGTCCGCATAAAGCACGCAATCCGCCTGTATATCCCGTCTGTAGATATGCGAAGCATCTGAGGCGGTTTGTTCCTCATACAGTTCGCCCATAAGTTCACCAAGCGAAAATCTTTCTTTGCACAAACCCTGCTTTGCGCTGTCGCCTCTGGCAAGAAACAGCAGATGCTCCACTAACGCGCCCATATAGGCGGTCTGTCTGCCGATAACGGCAATGCTGTCCGCCAGAACCTCTTGATTTTCATGTCCCCAACGCATCAGCATATCCACGTTCCCCTGCAAAATCGACAACGGCGTCCGCAACTCATGAGACGCGTTTGCCGTAAACTCGCCTTGCTGCTCAAACGCTCTTTCCACCCGTTCCAACATCCCGTTGATCGTTAGTGCGAGTCTGTGAAGCTCGTCATTCGACTGCGGGATCTCCAAGCGCTCTTTCAGGGAGTGGGAATCTATCAGCCCAGCCTTGTCGATCATGTCTTGAATGGGCGAAAGCATACGATAGCTGACAACCCGTCCGATCAAGATTACCACCGTCGCTCCGACCGCGTCTGCCAAAGCCAGCAATACCGCGAGCAAGCGCAAAAAATCCACTTCGCGCTGCAAACTCACCGCCATATAGAGAGAACCCATCCTATCCCCTCCGTCAATAATCGGCTGTTCATGAACCACCACAAGCAGATTGCCCTGAAACAACAATTGCGGCGTTTTCGCAGACACCGGCAGTTTTGTTTCGTCCATCGGGAAATTGTATTCCCTGTTGACAATGACGTTTTTTTCATCACGCAAAAACATATTCGTGTACCTATCGGCGTTTTGGACTTTCAAAATGCCCGCATGATCGAGGGTCTCGCCCTCATGGATTTCCGTCAGAATGTTGTCCGCGATCATGGACGCGGAAATTTTGATGTTCGACAGCTGATCGTGAACAAGAAATCTGTATGCCATTCCGAATACCGCGATGCTCAGTATCAACAACAAAGCGATAAAAAGCATGATATAAGCACGCGCAAGCCGCCCGGACAGCTTATGTTTTTTCGCGCAAAACATAGCCAAGCCCTCGTATCGTTTCTATACAATGCTTTGCCGCGCCGTTTTTCGTTTTCATGCGAAGGTATCGAATATAAACGTCAACGACGTTGCTATCACCCGTATAATGATAGCCCCATACCGCGTTGATGAGCTGCTCTCTTGTCAAGGCCGCGTTCTTGTTACGCATCAGATATTCCAACAAATCATATTCCGTTTTTGTCAAATCAAGCTGCGCTCCGTCAAGAAACGCCGTGTGCTGCAAGACATTCATCGACAAAGACCCCACGTTTAACGTCTCGCCTTGCGAATCCCGATATGCGCGTGTTACCGAGCGTATACGCGCAAGCACTTCCTCCATGTGAAAAGGCTTTTCTATGAAGATTCTCTTTGAGAAACAATCGGGAAAACACGATTGTCACAACGACGCTCAATTTGTCAATAGGAACAACCAAACTGACATTTCCCTCTTGCAGCGCGCGGTAAAAGCAAAGCCATGATACGCCTGTCGCAAGACCGGAAAGTACGATAAAGGCTATGTTCCTTTTGTCAACGGTTCTTATGAGTCTGTGTTTTTTGCCTCGCAAAACAATTCCCCAGGCCATGATCAATACGACTGTTGTACGGATGGCCGTCCCTGCATTGGATTCTATGTCCTGTATGCCTATTTTGCCGAGCACGGAAGTCAGCGCGGCGAAAACAGCGGACAGCGCGGCGTAAAAAAACCATGCCCTCTGTTCTCCGCGCGAAGACCCCGGCTTCTGTCGCCAGACAATCAGGTATGTCCCGGCTGCGAGCAGCGCCATTCCCGCGCACATCCACATAGTGGGGATTTCCCTTAAAATGAGGACGGCGAAAACAACGGCCAGTATCGTGCTGCTTTTGTCAATCGTAGTTACCTTGTTGACGTCCCCAAGCTGCAAAGCCTTAAAATAACAAAGCCAGGACGCGCCCGTGGACGCGCCGGAGAGAATGAGGAACACAAGGCTGTATATTGAAATCGTGCGAACGGCATTCTGCGACCCGGCGACGAAAACCATCAGCCATGAAAACAGCCACACAATGACCGTGCGCAATGCCGTAGCCAAATCGGAATCAACGTTTTTGATTCCGATTTTCGCCAATACGGATGTTATGCCCGCGAATAACGCGGAACTTACAGCATATGCAAGCCACATATCAGTTTGCGTCGTCCGGCCGGCGTTCTCCTCTCAGTTTCGCTGTCTTTGATATTTGAACGGCAAAAGTCAATAGTATAATGGTGAGCAAGAGAGCCTGCGGCATGAGCGTTTCGAGCGTCGGATAGATACCGAGAAGATCGATGGTCGGGATGTTCCGTATGGGCGTCATGCCTACAATATCTCCCAGTTGAAGCCGGTTGACTGCCGAACCGGTGAAAGAAATCGCCATCGCCGACAGCAAGACGCTTGTACCGATAAAGAACGGCTTGATCGGCATTTTCATACTCAGCACCCGAATGAGCAGATAAACCACAACAAGCAAAAGCAGACCTACGGCAAGACCGAGCCATATCATCGACATATTGCTTTTTGTGTTGGACAGCAGTGCCATATAGAACAATATTATTTCGGCCCCCTCGCGAAAAACCGCGAGAAAGGCCGCGAAAGCCAGCGAGAACAGGCTGCTTTTGGCGACCGATCCCTGCACCTTTCCCTCTATATAACTGTTCCATGCCGACGCCTGTGACTTTGACACCATCCAGTTGCTCACGTAAAAGAGGACGCCTACGGCGATAAGCATGGTGACGCCCTCAATGACCTCTTGGCCAGCGTTTATTATCCCCGAAAGCGCATTCAGTATGACGGCCAATGCGACGCTTGCGGCCAAGGCAACGAGAATCCCTATGTAGACCGCTTTGACGCTCTGCTTGTTGCCGCTTTTCACAAGATACGCGATAATGGCGCCGACAATCAGTATCGCTTCAAAGCCGTCGCGCATTATGATTAGCAATGACTGAAAAAATGCTGCTGCATTTCCACCCATGCCTCCCGATTGGTCTGCGGCAGTCCCGTCAAGCCTATTGGCGTCCTCCCGCAAGTATGTGATAAGGACATCGAGCGCATCACGAATCTCATCACTCGGCGCGCCAGCGCGCATGGCCTTTTTGATAAGGCTGAATTGATATTCAACCTGTGCGGCGCGGCTTCCCGATATGGAAGCCATCACGGTCTTTTCAAAACCGAATTTTTCATAATACCCGAAATATGCGTCGTTGATCCGGTCATGGGCGGCATCTGCGTCGTCAGCCAAATAGAGAGCATACGCTTCGTCGCATACGTTTTGCATATCATCGACGATCTCATTCCATGAATCGTATGCCGCGAAGACAGGCATGGGGGATAGGTTAAGGCACAACAAAGCGAAGAGAATGAAAAGCGTTTTTGCGGGCGTTTTTTTTATTTTTTCCTCCATTTTTTCCTCCATTCCGCACGGTTGCAACACATATGAAACTCCTGCTGTTATATCAGACTAATATGAGAGATTGATGATACGAAGATTAGAATCTCATTAGAATTCGGCATGGTTCACACTTGCCTGTCTTCCCTACACCCGGAAGCGGAAACGATGCGGGAAAGCCGGGAGTGTGAGTGCACAGCGTTGAAACTTACCGTATGCCCGGAGAAATATCTATCCGTCGCAGAGAGAACCATTGACACGGCGATAAAACTTGACGAGCCGGAGTTATAGAGCTATACGCAATTTTCAACAGCATATTGACTTTCACCTGATTTTGGGTAAAATATAAGTGTGCCGCAAGGCACGAAAATGTCCGCCGCGCACCGGAGCGGGGTATAAGAAAAGGCTCGACAAATTTTCGCCGCATACCGGAGCGGGGTACAAGAAAAGGCTCGAAAATCATGCCCCCGCCGCCAGTCGGCGGGGGCTTATCGTTAAAAGGGGAAAATGAATGAACGAAAGTGATATTAGACCCGGTTACGTCTACCACATCAAAAATACATACTTCGACGCTGTGGAGGATGACAAACTCATGAGGAACCATGAGGGCGGCTCATACCGCCCCACCTATTTTTGCATCAAAGATGAAAAGACAGGCTTGCTGTGGGTAATCCCTATGAGCCGCCGGGCCGAGAAGTATAGAGCGTATATGCAAAAGGATATTGACCGTTATGGCAAATGCCTGAAAATCGTCATAGGTGAATACGCGAGCGTTAACGCCGTTTTTTTGCTTCAAAATATGTTTCCTGTCCTACCGAAGTACATAGACCATATACATTTGGTAAAAAGTAATCCCGTACCCGTCAACACGCGCCTTAAAATAATCATTGACCGCAATTTCCGCGAGTTGTTGCGCTTGCACCGCAAAGGTATCGGAATCATTTTTCCGGACATTACGCGCCTTGAAAAACTTATGTTGGACGAATTGGACGCCGAAAGACGGCAATCCCCGCAATAATAGGTATAACTGGACTTTCTGTTTGCTTCTATATGTCAGTCTAACAAAATGTGGATTGATCTGGTTATTTTCGTGTGGCAGACCCATGTATATGATAAAATATATGTTCGATAAGGTAATACGGTAATAAAGCAGTAGGGAAGTAGCATATGAAAAAGACAGGACTCAATGAACTCAGGACTATTTTTCGCGATTTTTTTGTTAGTAAGGGGCATCTCGCGCACAAAAGCTATTCGCTGATACCGGAGAACGACGAAAGCCTGTTGCTCATCGGCGCGGGCATGGCGCCGCTCAAGCCTTATTTCACGGGTTTCGCGACCCCGCCGTCAAAGCGCATGGTGACGTGCCAGAAGTGCATCCGCACGGGCGACCTCGACAACGTCGGCCGTACGGCGCGGCACGCTACCTTCTTCGAGATGCTCGGCAATTTCTCATTCGGCGACTATTTCAAGAAGGAGTCGCTGACGTGGGGCTGGGAGTTTGTGACGGAAGTGCTGGAAATGCCTGTGGACAAGCTGTGGGCGAGCATATACGAGGAGGACGACGAGGCCTACGACATATGGGTGAACGATGTGGGAATAGACCCGTCGCGCGTCGTCCGTCTCGGCAAAGAGGACAATTTTTGGGAGATAGGCGTCGGCCCCTGCGGCCCGTGTTCCGAAATATACTACGACCGCGGGCCCGGGCACGGCTGCGGCAGCCCGGACTGCAAGCCCGGCTGCGAGTGCGACCGTTTCGTCGAGTTCTGGAACCACGTATTCACGCAGTTCAACAGGGACGAGGCAGGCAATTACATCCCCTTGGACAATCCGAACATCGACACGGGCCTCGGCATTGAACGGCTCGCCTGTATCATGCAGGACACGGATTCGATCTTCGACGTCGACACGATCAAGCACGTCCTCGACGGCGTCGTGAAGATAAGCGGAGTGGCGTACGAGGACGGCGCGAAGCCGACCGACGTGTCAATACGCATCATCACCGACCACATACGCAGCGTGGTGTTCCTCATATCCGACGGCGTCATGCCCTCGAGCGACGGCAGGGGCTACGTACTGCGGAGGCTGCTTCGCCGCGCCGCCGTGCATGGCAGGAAGATCGGCATCGACAGGATGTTCCTCACGGAGCTCGCAGACCGCGTCATCACTATCTCGGCCGAGGAGTACGGTGAGCTGATAGAAAAGCGCGAGTACATCCACAAGATAATAACACTTGAGGAGGAGAGGTTTGCGCTCACGATAGACCGCGGCGGCGACCTGCTCAGCGAGTACATCGCGGATCTAAAGGAAGACGACAGCAACGTGCTCTCCGGCGGCAGGGTGTTCAAGCTCTATGACGAGATGGGTTTTTCTCCGGAGCTCACAAAAGAGCTTCTCGCGGAGCACGACATGGACATAGACGAAGACGGCTACCTCGAGGAATTCAGGATACAGCAGGAACGCTCGCGTCAGGGCAGAAAGACGACAGACGCCGTATCGTGGACGGACAACGACAAGATAGTGTCAGGCCTCGCGGGGACCCTGTTCACAGGCTACGATGCGCTGCAGGATCGCGCGCGCGTTGTGCGCATACTCGTCGGCGACAAATCCGTGGACGCCGCGTTTGAGGGCGAAACGGCCGGCATTATCCTCGACCGGACGCCGTTTTACGCCGAGAGCGGCGGCCAGGCGTCGGACGTCGGCGACCTCGTCGGCACAGGCAGCTTCGCCCACACGAGCATGGTTCGCAAGCTGAGCGACGTGTTCATCCACCAGTCCAAGATCGAGTCGGGGGAAATACGCGTCGGCGACGAGCTCATAGCCACGGTCGAGGCCACGACGCGCAACCAGACGGCGCGCAACCACACGGCCACGCATCTGCTGCACAAGGCCCTGCGCGAGGTCATCGGCGCGCACGTCCAACAGGCCGGATCGAGCGTCAACGCTGAGCAGCTTCGCTTCGACTTCACGCACTACGAGGGCATAGGCGACTACAAGCTCAAGGAGGTGGAGGTCATCGTCAACCGCGTCATCGACGAGTTCCTGCCTGTCAGCACGACGGAGATGGACGTGGATGAGGCGCGTAAAAAGGGCGCAACGGCGCTTTTTGAGGAAAAATACGGCGAAAAGGTGCGCGTGGTCGAGGTTGGCGACTTCAGCATGGAGCTGTGCGGCGGTACGCATGTGAGCAATTCCGGCGACGTGGGAGCGTTCAAGATCATTTCGGAGAGTTCTATCGGCTCGGGCGTCCGGCGCATAGAAGCGATAACGGGCACAGGCGTCCTGCAACCGTTGACAGAGGCGGAAGAGATATTATCCACGCTCGGGCGGATGTTCAAAGCGGAGCCCGGCGCTGTGGTCGGCAAGGTGAACGACGCGCTCGCGGAGATAAAGTCTCTGCGTCGCGAGCTCGGCGAGATCAAGAAAGCGGAGATCGGCTCGTCCGTGGATTCCCTCATAGCGTCCGCCGACGACGTGGACGGAGGGAAATTCGTGTCGGGCAGCTTCGAAGGGCTCACATCCGACGGCCTGAGGGCGATAACGGACGATATAAGGGCGACGACAAAGGACGTCATCGCCGCTCTCGCCTCGATAACAGACGGCAAGGTCATCTTTATAGTGGCGGTATCCGACACCATGCAGCAGAAAGGCTACAGGGCGGGGGACATCGTGAAAGCGATGGCTCAGGCCGCGGGCGGCGGCGGCGGCGGCAAGGCGGATATGGCTCAGGCGGGAGCAAAAGATCCGTCGAAGGTGGGTGAGGCGATCAAGGCGGCGAGAAACTTCTTGAAAGGTAACTACTAAAACAATCACGCTATTTTTGCGCATTCCGGGACCCAAGACATATTTTGGCTTCCTCACGTACGTCTGAGTACGCTCCGGTGAGCCAAAATAGGCCTTGGACCCGGACTGCATCAAAACTATCGCGACCGTTTAGTAGTTTTGATTATATACTTTTTAATCACGCACTTTTTAATTAGCACTTGTGAACAGACGTTTATTCTGCTATAATTTATGCATCGGAGGTATGATTCATGGAAAATCGCAATACTCAAGTATACGGAGGACAGGAGAAATCTGCTCAGAAGTCCACGCTTGAAATACTGTCTACGGTATATGACGCTCTTGAAGACAAGGGCTATAACGCCATAGACCAGATAGTAGGGTACATACTTTCGGGTGATCCGTCGTATATTACGGGGCATAACAACGCCCGCAATCTCATAAGGCAGATCGAACGCGACGATCTCGTCGAGGAGCTTCTGCACAGCTACTTGGGGAAATAGCCCGCAACAGTGAATAACGTGAAATGTTTGGCCTTGGACGTGGGCGACGCTTCGGTTGGCGTCGCGGTGAGCGATGAGCTCGGGATCACCGCCCGGGGTCTTTTTACGCTCAAAAGGACGAATAGCAAGGCGGATATACGGGAAATATTGGATACCGCAAGGAAAGAGGGCGTGAGGGCGGTCGTCGTCGGGCTTCCTATCAATCTCAACGGCACGGACAGTATACAGACCGGCAAGGTCCGGGACTTCGCGACAAGGCTCGGCAACAGTCTGCGCAGCAACGCTATGGCCGACGTGGAAGTCATCTTGCACGACGAGCGCTTCACGACGAAGATAGCGGAGCGCGCGCTCATCGAGGCGGACATGAGCCGGAAGAAGCGGGCGCAGATAATAGACAAGCAGGCGGCCGTTGTGATCTTGCAGAGTTATTTGGAGAGTCGGCGGTAGCGCCGCTATATCATAGATCACAACAATATCCGAAAAAAACAAATCCCCAGCATACCATATGCGTATCTATTCCGAAAACATAGATTTTAGGAATAGATGGATCGGGGTATGAAATATTCGGTGGCATTATCTATTCCGAAAACATGCTTATCGACATATACCTTATCTCAAGATGTTGAAATTTCAACGTTTATTTGCTTACGCCCAAAATGGCGTTCTAAGCGTCTTTCACGAGGCGCAGGTATCTGCGTACCTGTAAATCCGGTTTTAATATCCGTTTGATTGGGTGATTGATATGATTTGCCCCGGATAGATTTCCCCCGGGCTTATATCGTTTATCTCTGTTATCTCGGCTATGTACTGCCTGATGGATATATCCGCGGGTTTGTATTCTTGCGCTATCGACCACAGCGTGTCGCCGGATTTGATCGTGACGGTCTTGTACGTCTGCTTTTCCGTGCCGGACACGCCGCCGCTCAGCGCGAATCCGCTTATGATGACCGCCGCCACGATCAGCGCCGTGATGAACGTCATAAATCTGGCCTTGGATTTGACCCGGTATCTTTTTCCTCCGATTACGAAAGTGCTCATCGTCGCCTCGCTCCTGTGTACCTCTATCCGCAAACCTATTTTTGAAACGTTTGTTTCTTAAATCAAGTTTATACGAACAAGGGTTTACGGTCAAGCGAAAATGCGAACAGATGTTTAATGTTAATGTTTTGGAAATGTTTCCGTAATGGGATGATTTGATATGTTTATGAAACAGCCGCTATACCGCATGGCTTGTCGCCATGTACTCCCTCGGACATACGGATTTGCGTTCGATCACATCCATGCTCTCCACCGTGACGCTCTTGGCCTGCCCGCCGTCTATCATCGCGAACAGCCTGCCCATGGCCTCGTCCGCCAGCGTCTGCGGCGATATTGGTATCGTTGTGAGCGCCGGCTCTATATATTTCGCTTCCGGCACGTCGTCTATGCCCACGAAGCTGATGTCCTCCGGTACGCGATAGCCAAATCCCCGCGCTACGCTCATCGCGCTGAACGCGAAATTATCCTGCGTGCAGAACACGGCGGTCGGATATGCTCCCGCACGCGCCATCCCCCGCTCTTGCTCCCGCGCCATCCCGCGTTCCGCTTTGATTCCTCCCGTCAATATCCTGCGCATGGCGTCGGCCGCGCCCTCGGCGCAGTCCGCCTCGCCCCTTATCCACTCGCGGCGCTCCGTCAGGCCGTTCTCGCGCAGGGCGCGCCGGAAGCCGCGCTTCGTGGCGCTGAAGAAAAACGGCAGGCGCCTCATGCCTATGAACGCTATATCCGCGTGCCCGAGGGACGCTATATACGACGTCGCACGGTACGAGAGTTCCTCGAAGTCGATCTTGACGGACACGGCGCGCGGATCCGCTTCAAAGCCCGGATTGATGATCACGTAGGGCACGCCCTGCCCTTCTAACGCGCCCACTGTATTCGGCATGAGCCCCTGAAAGGCGATCACCCCGTCCGTATCCCCGTTCCGTATGAGCCCGGACAGCGTGTCGTCGCTCTCATCGTCGGACTGGAACACGGGCACGACGCTGTACGTGCTCTCCGGAAGGGCCGAGGACAGGCGCTCAGCTATACACGCTATGACGCCGAAGTAAAAGGCCTTGCACGCCGGCGCGGCCTCCTTGCGTATGACGGCGTGGACGGCGTAGCTGCGGCGCGTCTTGAGCCCCTTGGCGCGCAGGTTCTGCGCGTAGCCCTCGCTATCCAAGACCGCCTTGACGCGCGCCCTGACCGCGTCGGACACGCCGTACTTGTCGTTCAGGACGTAGGACACCGTGGCGCTCGACACGCCGCAGAGCCGCGCTATATCCCGAATCGTCGCCGGCGCCGCGCCCTTGCCGCCTCTCCTGGCGTTTGATTCGCTATTCGCTCCATTATTCGACACATCATAACCGCTCATACGCACAATTATACTATTTTCCTACAATTCAATCAATAAGCTCTTGACTTGCCTTAATCGTTTAAGTATAATCGCCTTAACAGTTCACTTATCTCAAATCGTCGTCATGACGGAGCAATCACGTGAGGAGGAAAACATTATGGGAATCAGACTCGGTATGCACGCGGACAACTGGAGGGGCCAGTCGGGAAACTTCTGGCAGGCCGTCGACTCGGCGGTCAAACACGATCTCAAATATCTCGAGGCCGGCACGGTCAACGGCCAGTATTTCGTCACGGCGCTCGGCTATGACCCGAGCATCTCCATTTTCGAAAATCCCGTCGCGATAAAGCGCAAGCTCGACGAGAAGGGCCTCGCCCTGTCCATGCTCGACGCGTCCTACCCGATATTCGGGCCGGACGGCAGCTACTACGGCGTCCAGTATTACACGCAGGTCATCCGCTTCGCGAAGGAGCTCGGCGCGCCGAAGGTCGATAGCGTCGATTCCGGCCTCGCGCCCGACCTACCGCGGGACGAGATGCTGAGGATCACGATCGGCAACTACACGGAAATACTGAAATGGGCCCACGACTACGACATCACGATCTGCATCGAGCCGCACGGCCAGTACACGGGCGACGGCGAGTTCATGCTGAAGCTGCTCGGGCACTTCGAGGACGAACACCTGCGCGTCAACTTCGACACGGGGAACGCTTTCATCCAAGGGCACGACCCCCTCGAATACTACAAGGAGCTCGAAAAGTACATCGTGTCGTCGCACATCAAGGACGTGGACCCCGGCCTCGCGGCGGCCCTGCGCGGCGAGGAGACCGGCATCGGCATGTCGGCCGTGCCCATCGGCGCGGGCGTGAACGCCGACAACATCCGCAAGGTGCTCGCCTACATGAAGGAGCGCGATTTCGACGGCGACGTCTCCATCGAGTGCGACGGCTCCGACGAGAACATCCGCCTGTCCGTGGAATGGATCAGGGGCGTTCTGGCGGAATAGCCGTGTGGTTTTTTGTGGAGTAATAACAACTGATGAGCATTATTCCCGAAAATAAATTATCTGATTGAAATGAGTTAGGATAGTGATATAAGGCACATCCCTGACAGATACATACGAAGCGCCGGCAGTCCCCTTTCGCTGGCGCTTCTCGCTGTTTATTACATCTGCGTTTTTGTTACGGCAAGGTCAGTAGCCCCTTTTCCAAGAGCCGTTGCGCGGCCATGAGCGCGCCGAGCTTTGAATACTCGTAGGATAGGCCGCCTTGGAAGTATATGTTGTACGGCTCGCGTTTCGGGCCGTCGGCCGACATCTCTATGGACGAGCCCTGCACGAAAGCGCCGACGGCCATGATGATCTCGTCTTCGTACTCCGGCATTTCCTCGAATATCGGCTTGACGAAGCTGTCTATCGGCGAAGCCGCCTGGATCCCCTCGCAGAACGCCTCCATCGCCTCGGGGCTGCCGAGGCATACCGTTTCGATGATGTCGCTGCGCTCGTCAAGCGGCTCCGGGCTGACGCGGAAGCCGAGCCCGCCAAACAGCGCGGCGCAGAACATCGCGCCTTTTACCGCGCCGTTCACTATCTGCGGCGCGAGAAGAAGCCCTTGCAGCATCGTCCTCGTCTGCCCGAACATGAGGCCCGTGTCGCCGCCGACGCCGGGACAGGTCATGCGGTAGCTGACCGTCTCGACGAGGTCGCTTCGCCCCGCGACGTAGCCTCCCGTCAGGGCGATCCCGCCGCCGGGGTTTTTTATGAGCGAGCCGGCCATGATGTCGACGCCGTTCCCCGTCGGCTCCGTCGTGTCGAGAAACTCCCCGTAACAGTTGTCGGCCATCGTGACGATGTCGGGCCGCATATCCTTCACGAACTTCGCCCACGACGCGATCTCGGGCATCGTCAGCGCCCTTCTGTCGTTGTATCCCGTCGCGCGCTGTACGGCGGCCATGCGCGTGTTCGGGCCGATGGCGGCGGCTACCGCGTCAAGGTCGATACGGCCGTCTGTGGTGAAGTCAACCTTGCGGAACGTGACGCCGAAGTCCGCGAGCGAGCCCATCCCCTGCCCTGTCAGCCCTATCGTGTCGTGCAGGCTGTCGTACGGCGTGCCCGTGCAGTAGAGCAGCTCGTCGCCGGGCCGCAGTATCCCGAGAAAGACGAGCGACAGCGCGTGGGTGCCGCACGTGATGATCGGCCTCACGAGAGCGGTCTCCGCTCCGAACACGTCCGCGAATACCCTGTCCGTGACCTCCCTGCCCACGTCGCCGTGCCCGTAGCCCGTAGCCCACGCGAAATGGCTCTCCGACACGCGGTTCTTCCTGAACGCGGCGAGCGTTTTGGACTGGTTGTGCGCGCATATACGGTCGAGCCTCGCGAAGCCCCCGGAAATCTCCTCCTCGCAGGACGCCGCAAGGCGCGTCAGCCCGTCGTCAATATTTAAACCCGGTAGAACCATAGCTTTCACCTCATATATCGGTTAATTGAAAATTAAAGCAGTAACATTTTTATCAAGTCTCAATCAGACTCCGCGATTCTCATCCCATTCCATATCGCCTATAAGCTCGCGTTTGGCGTTCCTGCGGTGGGCCGCGTAGAGCTGCGTCGTTGTGATGTTGTCGTGGTTTAGGAGCTCCTGCACGTCGAATATGGAGTTGCCGCGCTCGATGAGCGACGTCGCCGTCGTCGCGCGCAGCTTGTGCGGGCTGTATCCCGCGCTGCGGCCCGTGCCGAGCGCTATGCCCGTGTATTTTTTCACGAGCTCGCGTATCTGGCGCTCCGTCAGGCGCGTCCCGCGTAGCGAGAGGAACAAGGCGTCATCATCGACGGACGCGTCGCCGGCGCTTTTCCCCGTCGCCAATCCCGTGCCCACGGCCGCGTGTTCAAGCGCGCTCCCCCGCTCTCCGTCTATGTATTCGTGCAGCGCCCTCTTCGCCGTGTTGTTCAGCGGCAGCGTCGCCTCCTTGCCGCGCTTGCGGAATATCTTGAACTCGTCGCGCCCGAAGTGGAACGACGACAGATTCAGCTCGCGCAGCTCCGAAAGCCGCAGCCCGTAGGTCACGAACATGATCAGTATCGCGCGGTCGCGTAGGCGCGTCCGCTGCCAAAACGTCAGCTCGCGCTTCGACAGCCCCTTGCCGCTCTCGACCGCGTCGAGCATCACCATGACCTCGTCGTCGTCGAGCCGCTTGATCTCGCGGTCGCCGGCCTTCGGCAGCCTGATGGGGTCGAAACCGTCCGTGATGTTCTTCGGCGCGAGCTCGTCGCGGTACAGGTATTTGAAAAAGACGGACAGGGACGAGCGTTTGCGCGCGAGCGACTTGTTGTCATTGCGGTACACGCACACGCCCTTCCCGTTCTCGACCTTGTAGCGCCGGCAGTAGTCGAGGAATATGTTCACGTCCACGGCGCGGACGCGCGCGAGGTCGGCCTGCCTGATGTCGCCCGTGCGCCCGGCCTCGGTCAGATCCGTCTCGTCTATGAGATACTTGAGGAAAAACCGGATGTCGCCGAGGTACGCGAGCCGCGTCATGGGCAGCACGCTCCCCTTCAGGTACATAAAAAAACCGCGCATGAAATTCGGCAGCCCGCGCTCGATGGCCGCGCTCTTCTCGTCGATGAGCACTTCCTTCATGACGACGTTGTCCGGCCTGTCGCTCTTGTTGTGAATGTGCAGTTCGCTCGCCATGGCTACATTTTATCACGAGCCCGGGCCGCTCCCGGCGATGTAAATGAAATGAGACAGAAATAACATAAGCGGCCGCAATGACAGGCTTTTCACACAGCCTGACGTATCGGCGCCTACTTCAGCAGATAGCAGCTTGTGAACGTGATGGTCTGCGGGCCGTTGTTGTAGGGGACCCCCGACAGTTGGCAGACCTTGCTTACCCACAGGCCGTACGCCTCCATGGAGGGGTAGGACTCGCCCGGGTGGCGACAGGGCTCGCCGGGGTAGGAACAGGTTTCGCACAGCGTACAGGTCCCGGCCCCCATGGGCAGTATGTCGTCATAGCGCTTTTTCAGATTTTTGATGAGGTGCGAGAAGCTCTCTTTGTGCTTTTCACTCGTGGCCTCGATGGTCTCGTAGTCGAAATCGCCGTCCATCTTCCCTATCGTCTGCACGAGGATCCCGTAGGAATACCGCGAGGCTTGCTCGGCGGCGTCCTCGATGCCGCCGCAGGCGGGAGGGCAACGCCAGTTTTTCCCGTAATGGTTGCAGCGGTCGGCGCTACACATATCGCGCACCTCCGGCATGAAAACCAGGGCCTCGACATTCAGCTCCCCGGCCTGTGAAAAACCGGACTCCGTAGCTTCCTTTATAAGGGCCTCCGTGTCGTATGGCCCATTCGCCGATTTGTTGGACATAATAACTCTCTCCGTACCCACTACTTTACCACGAATGACTATCTTATGGAAGCGCTGAAAGCAATCAAAATCCCATATGCGCGAGGAACAGCTCGTTGAACTTTGGGTGCGAGGCGAGGTTGATCTCGCGCCCTATGCCCGCGACGCGCACAGCGTCCGCCATCCGCCCCTCGTCTGCGGCGGCGAGGACAGTCCCGGCAAGGCTGCTGTTCCCGACGGGGACCACGCGCCCGCGGAGCGTTTCCGGCAGCAGGCCTACGGCAAACGCGCTCTCCGGGTCGAGGTTTTGGCCGAAGCCGCCCGCGAGATACAGCGTGTCAGGGGGGATACCCCCAAATTCGCCTATGAGCACATCCACACCGGTCCTCACCGCGCTTTTGGCAAGCTGGAACTCGCGCACGTCTTTTTGCGTAATAGAAACACCCTTTTCGCCCGGCGTGGGCCCGTCCGATATCCTGACGCTTTTGTCCTTGACGTAGGGCGAGTCGGCGCACATCTTGCCGCTTCCCGCGATGATCCCCTCGCGGAGAAAACAGGCCATCGCGTAGAGCAGCCCCGAGCCGCAGACGCTGCGGGCGGGTGCGTTCCCGATGGTGCGGCATTCGAACGACCCTCCACAGGCCGCCACCTCCGATATGGCGCCTTCGACGCTGCCGCTGCCGCACGATATATTGCCGCCCTCGAACGCCGGGCCCGCGGCGGTCGCGGTGCAGACGATCTCTTCCCCCGAGCAGTACGCTATCTCGCCGTTCGTGCCCATGTCGACGAGCATGAATGACCGGCCCCCCGGCTGCTCGCTTTGGCGGGGCGTTTCGCCGCGGGCCGCGAGGACGCCGACGAGCCCCGCCACTATATCCCCGCCGACGTACGCCGACACGAACGGGATCAGCCTCACGGGCGCCGCGAGCGTGTCCGTTCCAAATACTTCCCTATATGAATACCCTGCCTTGAACGGGTACGCGGCTTTGAACGGGGACACGCCGATGGATCGGCACGGAAGCCCGAGCAGTATATAGCACATCGTCGTATTGCCGGCGAGGACTACGCGCTTTATATCGGGCGGCGCTACGCCGCCGCGGCCTACCATACGCCCTATGATGCCGTCGAGCTGCTTCGTTATGATGGCGGACAGCACGGACGCGTCGTCCATCGACATATTGATGCGGGAGACCACGTCCGCCCCATACGGGCGCTGGTCGTTGAGCTCGGCGGACACCGCCAGCTCTTCGCCGGCGGGGCCTATGAGCTTTGCCACGATCGTGGTCGTCCCTATGTCTATGGCGATCGCGGCGCCGCCCTCCGGATCCATGTCGGCGGCGATCGCGGGAGGGGCGGCGGCGCTCCCGAGAGGAACAGAGCCATTCCGCGCGCCCGCTCCCGCGGCGGTACGCCCCATCACGCCCGTAGAGCCGATAGAATCGATCTGTATCGCGTAGGCGCCGCTTCCTTCATCCGGGAGGGTCACGGATATATCCGAAACGACCTGCGTTTCACACGCAAGGCGGGGCTCGCCGTCCACGACGACCCGGCATTTCCCGCACTTGCCCCGTCCGCCGCAGTCGGCCACTATGCCTATCCCGTTTTCCCTTATGACGTCGAGCAGCCGCTCTCCGTGCGATGCGGAAACGCTGACGCCGAGGCCGGGGAATAAAACCTTGAATAAAGGCTTGCCCATAAAACCGCCCGCTCAGGCGTTTGCGCCGATGATGTTTTTGCGCACCGCCTTCAGGTAGTGCTTGCAGTTCGGGTCCCTTCCGACGAGGACTTCTGTCGCGTAGATCGCGGCGCGCATATCTTCCGCCGTGGGGTCGACGATCGCGCTATCCATGCCTGCGGCCATCGCGAGGCTCAGGAATACCCTGTTGATCGCCCTTCGGTACGGCAGGCCGTAGCTGATGTTGCTGAGCCCTGACGTGATATGCACTTCGGGATAGCTTTCCTTGATGAGCCGCACCGCGTCGCCGAAGCTCGCGAACGCCTCGCTATTGGCGCCGAGCGTCGTGACGAGCGGGTCGATGAACAGCCGCTCCCGCGCGACGCCGTATTTGTCCGCCTTGGCTATGATGTCGCTCGCTATCTTGGCCTTGATCTTCGGGTCGTTCGGTATCCCGCTCTCGTCGTCGCACGTCAGCGCCACTACGTTCCATTCCGTATCCGCTATGGCGGGGAAGAGCGTGTCGCATTTCTCCCCCTCCCCGGAGACGGAGTTGATGAGGCCAGGCCTTTTCGCGAGCGGTATCATGTCGAGGATGGTCTGCACGTCAGAGCTGTCGATCGACAGCGGGGTCTCCGTCGTCTCCTGCACGAGCCCTATGAGCCATTCAAGCGTATCGTGCTCGATCTCGGGCGCGGTGCCGGCGCAGACGTCTATGTACGATGCGCCGTACTCGGACTGTTTCTCCGCGAGCCCTTTGATATACGCGTCGTCCTTGCTTTCGATGGCTTTCAAGGTCGACGGGATGAATCCGTTGATTTTTTCTCCTATGATTATCATATTAACCTCTTTTCTTTTTTCCAAAATGTTCTTTTCAAAGCTGCGCGCGGCGCCCCGTCACAGTTCCAGGTACGAATCCGCGTAGAGCGTGTGGTTCAGGATCACCTCGGCGGTCTTGACGACGTCCATGAGGTGCTTGTCGTTCGGGTTCAGGATAGCGGACGTGAGCCCGCACTCTATGGCCATCGCGGTCAGCACCGCGTCTACGACGGGCCGGACGTCTTTCGGCATGCCGTTCGAGGCGTTCGAGAGGCCGGCCGTGGACTTGAGGCCGAGGTCGGACAGCTGGCGGATGAACTCGAGGTATTCCACCTGCTTTTCCTGCATGCCCTTGATGACGAGAGTGAGCGGGTCGAACCACATATCATCGGACTCCATGCCGAGGGACATCCCGTGCTCGAGCATCTCCTGGCAATACTGCATGCGCTCGTCGTTGTCGCGCGGCACGCCCTGCTTCGAGCACAGGGCGATGACGATAGCGTCGTTCTCCGCCGCGAGGTCTATGTAGCCGAGCCTGTCGCCCGCGTCGGCGGAGTTGATGATGGGCTTGCCCTTTGAGCGGTCGTAGACGGCTATGCCGGCCGTGATGGCCTTCTTGTTCGCCGTGTCGAGCGCTACCGGCACATTGTCGAAGTTCTCCTGGAGCAGCTTGACGCCCCACTGCATGATTTCCTCGCCGTCGCGCTCCGCCGGGCCGATATTCAGGTCGAGATATGTCGCCCCCGAGGCGAGCTGGTCTTTGGCCCGCTCGAGTATCGGCGCCGGGTCACGGTTTGCGATAGCGTCCCTGATGGCTGGCGAGATGCAGTGTATGCGCTCGCCGATGATGATGAATTTGTCCATTTTGTTCCTCCGTTTCGCTGAAAGCGTATCCCCTTGTCGCCGGGGATGGTTGTTTGTGGCGGCGTCACGCCGCAGCCTGGAACTCCTTCAGGAATTTGACGAGCGAGATAGCCTCGTTCGGCGCCACTACGATGTTCCAGCCGGGCAGGTTCTCCTCGAGCTCGCCCTTCAACACCGCCACCTTGCCCGGGATGAGCAGGTTGCGGTTTTTGATCTTGTCCTCTATGCTCTCTTCTTTTATGAACTTCGCGATGGAGCCCGCCGAGAGCTTGCCCGCGGCCCACGCCGTGAGCACCGAATAGCCTCCGGCGTCCGGTATGAGCAGGTTTGTCGGGACGCCTGAGCGCTCCACCTCCCCCGATATGATGAAGTAGGTGAGCGCGAAGTCCACGGTCAGCGCACAGATCGAATTTTCGTCCGCGCCGTTGATCGGGTAGTTGCCGACCTCTACCGTCATGGGCTTTTGCGGGTCCGTGTATATGTTTTGCCTCAGCCCGTAGAGCGGCAGGGCCTGCGCGTAGCCCATGCCCTCCATGACTATGATGCTGCCGTATTTGAGCGTGAACAACGATGCCAGCGCGCTCTGCATGCGTTCGTCGCCGGGCGCGAGCTTCGCGACGTTCACGAGCGACGGGTAGCCGAAGCTTCTGTCCTCGGACTTCAGCGCGGAGCGCCTGATCTGGACGGCGTTCTCGAATGCGCTCTTGACCGACGCCGCTCCCACGTCTATGACGATGTCCTTTACCTCCGCTTTCTCGAGCGCCTGCACCGCGTCGTGCAGGGCGTCGAGGCTGTCCGCCGTGACGCCGAGCGGCACGCCGTATTCCTTCGCGAGCGCCGCGAACGCGTCGAGGTTTGACGGGTTGGCGCCGTTCAGGACAGGCTTCGCGTCCGCGACGGCCGAAAGCGCCTCTTTCGCGGCGTCTGCGTCGTCTGTGGCGAGCACGAGCGTCTTTCCCGAATCCGCCGCCTTTTTCGCGGCCTCGGCAAAGGCCGCCTTGTCCCCTGCGTACTCGAGGTATATGAGCTCGACGCACATACGCTCCCCTATGCGCTCGTAGTCCACTTTGCACGCCTCCGCTATCGCCGTGTCCGCCGCGTCCGGCGTGGCGCACACTGCGTACAGGGGCTTGGAGACGAATGTCTTGTCATGGCGGAAGAGCACGGTCTCGCCGCCAAGCGCGTATTCGCCGCCCGCTACGCCAATCTTGAACGCCTTCATCGGCGGGGCGGTGGCCTCGCTGAGCGCGTCCAGCGCGTCCGGCGACATGTGGGGGCACTGCTCGATCTGGGCGACGCCCTGCGCGACCTTCATCGCGAAAGCCATGCAGGTCGGCTGGCTGCAGTCCTTGCAGTTTGTTTTGGGTGTGAGTTTGAAAATATCTATTCCCTTGAGAGCCATTGACTTACCTCCTTACATCAGCTGGTCGACCATGCCTGACACCGTTTTCACGGCGGCCGGATGCCTCAGGATGACGGCGTTCGCGCCGGCCGCGAGGGCCGCGACGGCGGTGGATATCTCCATCTCTATGCCGCGCTCCTCCCTCGGCCCCCATTCGGGGAAATCCTCCTCGGAAACGAGCGACTCCTTGACCGCCCACGCGTCGCTCCCTATGGGTATGATGACGGGCATCTGCAGCGTGTCGTCGTTCTGCGTCAGCGCGGCGAGCTTCACGCGCTCTATCGTCGAGGCGAGGTATTCGAACCCGTAGCCCGCGGCCGCGTTGCCGAGCTGCATGACGCAGGAGCCGGGCGCTATGCCCATCTGCGCGATGAGCACGTTGAGCTGCTTCGCGAGGTTGATGTCGACGGCGGACTCCGCGCCGATCTTTTGGCCGTAGGCCGTGACCGCCGCGACGGCGATGCCCTTGTAGTTTTCCTCCTTGGCGGCTAGGATCAGCACATTGTGCCCCTGCGCGGCCTCGGCTATCTTTGGTATCAGTTCGCCGTCCTTGTCTGTGTTGCCCGTTGTCTGTATCACGAGCGGCTTGCCGCCCGCCGTCGCGGCTTCCGCCGCTTCTTTCGCTATGGCCGCCGCGTCTTCCGATGGGATATTGTCCCCATTCGGGTCTGCGCTCTCAAGTATGAGGCTCACAAAGTCCGCTCCGGGCGCCGTACACGCCCTCGCGGCAATGTCAGCGACGCTTTCCGCGCCCTCGTAAAACGCGGCGAGCTCCGGCAGGCTGCGGTCGGGCCCCTTGTCTGAAAACTCGATCCCCGTCGCCGGCTTGTGCTCTATCGGCGCGTCGAAGCTGTAGAACGACCATACATTCTCGCCCCCTATCGTCACGGCGGCGTCTCCCGCGCCTATCACGACCTCGCCTATCTTCGCTTTGAATACCTGCGGTTCCTTCTTGTATCCCATACTTTTCTCCTTTCCATTTACAGCGCTGCACGGCTGCTTTTATATATATCCTCTAAATCAGGGCTCAGGCCCAATTACTGGATCAGGCCTCTGCGGCATCAGAACATCGGGTCCATGCCGAGCGCGGGGTGCTCTTTCCCCGTGAGGAACTCCATGAGCGCGTCGGGGTCCTCGGCCACCGTCTCGTCGCCTATCATGTCCGTGAAGCCTTCTATGCCGTACAGCTCCTTCGCGGTCGCGTCGAGCTTGGACCTGACCATATCTTTCAGCGCCTTCGGCATCCAGACTATGCGCGCGGAGCCGCCTTCGGCCTTCATGAACTTCTTCGAGGCGATGAAATGCTTTCCGTGGCCCATGAATCCCGGGGTCTGCACGCCGCCTCCCGTCATCGAGGCCATCTCGGGGAACGTCATGCCCAGAGGCGTGATGCCGAAATGCTCCCTGTTGACGATGACTACGCCGTTCGAGTACGGCTCTATGCCGCAGATGCACTCGAAGCAGCCGCAGCTCGTCATCGGATCGACCATGATCGAGTACAGCGAGACGCTCTCGAGGTTGCCGTGCGACGAAGCGACGACGTTTTCGTTCACATCCTCCCATATGCCTATCTCTGGGTCGAGCGGCCTGTCGCGCGTGACTATCTGGCACGGGCCCTGCGGGTTCAGCTGGTTCGTGGCCTTCGCGTCGAGCCACGACACGGCGCCGCACAGGCCGAGCCTCTCGGGGGTCACGATGCAGACGTGCGACGGCGAGAACGACTGGCAGAGTATGCAGTTGTAAAATACGTCCACGCTCTCGTCCGTCAGGGAGAGGAGGCGCTCGTCCCTTTTGTCGTAGACCTCGTTCGCCATGGCCTTGAGCGCGGGAAGCTCGTCCTGGTTCGTGTATATCTTCACCTGGCATTTGTCGACGACCGTGTCGTACTCGCTCATGATCTTCGCGTAGAGTATCTCGCCGAGATGCTTCAGGCGGAAGCCCGCGTCGAAAGCGGCCTTGGATACGCGCAGCCGGATGATGTCGCGCTGCCCCGTGTGCATGACGCCCTCGGCGCAGTTGATGAAGTAATGGAAATTGCGCTCGAACACGGGCTCGAAGTCCGTCTGCATATTTTTGCCCGCCACCTCCGCGATCATCGCTATGCCGAGGCTCTCGCCCTCGGGCATATCGTCTATGTCGGGGCCGAACAGCTCGGTGCTGTGGTCCTCGATCTCGTGGGCCTCGAGGGTGCGCACAAGCTCGAACGAGGGGAAGCGCGCCCCGTCGAAGTCCACGCGCGTGTCCGCCTTGCGCACGATCTCGCCCTCAAAGGCGCTTGCGAACGCGACGGGTATGTCGACGTTTGTGATCTTCAGCTTGATGTCGCGCGCCTCGAGCGATGTCTCTATGAACGCCTGCGTGTCTTTCTGTATGAGTATGCTCTTCGGTACGGGCCACATATCCTTCTCGTCGTCCGTGACGACGGGGAAGCCCATCGCGATCGCGCCCGCCCCGCACGACACCACGATGTCGCTGACAGGCTCGTAGACGTTCACGAAGGCATGGATGCGCCAGAATGTGTAATCGTCGAGCGCCCACCTGTCGCCGGGCTGCACGGCGCCGAATATCATCGCGGCCCTGTTCACGAAAGATATGATATGCGCCACCTGCCATATGTCGGGCCCGACGGCGACGACGCGCACGGGGAACCCCATATTGAGCTCTTTGCGCCTCGCCTGCTCGATGATCTCCCCGAGCAGGAATACGAATATGCCGCGCGTCTGGTAGCCCTTGATGATGTCTACGGCCTCGTCGTCCGACGGCGCCTTGCCGTAGACGACGACGAAGCCGGGGATGTCGTTCGTGACGAGCGGCACGCCGAGCTCACGCACCTCGGCGTCCGAAAGATGCCCGTGGTACTTTCCCTCGTAGGGATCTGGCCCCTTCGCGTATTTGCACGCCTCTATGGCCTCGGCGGCCATGAAGACGCCGAAGCCCGTCTTGAACACGGCGCCCATATTCTGGTCATGTATGTTCCACTGCTTCGCTTCCTCAAACGCCTCTTTCAGTTCTCCTATGGTCGTGACTTTCCGCGTCGTGTACGAAAGGAAATTGGCGAGGTAGTACGCCGTGTTCGGCATGGCGAGCGGGGCGTCCCCGCCAAGCTCTTCCACCGCGTCGCAAAGCGCTTTTTCGGCGATGGAGTACATCTCGTCCGCTCCGTCGAATACCCTGTCGAATAATTTTTTCATCTGTCCAAGTTCTCCTTTATCCGCCGCATTTCTTCTGCAAATATCGCGTCAGCTTCTATCGCTGGTTTTCCCGATCTGTCGGCGCCCATCAGATTTGTATGGTAGCCGACGAACCCGAGCAGTTCGCTTTGGGGCGCCCTTGCCGCTATGAAATCCTCGTCCGCCAGGCCCGTCACCTTGTTGCCCACCACGCTGACATTCGTCACACCGAGATCGGCCGCGAGGCGCTTTATCCGCTCATATGTCTGTATGCTGCGCGAACCCGGCTCGACGACGACGATGAATTTGTCCACCATGCGCGCCGTGCCCCTGCCGAGGTGCTCTATGCCGGCCTCCATGTCCATGATGACGACCTCGCCCGACTTGACGACGAGGTGTGACACCACCCTTCTCAGGACCACATGCTCGGGGCAGACGCAGCCGCCGCCCCCCGTATCGACCGTCCCCATGACGAGCAGCTTCACCCCGTCTTTGTCCACGGAGAATCTGGCCGGTATGTCGTCGACGCGCGGGTTGATCTTGAAGAACGCGCCTGGCCCCCCTGACCCGGACTTCGTGCGCTCCGCGATCAGCTCCGACATATCCGCGATCGGCTTGACGCGCGCCAGCTCATGATCAGTGAAGCCGAGCGCGAGGCCGAGGTTCGCGTCCGGGTCGGCGTCCACGGCGAGCACTCGCTCCGCGTCTGCGGCGTACAGCCTTGCGAGCGACGCAGCGATCGTGGTCTTGCCTACCCCTCCTTTTCCTGTGACAGCTATCTTCATCTTATATGTCCAGCAGCTTCCTTTTCGCTTCGATCCCGTCTATTATCGCCTTTACGAGCTCGTCGGGGTCTGTGTTGATGATGTATCCCGCGCCGCTGATCCCGCGCGTCCCCTCCGTGATGAGCTCCGTCATCTGCTCCGAGCCCTGCACCTGCGGCTGTATGCCGAGATAGACGTCGAGCCCCGTCGCGACGACGTAGTTCGCTATCGCGACGGCTTTCTCACTCATCCACTCGGGCGCGCAGCCGACGACGGGTATCTTTGTGATGTCCACGCCCCAGTCCTTCGCTATGCCTGTCGCGAGCAGCATCATGCGGCTGATGTCCACACAGGCGCCCATATGCAGCACGGGGGGTATGCCTATGAGGGTACAGACCCTTTTTAGCCCGTCGCCGCACAGCTCCTTCGCCTCCTTGTTCATGAAGCCCACCTTTGTGGCGGCCTGCGCCGCGCAGCCCGTCGTCACGACGAGGATGTCGTGCTCCATGAGCGTGCGCATGATGTCGATATGCGAGTAGTCGGGGCGCACTTTCGGATTGTTGCAGCCTACCATCGCGACGGCCCCGCGCAGCACGCCCGCGCGTATCGCGTCTATGGCGGGCTTGTACGAGCCGCGCTCCTCCGTAGCGCCGTTCACGGTCTTGACTTCGTGGCTGTTTGTGACGTCGTCGAGCTCGAGGATGATCTGCTCGCAGGGGTAGCCCACGGTGGCCTCCTCCTTGGACTTGGGTATGTATACCTTTTCCTTATCCCTATTCTTGTAGTTGTCTATAGCCTCTTTGACGAGGCCCTTCGCCTGATCGAACGCCGTCTCCGTCTCGAACTGCACGTATTTCGAGCCCGGTATGCGCGCGACGGGCGACGACGTGACGAAAATAGTGTGGTAGCAGTCCGTGAGGGGGCCGAGCGCGGGGAATATGCACTGGATGTCGACGCACATCATCTCGACGGCGCCCGTCAGCACGGCGTTCTCCTGCTGCAGGAAGTTGCCTACCATGCGCACGCCGTGCCGCATAGCGACCTCGTTCGCCGTGCAGCACAGGCCCGCCATATTGACGCCCTTCACCCCTGCGGACTTCGCGTACTCCTGTATCTCCGGCGTCTCCGCCGCGAGCACCATCATTTCCGAGAAAGCGGGGTCATGGCCGTGCACGACGATGTTCACCATCTCATCCTCGAGCACCCCGAGGTTGCCCTCCGTCGCGCGCGCCGTCGGCGTCCCGAACAGGATGTCCGAGAAGTCCGTGCCTATCATGCTGCCGCCCCAGCCGTCGGCCATGCCGACGCGCAGGCTCTGGCGCACGAGCGTGGGCGCGTCCGCCGTATTGCCCATATGGGTCATGTGCAGCGATGTGGACACCTCGCGGTCTATCGCGCGCGGCTCTATTTCCTGCTCCCGCCACACCCTCTGACGCTCGTCCGTGGCTCGCTTCAGGCAGTCGAGCGCGCCGAAGGGCTTGCCAAACTCGTTCAGCCCGTGCAGCGCCACATCGTGCGCTACGTCGTAGACGTCGCGGCCTTCGCTCTCCACGCCCCACTCCGCCGCGACGCGCAGCAGCTTCGCCTCGTCGCGGATCCTGAACTGGCTGTCCGCGCTCGACTTGAGAAGGGCGTGCGCCATCTCGCGCGCATGGTCAGAGTGGGCGGCCGAGCCCGCCGCAGCCCTGCGCAGGTAGTGCCTGGCCGCGATCGTGTCCACGTCCGCGCCGCATATGCCGCGGTCAGCCTTGGGCGTGATGCGGCACGGCCCCATCGAGCAGATGCGGCAGCATACGCCCTCCTCCCCAAATTTGCACTGGGGCTTCTGCTTTTCCTTGCGCTCCTGCCACGTGGGGGCGCCGAGCCCCGCAGCCATCTCGCAGAGCTTGCCCGTATCCGCTTCGAGCTGTTCTATAGTGGTGAAATCCAGTTCTTCCTTACGCATCACATTATCCTTTCAAGTATCTTCTCGAACGCCGCGCGGGCGGGCGAGCCCGCAGGCAGCAAGGCCGTCGGCCTTCCCTCCGCGTCGTACTCCGCGACGAGCGGATCCGAGGGGACCACCCCCGAAAGCGCCAGCCCCTGTGCGGAGATCTCCTCTTCCAATCCTTTTGCAAGCGCCCCTCCGGGCGCCTTATTGACGATAAAATCCATAGATTTCGGAGCGAGCCCGAGCTCGCGCGTCAGCTCCAGTATCCGCCCGGCGGCCTGAACGCCTCGCCGAGAGCAGTCGCTTACTATGATGATGCGGTCCACGCGCGGCAGGACGCCGCGGCTCAGGTGCTCCATGCCCGCCTCGTTGTCCACTACGAGGTAGCGGTAGTTCGACGCGTATTCCGCGATATGGCTCTGCAGGAGCCCGTTCACGAAGCAGTAGCAGCCCTTGCCCTGCGTGCGCCCCATGACGAGCAGGTCGTAGTCGTCTTTTTCCGTGATAGCCGAAAAGAAATGGGCGTCCAGCCACTCCTGCTTGGATACGCCCGGAGGTATCGTCCCGCTTTCGTCCATGCCCGACGAATTGATCTCGTCGCGCAGGTCGGCGAGGGCCGCCCCCGCCTCCACGCCGAGCACGTCCGCGAGATTCGCGTTCGCGTCCGCGTCGACCGCGAGGGCTGGCGTCAGCCTTTTGCGCACGAGATAGCCTATGAGCCAGCCCGAAAGGGTGGTCTTGCCAGTGCCCCCTTTGCCTGAAATCGCAATTATCTCCTCCATTCCTGCATTATCCGGCAAACCATACCCTGATTTCAATATTACACAGAGTGCAATTTTGTACTATTAATTTCGTACAGGTTGTAGTAAGGTTTTTTTTGCCGCCGTGCGAAACACGCCTTTACTTCGGCCCTCGGGCGTCACGGTAGGATACTTCGCGTCAAACCCTCTTTCGAGTTTTCCGGGAAAAGTCCAAAAAACAGCGATAAATGTGCATTGACGCTGATCCCGTACGATCATAGAATATAGGATTGTGGGACTATTCATGGTTGCGGCAAGAGGGAGAGATGAGGATATCGGACATACTGAACACAGGGGGATTGACCCTCTCCTTTGAAATGTTTCCGCCAAAAGAGCGGAGCGGCCTTGAAAAGTCTTACGGCATCGCGGACCGTATCGCGAGGAACAGGCCGTCCTTCATCAGCGTCACCTATGGCGCGGCGGGCGGGGCGAGCGAGTATACGGTCAATGTGGCCGACAATATACAGAAGCATTCGGGGGTCCCCTCTCTTGCGCATCTGACGTGTATAGTTTCGAGCAAGGACAAGATAAACGCAGTCTTGGATGATCTTGAGGCAAGGGGGATCGAAAATATCCTTGCGCTCAGAGGGGATATCCCGCCCGGCCAGGCCTTCCCAGGGTCAGGCCATTTCATGCACGCGAGCGATCTGATGGCCGCCGTCGGGGAACGCGGGTGCTTTTGCGTCGGCGGCGCCTGTTATCCTGAGGGCCATCCCGAGTCCGCTTCCCGCGCCAAAGATATAGACGCGCTGAAAATCAAGCGGGAAAACGGCTGCTCCTTCCTGACGACGCAGATGTTTTTTGACAACGACGCATTCTACAATTTTATGTTCAGAATGCTGCGCGGCGGCGTGGACATCCCCGTGATCGCGGGTATCATGCCCGTGGTGGACGCGCTCAGTATCCCCCGGATCATCGCCCTCTCCGGAGCGACGCTTCCCAGGCGTTTCACGGCGGCCATCGACAGGTTTGCGGACGATCCCGAGGCGATGAGGCAGGCCGGCGTCGCGTACGCGACAGACCAGATAATAGACCTGGCCTCAAACGGGGTGGGCCATGTCCACGTCTACACGATGAACAACCCGGACATAGCGGACGATATAGCAAGAAACCTTTCCCACATCTTTATCCCGCCGCGCCCGTAGGCGCTCAATCCCCGCCGCGGCCCTCTCTCAGAAGCTCAATGGAAAGCAGATAGTGCCAGGGGTCGTCTATATCCCGGAAGTCTATGCCTGTGATTTTCTCGACCCTGTTCAGCCTGTATAGGAACGTGCTTCTCGATACGTAAAGCTCTTTGGCGCTTTTCAGCTGTTGGAAATCGTTTTTCAGGTACACGACTACTGTGTTGTAGAAGTCTGTGCCGTGCTTTTCGTCGAATTCCCTGAGCCGCTGCAGCCCCGGGGCGCATACCATCGACGCGGGCAGCCTACTCGTGCAGACGTCAAGCAGATGCTGCCTTATGACCTCGCCAAACATGTGCAGTTGCTTGTATTTGTTGACCTTCGGCCCGATTTCATGCGATATTTCCGCCTGTACGCAGCACATAGCGAATTTGGAAAACCCGGAAAACAGCTCGCTCCTGCCCGCCCGCAGGAAGTTGTCGCGAAGGAAGCCGAGCATGGTCGAGTCGAGCCACGCCTCGCCGCCCGGGCAGCGCCGCATATTGAATACCGCCACGATGCCCTCATCATATTCGAATACGCATTTGTTATCGAAAAGCTCTATGATGCGGTTCACGAAAAATTTCAGGTTCCCTCCGTTCCTCTCGCGTATTTCAGGGTAGATGCGGTACAGGACGAACTCGTCGTCCTCCGACCATCCGAAACCCGAGAGCTGCTGCGTGATATACTCCCTGTTCGTCGTATCCCCCGATATGGCGCCCGCCATGATATCCGAAATCCCGAATACCCCTACGTCGTCATCGCGCACGAGGCCCAGGCATATCCTCACGTAGCCGGACAGATGGTTGAGCAGCGCCGCGTCCCCCTGCTTCATCTCCTTAGACGCCTCGATGGCTATGAGCCGGTACGCGAGTTTGCCCCTTTTGTACAGCTTGACCCCGATCGCGGGAGACTCGCCCATCAGGAGCCGCTGCACGTCGCCGGATGGGCCGTCCTCCGCATCTCTGGACTTGTCGTTCTTCATAATGAACGGGAGCTTCCCGCTGTCGAGGAATGGGATCAGCCTGACGTCGTCCCTGTATTCAGACGAGGCGGCCACCGCCGTGTAATTGTTGTCGTGCAGCAGCAGGGGGTTGCCGAATATAGGGGTGCTCTCGTCTATGAGCGCCTGTACGTTCGCGTTCTCGCCCAATATGCGCAGAAGGCCCTCGTTCCAGTCGTCGTAACGTTCGAAAACGCCCTCGACGGCGTCGCGTATCTTCGCGTATGGCGCCCTGCCCCTGACGAGTACCACCGTCTCAAAACTGACAAGCAGCAGCTTTGCGGCCTCATGGTCGTTTGCCACCGCCACGGCGTGGGTTTTCGTCCCGCCCGCGGCGTGTACGCCGCTTTCATTTTCATCGCTCCCGTCCGAGAGGGCCTCCGCTACGCGCCTCGCGTCGTTGTCCGCGAGCCATACGCAGCCCTCATGGGGAGGCTCGCCCATACGCAGGGATTTCACCTTGCCAAGGGGCGCCGCAAGCGAAGCGGACCCGAGGACCTCAGTGTCCAAGCATCCGTTCAGGCCGTCCATCAGTGTGTCAAAATTGATTTTCATATGTCGTCCGCCCGGCTCTGCGCAAGCTCTTGGGAAACGCTGATTCCCTTACCGTCGACAGGGCTTATCCGACTGAGTCGGATAAGCCCTTGCCGTAACATAATGGAAATTTCAGCGCCGCCTTGCGCGCCTTCGTTAAATAAGCTGCTTCGCCAGGTCCGCCGCGGCGGCTGCGTTGCTCGCCGTGCCGTCGGCCCCTATCTCGTCCGCAAAGCCCTGCGTGATGGGAGAACCGCCGATGAGTATCTTGACCTGGTCCCTGATCCCCGCTTCCTCGATCGCCTTCACGACGTTGCCCATCTCGGCCATAGTCGTAGTCAGCAGGGCCGACAGGGCGATGATGTCCGCGTTGTTGTCCTTCGCCGCCTGCACGATGCTCTCCTGCTTGACGTCCGTGCCGAGGTCGAAGACCTCGAAGCCGTTCGCCTCAAGCATGAGCTTCACGAGGTTCTTGCCTATGTCGTGCAGATCGCCGTTGACCGTGGCGATCACGGCTTTGCCCGTCGATGTGACGCCCTCCTCAATGAATTTTTCCTTGAGCACGGCCGTGGCGCCGTTCAGCGCGTCGGCGGCCGACATGACCTCGGGTACGAAAGCGTCGCCGCTCGTGAAGCGCTCGCCCACGATCCCCATGCCGTGAAGCAGCCCTTCGTCGAGTATCTTCTGGGCGGATATGCCTTCGCCCAGCGCTTCGTCCACGTGTTCGAGCACTTCGTCCTCTTCGCCTTCCTGTATAGCCAATGAAATCTTTTCAAGTATGTCAGACATTTTTTGTTACCTCCTCATTTGTCCGGTCCTTGTACGCTTTTTCGCCTTGCATAGAAGGCCCGGCTACGCCAGATCGTAGACCTCGGGGCGCAACGCCTTTGTTTTTGCGATGCCGTTTTTGACGAATTCCTGCTCGTCTTCCGTGATGGAGTCAATGGTCTTCCTGATCTTGTCGAGCTGCTTGACCTCCTTGTCGGAAAGCGCGAGCCTGCCCGCGTCGTAGCCCTTGCGGAGCGCGTCCGCCGCAAGCATGGCCGCGGCCTTCGTGCGCTTGAAGTAGTTGTCCTCCACCTTGACGAGCTCCTTTGATATTTCGAGGACTATGTCGGGCCTCAGGATGTAAGCTGTGGCGTTGATCGGGCTGTCCGTGTCCGCGTTCAGGTCGCGTAGGAGGAGCGCCGTATCCTTGCCGCGCTTCGTCCCCTCGTTCATGAGGCGGCAGTCGTAGGCGAGCTGCTCGAATGAGCAGACCTCCGAATATGCGGCCAGCAGCTTGATGTGCTGTATGGACTCGTTCGACCAGAGGTCAGCCAGGCTGATAGCGACATTGCCCACGTGGGACAGATGCGCGACGGCCGCAATACGGCCTTCCATGGATATAGGCGTCCCCGTGATTGCCTTCAGGTAAACGCCCTCGTAGCCGCAGTCCTTGTCTGGGCCTTTCGCCCCTACCTGCACCGCCACCAATGTCCTCACCGCGCTGCAGACGCGGTCGATCGCCGCAAAGACCTCCGGGATCATCTTGCCGTCGGCAAGCACCATGGACGTGTTCGCAAACCCGCACGCCGTGTCGCCGGCCGCCACGACGTCGTTCTCGTCGGCTATCCTCACGATCTCCGTCCAGAGCCTCTCCATGTCGGGGCAGCCAAGCGTGGCGTATGAGAAGATCACCTTCTCTATGTCCGCGTACATGAGCCCTTCGTCATGGACATACTTGCCCCCGATAGATTCGATGGCGAGGAGCTCCGTGCCGGCTTTGGCGCTGCCCTCGAAGGTCTCGAGGACGGAGTCCCAATGCTTCCCATGCCACATATGCTCGAGCTCGCGGCCCTCGCGTATGTCCACAGGCGTCTGGCGCACCGCGCCCTTCGTCCCTGTCTTCGCCTCATTCTCCTTGATGATGTCGTTCACCACCTTCGCTATCTCGATGCCCCATTTGGGCACAAAGGTGGTCTGCGGCAGAAGCTCGATCTCCGCGACGAACCCCGGCACCTGCAGGATGTTCGCGCGCTCGGATATGCCCGTCGCGATCTCCTTGTAGATATTGATGACCTCGGGGAACGTGCCTTCGTTGACGAGCATCGTCGGCAGTGTGAAATTGACTTCGGGGTACATAGTACCGCCTCCGATAGATATCCCGTTTTTCAGCGTAACGGGATGAACGGCGTGCGCATAGACAAAATCGTCGAGATTGTCGTACGCGGTCTTGGTATATGAGATTTTTCCCATCATACTCCTCCTTCCAGTCCAGTGCGCCGCCAAGAGGGCGGCATGAAAATGAACCATCCGCCGTTAGATTACCTTGCGCGGGCGCCGGCTGTCTTGTAAAAGAACATCAAGTTTTTGAAGTTTTCTCCGAAAAACGAAAACGGCGCCCATCCGGGCCGGCTGAGGGAACACTGGTCAATCATATGCTGCGCGCGCCTTTTTCATCACGCAGCCGCGGTAATGGTTTGGGGATTTCCCTTCGAGCTTCTTGAATACCCTCGTGAAATAGCTCTGGTCCGTATAGCCTACCATGCTCGCGATGTCCGCGAGGCTGACGGCGGGGTTTTGCATCAATATCTTGCTCTGCTCTATGCGCACCTTGTTCAGGTATTCCTTGAAGCCGCACCCCGTCTCAGCCTTGAACAGCGTGCTGAAATGCGATGAGCTCAGGTATATCCGGTTTGCCAGGAGATCCACGTCCAGGCGCCTGTTGTAGTTTCTGTTGATGTAGTTGATCGTGTCGCACAGAGCGCTCGCGTGCTTGCCTGACGGATTGTTCAGCGACAGTATGGAGAACTCGCCGAGCATGTCGTTCAGCCATGAGACTATGCTCTTCATATTGTCGATGTCATGTATCCTCTTCGAGTAGTTGTACGTGATGTCCGTTATGGCTTTGGCGTCGTCGCCGCTCCTGAGCGCGGCGGTGGAGAGTATCCCTATGAGCTCGACGGCCCTGATCTTCACGAACTCCACGTTCTTGCCGCTGTGGAAGAGTATATGCCCGACGATCTCGTTGAGTATCACCCTGGCCGGCGCATTGTCCATGATCGAAAGCGTGTTCACAAGCCGCCGCTCGTTGGCGTAGCCCTGCCTCGGCGCGTCGTGCCCGCCCTTGTCGAAAAACTCCCTGAGCTTTGCCACCGCCGCGTCCGTGGCCTCGATGCGCACGTTGTCCGAAAGATGCATGGAGTTCACGAACAATTGCTCTGAGAGGGAATTGACCATATTCGGCTTCACGACGGGCACGGCGGCAAGTATCTTGGTGAGCTCCTGCCTGTCGTAGTCAGGCGCTCTGCCGTCTATGTCCATATCTATGTAGTCCTTATGGCTTTTCATGAGTACGGGCCCGCCGACGGCGGTGAGATGGTGCTCCCCCCTGAGGAAGATCGGCGACGCGAAAAATACAAAACTCCGGGGATCCAGGAAAACATACCTGTTCCCGTAGTTGTGGGCGAACTCCCCGCTCTGCCTCATCGCGTTTTTGCACTTTCCGCGCACATTCAGCAGCTTCGCCACATAGTCGAGGCATTCCTGCGCGCCGCTGTACAGGGGCGTACAGAATTGCTCGTCGCCGCTCCTGTCTATAACGCTGATCCCAACGCCTGTAACGCCTGAAAAATCCTCCAGAGTGTAAAATTTCATCGTTTCGCCTCGCCTTGCCCCCAAGGCGGCCGGGATAGCCCAAACCTGCCTACAATCCCACCGCCCTATAGCCGGTTATCACTTTTTTTATTTCAATTATTCTACTACGAAATGGGGCGGATTGGCAAAGGCTAAACCCCGGATAAGGCTACAATCGGAGAAAAGTGCAAAAAACCGGAATATAAGTGCAAAATACATGCTGACTACCGCGCACTATATGGGGTACAATATCGTTGACGATGTTGTGGGCGTCACGGCGGGCGGGGAAACCGCGGTTTGGCATTCTTTAGTGGTGGGACAGGCCCCAAGGGGCTGAGGCCAGAGGAGGACACAATTGTCGGATACGGCGCGTGAGCTGGTGGAGGCCGTCAAGTGCGGCGATGAGAACAAGACTATTTCCCTTGTCAGGCGGATGCTTTCCGAGGGCGCCGACCCCTATGAGATACTCTACGGCAGCCTGTTGCTCGCGATGAGGGAGATCGGGGACAACTTCAATGACGACGCGGTATTCATCGCGGAGGTGCTCAACGCCGCCCAGGCTTGGAAAAAAGGGTATTCACTTCTCAAGAGCATCATTGTGGACGAAAAAACCCCGCTTCTCGGCCGCGTCGTGATAGCGACCGTCGAGGGGGACGTGCACGATATAGGCAAAAACCTCGTGAGCGTGTTCCTCGACGCGGCGGGCTTCGAGATCGTCGATCTCGGCGTGGACGTGTCGGCGGACATGATAGTCGACGCCGTGAGGGAGCACCGCCCGGACATCCTCGCCCTCTCGTCCCTGCTCACCGTGACGATGACATACCACGAAGTGATCATACAGGCCCTCAAGGACGCGGGGCTCAGGGACGGCCTCATCATTTTCGTCGGGGGGGCGCCCATCACAAGGGAGTACAGCATAGAAATCGGGGCGGACTATTACGAGAAGGACGCCGCGTCCACGGCGGAACACGCGCGCAGGCTGTTCGCGAAAAAGGGCTATGGGTAATATTACGCAAATGATTGCGGGTAATTGCTTGGGGTGAATGTTTGTGGGCAAATGGCCGTGAGTAATTGGTTGGGGTAAATGTTTGTGGGCAGAATTGTGGGTAAAGGATTGTGAGTCTATGAAGTATATAGTTTTTTCTGGGTTTCTCGGCGCGGGCAAGACGATGGCGGTCAGTTCTTTTGCGGGGCATTACCTGAAAAAGCCGCGCAAGGATCCCGATCGCGCGGACAGGATAGTGATAATAGAGAACGAGATCGGCGAGACGAACTACGACGACGAGCTTCTGGGCAGCGAGGGCTATTCCGTCAGCGGCATGCTGTCGGGATGCATCTGCTGCTCGCTCGCCTCGGAGCTGTCGGCCGCCGTAAAAGGCGTCATACGCGACTATTCGCCCGAATGCATTATTATCGAGCCGACGGGCCTCGCCTCCCCCGGCAAAGTGCTCGAAACGCTGAACGGCTTCATCTCGCATGAAGACGAGGTGAAGGTCGTTTCCGTCATCGACGCGACCCGTTACCGCGAACTGGCGGGGATCATGCCGAAGATGCTCGCGGACCAGATGGAGAGCGCAGACCTGCTGCTGCTCAACAAGACGGACGCGGCGGCGAAGGATGAGGTGCGTGTGATGCTGCAAGAGATAAGGGGCTTCGGCTACAAAGCGTGTGTAAAGCCGGTATCGCTGTCGGAGGGCGTGGACGCGTCCATATGGAAGGGGTTGCTATGAGCGGGAATAGACAAGATGGCCATCACAAAACGGAGGGGAGCGGCCGCTGGGACGACCACGGGCATGGGCATGGGCATGGCAGCGAGCACGACCGCTGGCACAGCCACGAGTACGGCCATAGGCATGAACATGACGGCGAGCATGACGACGGCCACGGGCATAGCCACGGCCATGGACATGACCACGGCCACGGCTGCGATCACGATCACGGGCACACGCACGGCTGTGATCACGATCACGGGCATGAACACGCGCACGAACACGACGATCTGTACTCGGCCGACGGTGTCAGCGCCACCGTGGCGTCGCTCAGCGCAAAGCTGAGCGTATCGTCCGCGAGGAAGCTTGCGAGGCTTCTGGCGAACTGGGCTGCGGACGGCGGCTACATCGTCGGCCATATCAAGATAAAGCTCGAAGCGGGCGTATCGAGATACTGGGTCTCGTCCACAGGCTCATCCCTTGGGGAGAGAGCCTCGCGCACGTGGGAATCGCCCGACGATAGGCCCACGGAAGCGGGCGTCACGGCGATCATCATAGGCCCTTCGGAAAGCGAACTCTTGAAGGCCTTGGAAACATCACTGCGGGCGGTCCGACATCCGGCGTAGGCCGGCCGGGGCACTCTATTATCGGCTTGGAAAATGGGGGAATACAGATGGCGGAAAAAGAATACAGGATAGTCTTCAGGCCCGAGAACGGGGCCGAGCACGAGGCGTATGCGCGGGAAGGCGCCACGCTCCTCTCGGTCGCGCGGAGCGCCGGAGTCGCGATAGACGCGCCCTGCGGCGGCGCGGGCACATGCGGCAAATGCAAGGTACGGCTCGTATCCGGCGACGTGGCGTCCGCTCGGGGCAGGCATATCTCCGAGGAGGATTTCGCTTCGGGCTACCGGCTCGCCTGCGAAAGCTCCGTGATCGCGGACGCGTATGTGTTCGTGCCGGCCTCAGCCCTCGCGTGGCAGTCGCAGATACGCGTCGACATCTCGGACAGCGAAAGCTCCCGCGAGAAGATAGACCGCATCAGGAGAGGTTTCGCTGACGCAGGTTTCGCCGTTGACGGCGGCGTCCGGAATGTGCGCGCCCTTCTCACCCCGCCCAGCCTCGACGACGCGGAGGCGGACAGGGAGCGCCTGCTCCGCGCCCTGGGCGGGAGTGCATCCTCCATATCCCTTCACGCCCTCCGCAAGCTGCCGACGGCCTTGCGGGACGGCGGGTTCTCCGTGGATTGCCTTGTCCTTGGGGGCGGCGCCGTCATCGACGTGGGCAATGAAGCCATGCGGCCCGTGGGCGTCGCCATAGACATAGGCACGACGACGGTATCGGCGCTCGCCGTGGATCTCGACACCGGAGAGGTACTCTCCGCCGGGAGCGCCGGCAACGGCCAGATACGCTACGGCGCCGACGTGATCAACAGGCTCATAGAGAGCGCGAGGCCGGGCGGCGCGGAGCGGCTCAGGAAAGCCATAGCGTACGAATGCCTCGCGCCGCTTACCGCGAACATCTGCGAGAGCGCGGGCGTAGAGCCGTCCCGCGTCGCGAGGCTGTCCATAGCCGGCAACACGACTATGATGCATCTCCTGCTCGGGGTTTTCGGCAACCATCTCAGGATGGAGCCGTATGTACCCGCGTTTTTCTCCGCCTGCGGCCTGACGGGAGCGGATATCGATATAGGCGTCAACCCCGGCGCCGAGGTATTCGTCGCGCCGTCCGTCGGCAGCTATGTGGGCGGGGACATCACGGCGGGGGCGCTTGCCTCCGGCATATACCGGACGGCGCTCGGCATGGACGGCGGCGGCGAGGGCGCGTCCCTGTTCATCGACCTCGGCACAAACGGGGAGATAGCCCTCTCGGGCGAGGGATTTCTCATGTCCTGCGCATGCTCCGCGGGCCCGGCCTTCGAGGGCGGCGATATCCGCTGCGGGATGCGCGCCATGGACGGGGCGATCGAGGCTGTGCGCATAGACGCCGACACCATGGCGCCCGATCTGTCCGTGATAGGCGGCGCCGAGCCCATAGGCATCTGCGGATCAGGGCTGATCGACCTCATAGGCGAGCTTTTTCGCTGCCGCATCATCGACGCGCGGGGCAAGTTTGTCCGTGACGGCGACAGGATAGGCGTGGATGAATGGGACGACGGGAAGTATTACGTACTCGCGCGCGGGGACGACGACGCCCCGGACATCATACTATCCGAGGTAGACATCGACAATTTCATCAGGGCAAAGGGATCTGTCTACTCCGCCATACGGACGATGCTCGAGGTCACAGGCATGGAAGCCGGCGATCTCGGCCGTGTTTTCATAGCGGGCGGCATCGGCAGCGCGATAGACATCACGAGCGCGATCCGCATCGGCATGCTTCCCTCCCTGCCGCAGGAGCGCTACGAGTATATCGGCAATACATCGCTCACAGGGGCGTATATGACGCTGCTGTCGAAAGAGGCGCGAGACCGGCTCGAGGAGATACGGGGAAGCATGACGTATATCGAGCTTTCCGCGCACCCGGGGTATATGGACGAATTCGTGGCGGCCTGCTTCCTGCCGCATACCGACGCGTCGCTGTTCCCGGCGGCGCCGTAAGGGATGCGGCGACCCGCGCGCTCTTCACATATAGTCAGGGATGCGCGGGATTTTTTTGCAGAGCGCGTGCTTTTGCGCAGGTTCCGAGCGGAGCGTACTTCGAGGTACGTGCGCATGGGATGAGAGCCGCTTTGCTCCCAGCTACACGGGTTCTGTGTAAAAGTGCGCGCTATGCGGAAAAGAGACAAGCATCCGCTATTGTTATCACGTTCTTCACGAGGTCAATGCTCGATATGCCGCCGCGACAGGCGACCTCGTTGCCCGTGATGTCCGTGAGCGTGATTTCTTCCCCCTTGACCTTCACCCTCGTCACGTATTCCGCTAAGGGAGCGTCGTCGCCGGCTTTATAGACGGTGGACAGGCACATTTTTCCCTCCTTTCTTTAGTGGTTACTACACGTACTCTGAGTACGCTCCGGGGAGCCAAAATCGGCCTTGGACCCGGACTGCATCAAAACTACCGCGACCGTTTAGTAGTTTCGATTATATAAACCCTTGAGTAACAAGAAAACTCTGATTCCCTAAGAATTCGCAAGCAACTCTATGGCTATCTCGATGTTGTCGGCGGCCTCGTCGATGGACGTGGCGCCGTTCTCTACGAGATCCGCAATATCGAGCGAGCCAAGCTCCCCGGCGGAGTCAAGCAGGCCGCGCAGCTCGCGCGCGTGCTCGCGGTTGTGGTCTTTCATATAGGAAAGTACCTTCGTGAGCTTCTCCTTGTCCATGCCGGACGACGCGCCGAGCCCGTTCATGGGGTCATGCGTATGGCCCTCGTCGCCGTGCGCGTGCGAATGCCCGTGAGGATGTATACCGTCATGCATGTTTTGCCTCTTTTCTGCTTCCGTCAGGAAAACGCTGATTCGTTAGTCGTCATGCTAACACGCGCATAGCGGGCGTGTCAATGCTGCAATGTGTATCAACAGGACAAACGCATCAATTTTCTTCCATAACCTCTTGACAATTTGATTACATCGAGAGAAAGGCTTGCACAAGGCTATCTTTTGGTATAGAATGTATTGTATACTATGTAATACATT
>JAISAI010000123.1 GCA_031266795.1 Eubacteriales Family XIII. Incertae Sedis bacterium
AATGTATTACATAGTATACAATACATTCTATACCAAAAGATAGCCTTGTGCAAGCCTTTCTCTCGATGTAATCAAATTGTCAAGAGGTTATGGAAGAAAATTGATGCGTTTGTCCTGGCCATCACAAAAACCATGTTGACATTTCGGCACATCCTGATATACTGATTATGGCGAAGCCAAGTTGATTAGGTACACTTTATCTTTTCAATAAAAGACGCAGGGTGGCGGCCCTGCGTCTTTATTTGGGCTAACTGTCCTTGCCGTCTCGCTCTAACCACTTGCTCACATAGTTGGCGGCTATGCTTGCCACGAGCGAAACCACGAAGTCGATTAAGTACATCTTTTCTCACCTCCTTTCGAACGTTGGGAGGAGACAGTAAAATCATCATATCATACTCGTACAGCCTTTGGCGCCGCCATTGTTTACGACAACCTCTTTGCGTGATAAAATGATGTCCATGGCCAAGGGATATTATTTCAGTTTCAGTCGGAATCGTTGGGATCCAACCCCTCTGATCGTGATCGTGGTGATCGTCGCGCTCGCGGCCTCCGCCTACGCGTGGTTCAGGGCCGACGACGCGAGGGCCGCGGAGAATCAGGAGCGTATCGTCGCCGTAGCCTTACAGGGGCTTCGCGACGAGGCGGCGTCCGTCGCCGTGGCCGTTGACCTCCCGGGCGAACTCCACAGCGAGAGCTACCTCCTGTTGCAGCGCTCGGACTACAACAGAAAATTTGAAGAAAAGGGTGACTGGGCGGACGCGACGCCGGGCGCCGCTCCCGGCGTGGACGACTTCATGCACGAGCGCGTGCGCATGACGAAAGAGCCGAACGAAAAAGTCTACCCCGCGTCCATGACGAAGATGCTGACCGCGCTCATACTCATCGAGAACATACCGTCCGGCGACTATGACAAGACGCTCGACATCACAAGGGACGACATGGATTACCTTTACAACGACGGGGCCTCCGTCGCGGGCTTTGAGATAGGCGAGACGGTCAGTATCAGGGATCTCATGTACGGGCTCATGCTGCCGTCCGGCGCCGAGTGCGTCGCCGCCCTCACGAAATACTCGGCGGGGAGCATAGAGGAATTTGTCGGGCTCATGAACGAGAAAGCGGCGGAGATCGGCATGACCGACTCGCGCTTCTCCAACCCCGTAGGCCTGCACGATGAGGATACGTACACGACCGTTTCGGACATGGCGCTGCTGCTCGACTACGCCATGCGCGACGAGAGGTTTGCGAAGATACTTTCAACGCAGCAGTACACCGTGGCCCCGACGAACAAGCACAGCGACGGGCTCGAGCTGAAGAGCACATTCTATCAGCAGGGCGAGATCGTTTTGAAAGACGAAAGCGGCGAGATACTCGGAGGCAAGACGGGCTACACGAGCGACGCGGGCCAGTGCCTCGCGAGCTATATGGAGAGGGACGGCGAGCGCTTCATCCTCGTGACGGCCGCGGCCAAGCCCGAGGATTTCCACGAAGAGGCCCTGCACATAGACGATATGCTCACCGTGTTCGGCGCGCTCCGCGTGACGCGCGCGGCGATAGAAAGCTGAGCTCTCGCGGCTTTTATTATATAAATTGGTATATGAGTAGTAACATTAGGAGGCAAGTATGGGAGTATTGATGTACGAGGAACTGCGCGAGGAACTCTGCGTGACGGCCAAACTCATCTTCGACCGCCGGCTCACGAACGCGGTCGGCGGCAACTACGCGGTGCGGCCCGCCGCCGGCCACATACTCATCACCCCGGCGTTCATGTCCGAGCGCAAGCACTCGTCGCTCGAGCCGAAGGACATCCTGCTCATAGACTACGACAGGAATATCATAGACGGGGAGGGCGTCCTGACGCGCGAGGTGAATATGCACCTCGCCTTGCTGACGAAATACGAAAACATCGGGGCGACGCTGCACGCGCACCCGTTCCACTGTATGCCGTTCGTCGCGGCCGGCAAGCCGATCCCGAGCATGACCGAAGCGACGGAGGACAGGGGGGACGTGGGCTGTATCCCGTTCGCGCGCGCGTACACGCCCGAGCTCGCGGCCGCGGTCTCAAAGTATTTCGCCGACAGGCGCGAGCTCGCCGAGAGGCTGCCGCTCGGCGTCATACTGCCGAAGCACGGCGTACTCGTCACAGGCAGCGACATATACTCCGCGCTGAGCATGCTCGAGCTGATCGAGACGGACGCCTACTGCGCCATCTGCTCCAAGCTGATATAAACATACGCAGGTAAGAATAAAGGAGGGTAATCCGACGCCGGACTACCCCCCTCTTTTAATGGTTAGAGCCTTTCCGCTATTTCAGGATGCGTATTCCTCCTATTACGGGGAGCGGCTTCTCATTGCCCTGCACCGCGTTGATGATGCCGAGGATCGCGAGCACGGTCGTCGCCAATCCGTATATAGTCCGTATGACGCCGACGGCGCCAAGGCCGACAAACGTGTTGACTCCGCCGTAAGCATAGAATGCCGCGGCGCTCGATGCGGCGACTATGGCCATAATGACGCCGAATACGATGATGCCCCCGAGCTCGAATAGGAACAGCACGAGCCCTTGGTTCGCGTGGAATCGTGAGTAGTGCGACTCCTTCGGCGCCGCGAACATCGATATGAAGCACAGGCAAAACAAGTACGACAGTACGCCGAACACCTTGTTCGCCGCGACATCCTCCTGATAGTTCGCGTAAGCCGTGCCCGGTACATGCCCGGGCGCGCCCGCGCCGTAGTTCGGTTGTCCGTACTGCTGCTGTCCGCCCGGTTGCCCCTGCCCCTGTTGCTGCCCGTAGTTCGGGGGAGCGCCCGCACCAGCGGATTTATTGCCGGCCGCCGCGCCTGCGGCAGCGTACGCCGCCGAGTCCGGGGCTCTCTCCTTCGCGAGCAAGTCCGCCTTCATCGTTTCAAATTCCTCTTGAGTGATAGCCCCGTCGTCAAGCAAGCCCTTCAGCTTAGCTATTTCATCCAATGTGTTCATTCTTCTTCCTTTCTGTAAAAGTATTATGAAAAAGTTCCAAACCGCCAGCGACTCTCATCCGACGATAAACAGAGGTTTTGACCCCCATGTTTACGGTATAATTATAATACATATGATATAGTTTTGTGAATCCAAATAATATAGTTTTGTGTTGCGTCTCGCGTAAATAATTGCTATACTGAAATAAATAGTTTTACAGTAAAAGTATTTTGCGGCGCGGCGGGCGAGGATGGAGAACGGCACGATGAAAGACATAGGCGAATTGTTTGATATACGCTATCCGATATTGCAGGGCGGCATGGCGTGGGTCGCCGAGGCAAATCTCGCGGCGGCCGTCTCAAACGGCGGTGGCCTCGGCGTCATAGCCGCCGGCAACGCGGACGCGGACTACGTGCGCGCGCAGATAAGGAAGGCGAGGGAGCTCACGAATGAACCGTTCGGCGTCAACGTGATGCTCATGAACCCCGCGGTGGATGAGATCATGCGCGTGCTGTGCGAAGAGCGCGTATCCGTCGCGACGACGGGCGCGGGAAACCCGGGCAAGTACGTGCAGGGGCTGAAGGAAGCGGGAGTCAAGGTCGTCCCCGTCGTCTCGAACGTGGCGCTCGCTATAAGGCTCGAGCGTACGGGCGCGGACGCGCTCATCGCGGAGGGCATGGAGAGCGGCGGCCATATAGGCGAGCTCACGACGATGGCCCTCGTGCCGCAGATCGTCGATGCGGTCGACGTGCCCGTGATAGCGGCCGGCGGCATAGCCGACGGCAGGGGCGTGGCCGCAGCCTTCATGCTCGGCGCGTCCGGCGTACAGCTCGGCACGCGTTTTCTCACCGCGACGGAATGTACGATAGCGCAGCCCTACAAGGACAGAGTGCTGAAGGCCAAGGACAGCGACACGGTCGTGACGGGCAGGCCGACGGGCCACCCCGTGCGCGTCCTGAAAAACAGATTCACGAAAGAGGCGCTGGCGCTCGAAAAAAATCCCGGCTTGAGCCTCGAGGAGTACGAGACCTTTCTCGCGGGCACGCTGCGCGCGGCCGTCGTCGATGGCGACATCGAGCACGGCTCACTCATGTCGGGCCAAATCGCGGGGCTTGTGAAGCAGGAACAGCCCGCGGCTGAGATCATACGCGAGCTATTCGCCGGCGCCGCCGGGATATACCGGGAAAGGGCGCTGGATTGGTCTTGAGGGCTCTGGGCGGAACGGTAACGGCAGGACAGGGGGGCGCTTCCCGCGCCTTGCCCCGCGTTTCGCCGAAAAAGATAGCCGTCGTGTTTGCGGGGCAGGGCGCTCAGTATCCCGGCATGGGCCGGTCGCTGTACGAGACGAGCGCGGCGGCGCGCGCCGTCTTTGATGCGGCCGGAGAAAAGGTCAAACGCGACTGCTTCGACGCGACGCGGGACGAGCTGAACATGACGGACGTCACGCAGCCCACCGTATACGCCGTGGACATGGCCGCGTGGGCCGCGTTCGCGGAGAGGCTCGGCATCGGGGAGTCCGCGCGCGAAGCCTCGGCGCGTCCGGCGCCCGTAGCTATCGTGGGCATGGCGGGCTTCAGCCTCGGCGAGTACGCGGCCTTCACGGCGGCCGGCGTGATACCCGGCATAGCTGCGGGCATAGAGCTCGTCAAAGAGCGCGGTAGGCTCATGGCCGCTGCGGGCAGGCGCGCCGACGGCTCGCCGCGCGGCGCGATGGCCGCCGTGATCGGGGAGCGCGGCGACATACTCGAGCTCGTCGAAGTAGCGCGCGGCGAGCACATTCTTGAAGCCGTAAACCTGAACGCGCCGACGCAGACGGCGATCGCGGGCGACGTGGAGGCGATAGCGGATTTCACGGAGAAAGCCAAGGCCTCGGGGAAGAAGCTGCGCGTCGTACCGCTGCCGGTCAGCACGGCGTTCCACAGCCCGATCATGGCGCCGGCGTCGGACGGTATCAGGGAGGCCGCGTCGAAAGTAGCGTTCGGCGACCCCGCCTACGACCTGTATCTCGATATGACGGCGCGTACGCTTGCGGAATACGCGGAGGGCGCGTCCGGAAAAATATCGGGAGGCGGGAGCGTCATTCCGGACATCATAGCGGCGCAGGTGAAGAGCCCCGTCAGATGGCAGCAGATCACGGAGGCGCTCGCCGCCGCCGGGGCGGAGGCCATCGTAGAGCTCGGCCCCGGCAAGGCGCTGACAGGCTTCACGAAAAAGACGGCGCCGCACGTGAAAGCGCTGAACGTCTGCGACGCGGAGTCATTAGACGCGGCGGTGTCAGCGATTATAGAAGAAAATATTTAATCGAAACTACCAATACGCAAAAATAGCGTGACCGCTTGGTAGTAACCATTTAAAAGGAGAGTGATATGGGATTATTGGATGGTAAGAACGCGCTCGTTACGGGCGGGTCGCGCGGCATAGGGCTCGCGATAGCGCTTGAGTTCGCGGCCGAGGGCGCGGAGGTCGCCATAGCGGACTACGCCTCGGACGAGGACAACGCCGAGGCCGTAGAAAAACTGAAAGCGGCGGGAAGCGCCGGGGCCTTCGCGCTGAAAGGCGACGTTTCCGACCCCGGGTTCGCGAAAGAAGCCGCCGCGCGCGTGAAGGAGGCCTTCGGCGGCTGCGACATACTCATGAACAACGCGGGCGTCACGGCGGACGGCCTCATCCTGCGCATGAAGCCCGAGGATTTCGACCGCGTGATACGCATCAACCTGAACGGCGCCTTCTACATGACGAAGGAGTTCAGCGCGCTCATGGTGAAGCAGCGCAGCGGCCGCATCATCAATATGTCGAGCGTGTCCGGCGTGAACGGCAACCCGGGGCAGGCCAACTACTCCTCGTCGAAGGCCGGGCTGATCGGGCTCACGAAGTCGGCCGCGAAAGAGCTCGGCTCGCGCGGGATCACGGTCAACGCGATCGCGCCCGGCTTTATCGACACGCCGATGACGCGCAAGCTGAGCGAGAAGCAGATCGAAAGCAGCCTCGAGCGCGTACCGCTCGGCCGCATGGGAGAGCCGGAGGACATAGCGCGGCTCGCGGCCTTCCTCGCCTCCGACAAAGCGTCGTATATCACCGCGCAAGTAATATGTGTGGATGGCGGAATAGTAATGTAACTATTCAGACATGCTTGTCTTTTTTCCGCATAGCACGCGCTTTTGCACAGAACCCGTGCTCACGTACCTTGAAGTACGTTCCGCGCGGAACCTGTACAAAAGCACGCACTCTGCGAAAAAAATCCTGCGTATGTCTGAATAGTCTCGATATAATAGCATAAAAAACGCTACAGTATTTTTTACATAAAATAATAGAATCGAAGGAGTGACAGTAATGGAAGAAAAACGAGTGGTGATAACGGGAGTAGGCGCGGTGTGCGCGGTCGGCAACGATGTGCGGACGACGTGGGACAGCCTCATGGCGGGGCGGCACGGCTTCGCGCGCATAGAGTCCATGGATCTGACGGGCCAGAAGGTCACGGTGGGCGCCGAGGTCAAGGGCTTCGAGTATCCCGACAGACGCGAGGCGAAGAGGCTCGACCCCTTCTGCCAGTTCGGGCTCGTGGCGTGCGGCGAGGCGCTCGAGATGAGCGGGATCGTCGCGGGCGAGAACGTGGCGCCCGAGAGGGCCGGCGTCTATCTCGGCAGCGGCATAGGCGGCATACGCACGCTCGAAAGGGAGATGACGAACGGCAGGGAGCACGGGTACCGGCGCGTGTCGGCGCTGCTCGTGCCGATGATCATCATCAACATCCTGCCCGGCAACGTGTCGATCAAGTACGGCTTCAAGGGGAACACGATGGGCATAGTCACGGCCTGTTCGAGCGGTACGCACTCCGTCGGCGAGGCGTGGCGCGCGATCAAGCTCGGGCTCGAGGACGTCATCATCGCGGGCGGGGCGGAGTCGCCGTTCGCGCCCGTCTGCGTCGCGGGCTTCGCGAACATGAAGGCCATGACGGAGTCGGCCGACCCAGACCGCGCGTCCATACCCTTTGACAAGGAGCGGGACGGCTTCGTCATAGGCGAGGGCGCGGGCGCGCTCGTGCTTGAGGAGCTGGAACACGCGAAGGCTCGCGGAGCGAACATACTCGCCGAGGTCGTCGGCTACGGCACGAGCACAGACGCGTACCACATCACGCAGCCCTCGCCGGACGGCAAGGGAGCGGAATATTCCATGAACATGGCGATAGAGTCGGCCGGGATAAAGCCGTCCGATATTTCGTATATCAACGCGCACGGCACGAGCACGCCGATGAACGACCTGTTCGAGACGCGCGCGATCAAGACCGTGTTCGGCGCGGCGGCGCACAGCGTGCCCGTCAGCTCCACGAAGTCGATGACGGGCCACGCCCTCGGCGCGGCCGGCGCGCTTGAGGCCGTGTTCTGCGTGCAGTCGATGCTCGAGGGCCGCATACCCCCGACCGTGGGCTACCAAGTCCCGGACGACGAGCTCGATCTCGACTACGTGACGGAGGGCGCGCGCGACGTAGACGTGAAGTACGCGATGTCGAACTCGCTCGGCTTCGGCGGGCACAACGGCACGGTGGTGTTTAAAAAGTACGAGGGGTGATGAAAATGAACATAGACAAAGACGGAATCAAAGCCATCATCCCCCACCGCGAGCCCTTCCTGCTCATAGACGAGATCGTAGAGCTCGAACCGGGCAAGAGGGTAGTAGCGATAAAGCGCGTGAGCGAGGACGAGTATTATTTCAAAGGCCATTTCCCCGGCAAGCCCGTCATGCCCGGCGTACTACAGGTGGAGTCGCTCGCGCAGGCAGGCGCCGTGTGCGTCCTCTCTCTCCCCGAGCACAAAGGCAAGATAGCCTACTTCGGAGCGATAGACCGCGTGAAATTTCGAGGGATGGTAGAACCCGGAGACGAGCTAAGGCTCGAGGTAGAGCTCGAATCCGTAAGAAGCAGAGGAGGCAAGGGCAGGGCGGAGGCCTTCAAAGAAGGCAAATTAGTATGCTCCTGCGAGCTGACGTTCATGTTCGGATAGAGGCCATTACTCAGACGGCTTCCAAAAACTGTCCTATAAGCGTAAATACATTTTGTTGTTTTGTCGCGTAAGACAGATCTTTATGATACGATATCTTTGCTGTCTTCCTCCCGACGTTTTAGAAAGGAGGTGAGAAATTTGTTTCTATTAGATTTTGTTGTTTCGTTCATGGCGAGCATGGCTGCCAACCTTGTGAGCAAGTGGTTAGGACGAAACAGTAGGGACAGTTAGCCCAAGGAAAAAGCGGAGCTGCCACTCCGCTTTTTCTTTTGAAACTTATAGCTTCTATTAGACTTTGGCTTTAGCCACTCACAGTATAACAAATGGCTTTTGCCCGTGTCAATGAGAATCTTGCAGAGAATCTTGCACAGAGAATCTTGCAGACTGTCAATTCTCCTTGTGGTATACTACTCGCATGAACACATCAACGAGTAACAAAAAGACGATAATGGTTGTGGACGGCCAGGGCGGGGGGCTTGGGCGTACCGTTATTGAGAAATTTCGCGAGGCGCGCTTGGACGCGGACATCCTCGCTATCGGGACGAACTCTATCGCCACGGGCGCCATGCTGAGGGCGGGCGCAGACGCCGCCGCGACGGGCGAGAACGCCCTCATCCACAACGCCGGGCTCGCCGACTTCATCGTGGGGCCCATAGGCATGATCTCGGCAAATTCCATGCTCGGCGAGATCTCGCCCGCGATGGCCGACGCGATAGCCTCCGCGCCCGGTATGAAGCTGCTCATCCCCCTGAACAAGTGCAACCTGTACGTGGGCGGCGTCTCCGAGGAGACGGGCATAGCCGAGAAAATAGACGACATAGTCGCCAAACTGCGCTCGCTGCTGTAAAGAAACGCTGAAAATTCAACGCCGCAGGCCCTTCGACGCGCGAGTCCATCGCAAGTCACACCCCAATACGAAGAACTTTTCAAAAAGAGCAAGTTTTCATGTTTTAGTGCATTTAAAATGTTAGTATATTAAACAACATGTATTGTATGTGTTTTATAGCAACTGAAATCACGATGCCTGACGTATTGATTGCATTTCCTGCATCTATATAGTATAATCTGCATCAATAGAGGGCGGTGTACAATTATATTCGTGCATTGTCATTGCGTTGTAAATATGATAAATAAGCTTGTCTAAGAGATATTCCAACGAGTCCTATACGCGCGAATCTGCCGTGGAGAGCCTTTTGAAATCTCATTGATAGGTGGAGAGGGATCATAGAAAAGCAAAATTCAAAACCCAATAGTAGGCGTGAAGAGGGTCGGCCGGATTCCTCTTCCGCAAAAAAGAGCGCCGCTCTTTCGATTAAGGCGAGAATCATCCTCGGCCTGGTTGCGGCCGCCGTATGCGTGTGCGTCGTCGTATTCGGGCCGTGGCTCTCCGAGATCTCGCAGCAGCGGGAAGAGGCAGGTACGGTAGAGCAGGGCGGCGTAGCTCCCGTCGTCATAGTGAACGAGGACGACGAGGAGCAATCAGGCGAGCTCGCACAGGATAGTGCAGGCTCGGGATCGAGCACAGACTCAGGAGGCGGGACGCCCGGCTCGGAGGACATCGAGCCCGCGGAGCCCGTAGCGGCCGGCACGCTGACCGACGGCGGAGAGGCCGCGCCGGCGGGCGAGTCCATCGAGACGAAAGAGGAACACGCGAATGCGCAGGCCATGCTCACGCAGCTCATCGCCGAGAACAACGCGAAGATCGAAAAGAAAGAGGCCGAGCTCACCGAGATGAACGCCATGCTCGATATACTCACGGATATGGGCGACGACCCGGGCCGTGTTGAGTTATATAAGAAGCTTATCGAGGATACGAAGAACGGTATACAGGAAACAAGAGAACAAACGGCAAGATATGAAAAAGAATTGGATTAATGTGATAAAGGAGTCATCGCTATCATGATGTTACTGAGAAACAAAAGTGTACTCATAGTTTTGGGGCTCGTCGCGGCGGCCATCGCCGCGGGGGTGATAATGACGCAAAACACGAATTTCGTGAAGAACACCTTCGCGGACGGTGGCTATATTCTCGGCGAACCCGTCGAGATCGACGACGGGGGCTACGCGAGCACGCAGATGCCGTTCGTAGCCGACACCCCGTACAAGACGGACTCCGACGCCAACCTCGTATTCAACGAGCAGGTTGACAACGGGGAAGAGAAGGCCGTCGTTCAGGACTACGGCTTCATGCACTACGAGAACGGCGGGCTGTCCTCGTTCAAAAACGGCGTCGTCCTCGACCCCGAGACCATCACGGGCGACAACGTCGTCTGCTACAACGTGAACGAAGGCAGCGTCATAGAGCACGCTGGCAACGCTTTTTCCGTCGAGCATCTCGGCGAAAACCTCGCTTTTGACGGCATAGCGTGGAAGCTCGGCGGAGAGCGCTACCTCTTCGCGGGCGAGAGCGTCGCGCTCGCACTCGGCGACAGCGCGCCCGAGGACTTCGGCGACTACGCCGAGGTCACGTACATAGACGACGGCGTCATACGCGTCGTGAGCGACGAGAACACGGTGTACACGGTATCCCCGGACAGCGAGCTCGTGCTGAACGGCGACATCGTCATCAACCTCGGCGAGAAGGTCATCGAGAACGGCGGCACGTCCTTCCCGATGGACAGCATGGTAGTGGACTCCGCCGACAATGTCGATATCATTGAGGCGCCGAACGCCCAGGTCGGCGTGAAGATACCTAAGTTCACGGTCATAGACGGCGAAGACGGCGCAGAGGGCGCGGCCGGCGCCGAGGGCGTCGCGGGCAACAGGGGCTCAGCGGGCTCGGCCGGCTCGGCCGGCGAGTCGGGCGGCGCGGGCGATCCCGGCGCCGCGGGCGGCGGCGGCAACGAAGGCACGGAAGGCGGCGAAGGAGCCGAAGGCAACGCTGGCTCATCCGGCCCCGCGGGCGCGGGCACGGGCGGCTCCGAAGGCGAAGGCGGCGGAGGCGGCTCGTCCGAGCAGGTAGACCTGCCGAGTTTGCCGACATTCTCGCTGCCGACGTTCAGCGTTCCCGAATTCGACGTGGACGTACTGAGCGGCATGAAGGCCTCGATCGTCGTCTCCGAAGCGGACTTGGCTACCACGGGCATCACAAATCTGAGGGCCATCATCACGCGGACAGACAAAGAAGAGATCGTCTGGACGCAGGACATTCAGCAGGACGAAAATTGGGACGGCAAGACCAACTACAATTTCGAACTCAACCCGACGACGGGGATCATAAAGCCGGGAGTGGAATACCGGCTCGTCGTGACCGGTGAGTACGAGGTGGATAGCCAGACCTACACGAAGAACTTCGTGAAGAAGCTCTTCGTCGGCGGCGACATCGGGATCACCGTGTCGAAGGACATCGTATCGCCGACGGCCATCAAGCTGAATATTGAAAGGGAAAAATACTCCGATGTAAATAAAATCACCGTTACCGTATATGACGAGCTTGGGGGGATAGCGGGCCAAACGACGGAAACTCTCGATCCCGGCCCCAGCTCCAAATCCATCATGTTCAGCGGCCTAAACGCGAACAAGACGTATAGCGTCGTGCTGACAGATCTCATTGATGAGAAACAAGGGATCACGATCGCCAGTACCTACAGCGATCCCATAGAGATCAAGACCCTCATAGATGTGAGCACGATCACGCCCGGCGCCATCGGCATCCCGAACGTATCCGCGAACCGCTACAACAGGACGGTCAGCGTGTCGCCCAGCCAGGACAAAGGCCTTGATGTGAACAATATCCGGCGTTACACCTACGAGTTTTATCCGAGTTCGCTCTTCACGACAAGCGGCGCGTTGAACCCAGGCGTATCGCTGGCCGCAATCACGCCTTCTCTCTCCCTCACTACGACGGACAGGCTGACGCAGTACGCGAATGTCAATCTGACGGCGAGCTTTGACCCGAGTACGAGCCAGCCCTTCTTGGTGAAAAATCAGTTCTATCGCGTGCGCCTCAAGGTCGAGTACAACGACAACGTGAAGGATTGGGTACTCTACAGCGGATTCTCCGAGCCGGCCGGCCTCACCGGCGCCGACTGGCCGAGCGTGCAGTTCGAACCGAACAAGAACGCCTCGGGTAGCGCGATCGAATCCTATTACGACAAGATTATCGGGCGGCTCGTGATCGAGTCGAACGGCGTGACCTTCCTCGATCAAAGCGGCAATCCCGGGAATCCAAGCATCACTGTGGAGTTTGTCAACCTCGATCCCGCCGTCAACCACAGGTTTACGGAGCCCTTCCTCATGAATGCGCCCACGAATAACAACCCAGCCAACGCGCGCTACGAGATTCCAGTCAAAGCGCTGGGCCTTCAGGAGGACGCGACGTATTCCATGGCTGTCTGGGCCTATGTGGACTTCAACGATGGCTCGCCTCCGCTCAATACGAACATCGCGAACGTCACGATCGGCAAGGAGACGGCGATGACGGCGATGGCGAGCGGCTTCACCGTGGGGCTTGAGGCGGGCGGCACAGGCGGGTTTATCAACGCTATGCTGTGGCTGACGGATCCCGGTACGGTGGAAGGCGAGTCCGATTACGAGGCGTCGCGCCTCGGCGAGATCGAACTGGAGCTATACGGCGGCAATTCCGTAGAATCGAAGAGCCTTGGCACGGTCAAGCTGACGAGCTCTGTCGCCGCCATCAATGGTGGGAGTTCACTGAAGGATAGGCTCTACAATCCTTACGATCCCGCTGCCACGACCTCGAGCGGCTTTACGAACAAGGTCCATATCACGGAGCAGACATTCAGCCTGTCGCAAGATTCAGTGAAAGGCTATCCCGTGCTTACGCTTGCTGTGAAAAGCGCGCGCGACTATACGGCGGGCCTGCCGTCCTCGAATATTTTCGTCAACACTTTCGATCTGAGCGGCAAGACGGATATACAATTAAAAGGGACGGCAGTCGCCCCGCCTCCACCGACCTCATCCAACGCCATCGACGTCATACTTATCAATGAGGGCAACCGGCCTACGTATCTTCCGGGCACTTCTCTCGGATCCAAACGGCCAGGCTATGAGGCGGGTACGAACCTCGGCTTCAGGATGACGGCGAGGTTTGACATGCCTTCGATCGCGGAGAGCGTTACGTACAATCTTTACCGCATGGAGAACTACGTCAATGATCCTGCGCCGGCGACCATACCAGACGCCGAGCTCGCGCCCACGAACAGGACGACGAAGGCCGCGGTCACGCTGCCCGTCAAGGACGGCGTACTGCCGACTCTCATCGTCCTCTTTGGCCCGCAAAGCCACTATGGCGTCACGGACGATCCGGACGACAACATCCACTACGTGTACATCGAAAACTCGGAGCCGGAAGGCCGCGGCTATCACTACTACGCCACGTACACGTCGAAGCTGACCATAGAGAACCCCTATACGATGGGCGAATACATCTATCCTCGGGACTATACCTTAGACGGTGGCGCCACCTTCCCTTACGAGAACGGCATGCTGCGCTCCCAGCGCATATCGGCGCCCCATCAGACGCCGAAGTTCACCGTCTATCCGTCCACATCGGACGATACGAGCGAAACGTGGAAATACCGGTTTGTCGACATCGACGACGCCTTTGGCGCGGGCAGCTTGACGGCCGTGTCCGACGGCGCGTCTCCGACTGTAGATCCTCAGACCCCGCTGAAGAGCAGTCTTGTTCCCCCCATCGACTGGGCGCTGTACAACGAGATGAAGATCGAAAGCATCGCGCAAAACAAGGCATTTGGGGTCGCATACAAGTACAAGATGTGGAAGTACAGCGATCCCCTCGCTACGAAGGACGCGAACCTCATGCAATGGCATCACGAACCGACCTACAACATTGCGCCCAATGATTCAACTACCGAGTGGGAGCTCGTCGCAAATGAGGAGAGCACAAAGCTGTATTTCGTTTTTCGCAGTATGCCGGACGCCACCCGTACGCGCGTCGCGACAGCCCGGATCACGGCGGCCAGCTCCATCCCCTTGAAATCGGTGACGTACGACGTTCCCATTGAGAGAGCGCTTCCCTATACTGCGGGGGCCGGCCTTGTCGGCGTCCCTTTCAATGCGGCGGCTGTGAGCTATCAGGATATCAACGAAGATTTCCCGACATCGAATACGATGCTCACCCTCAGCGTCGAGTTGATCTATGACGACGGCCATCGTGGCATGGACGTGACGAGCAATCTAACACCTGTACCCGGCTATGCGATCAAGACCTACTCCACGGACGACGCGGGCAGGTACTACACGCGCGTGCCGGCTGGTTCGGTTCAGCTTCAGGACAACGCCTCGCGCATCTACTATGTGGATCAGGCGCATACGTTGCCGGCCACGGAGTTCGGCTCCGGTAGCTTGAGCTACGATATGGCGATGGAGGACAATCGCCATCTTTCGGTCACGCTGAACTACGACAATCGGGGCGCGCAGGATATGGCCGGTGGCGGGCACATCGCGCTGAAGTCGCTCAGCTCGGCGACGGCGGCGAAGGCCTCGTCCTCCACCGATATATTCTATACGCCAAAGCTGCCGCCGACCGTGGAGAATTACAGCGCCACGGCGGGCTTTACGGATGCTACGGTGAATTTCCGCGTCCGTGGCGCAAACGTGTTGGATGGTTTCCCCGGGGCGGCATCTATGTGGCTGTATTTATATGAGGTGGAGATAGTCAGTGGCACTACGGCCCCTAAACTCATCGATACGATTGTCATCCCTATGAATGCGAGCGATGCGGATTATACGACATCTTTTGGCGCGGTCACAGCGCTAAAGCCGAATACGAACTATCACTTCACCCTGTTTGGCGACATGCAGGGACAGCACGTACCTTTCTATGACGCGACGACGCAGCGTGTGGCACGGGAGTACGGATTTAAGACGGCCCAGTCCCTGCAGATTGGCGGCGCGACGAACAACTTCACGATGGCCTACCGGGCGAACGCTTACAACGACAAATACCTCGAGATCGCGTACACGCTGGCGGGCCCGCCCCGCGGCTTCTATATCTGGTATGAAGTCGTGCGGACGAGTGATTCGGTAACGAAGAAGTTCAGGGAGCTGACGACCGTGTTCTACACGAACGGCGCTACGGCCAACCTCGGCAAGATCCAAATCGCGTCGCAGGCCGACGCCGGGGTAGATATGGATGGAAACGGCCTAACGGGCTTCTGGCAGTACGGCGCGGAGTATTCCGTCAAGATCCACGCGAGTTCCAGCGATACGGGGCTCGGCGAGACGAACGCAAGGGTGTACACGATGCCGATCCCGAGGCAGCCGCAGTTCATCGTGACGGCGACGCCGGACACGGCGGCGGCGACGGGCGCCTACAATACCTATCCGGTGGTCTTCAAGATTTCGCCGTCCGATCTGGACGCCACGATCACGTACAGCCAGTACAAGGTGCGCATACTGAACAGCGCGCCCACGCCTGCGGACATCACGCCGCCGGATATAGCCACGGCGACGTACACGTTTGATCGGGCGACAAACCGCATGCAGGCCATCTCAGTGCCGAATTTGCAGGTGGCGAACGGCTACACCATGCAGATATACGCGGTGGACGACCGAAACTATGTGGGGCCTCCTACGTATCCCACCATAGGGGCCATCATCACGGGGCCCGGCGCCGACCTCGGTACGCCGCCCATTCCGAGCTACCTCGTTCGGAGCGTGCAGTTCGACGTGCCTGAAGCCAACGCGCTGCAGATCGGCGACATCACGGTGAACCCGATCGAGGGCGCCACGCAGCTCATATTTGAAAATGAGCAAAACCTCGGCGCTCAGGCGAAGTTTATCCAGTATTCGATCATGAAGTCCGACGGCAGCGAGATGACCTTATCCGAGGTCCTGCCATTCACGATACAGACGGCGGGCAGCGGCTCGGACGCCTACGAATACTACAACCTGCCGACGAGCGTCAGCGGCACGGGCGTCTATCTCATAGAGTTGAGGTTCCTCGGCCCGGCCCCGGACAGGGGCTTGGTTGGGCAAAGGACAGTCAGCTTCAGGAAATTGACATAAAAGAGCTGAGCGAAAGGAAGTGGAACCATGTCAAGGAAGTTAAACGGAAAGGCGATCATATCCTTTTACCTGTTCGGCGCGGCGGTCGCGCTGATCATAGGGCTGCTCGTGTTCTCCGCTATCAAAGCGTCGGCGGCGGAGGACCGCGGCTGGGACATCCCGGCGGGCAATATCGTCTACGACAAGAACAGCGCGCCGATCACGACGCTGTACCCGGGCGTCGTGAAAACGTCGGACGACGGCTACGTCCTGCTCGTGGAGGGCAACGAAAACCGCTACGGCCTCGGCTACACGCCCGTCTCCTACAATACGACGACGACGGAGCTCACGATGTTCGCGAAGCGTTTCTACGAGGTGTACGGCGACGGGGGCGTGCGTATGCACAACGGCGAGGGCAGCGTGACTGACTACAGCAACACCTCGTTCTTCAAGATGTCGGAGACAAAGTATGTCATCACGGGCGAGAACATCACGGACTCGAAGGGGACGGTCGAGACGGGCCGCTTCCTCATAGTCACGGTGGACTCGAAGGGCAACGCGACGCTGCAGAACGACCAGGTCTACGTGAAGGTCATGGGCGGTACGGAGCTGTCGAGCAATACCGTCCTGTTCAATACGGCGGCCGAGGAGCTGAAGCTCGGGGATACGACGATAGACCTGACAAAGGTCATGGGTACGATAAATAACGGCGAAGAGGCGTATATCGACGAGAACGGCGAGATCGTGATACGCGGCGGCAACGGCGGCTCGGGCGGCATAGGCGGCTCGGGCGGCTCGGGCGGCGCGGGCGCGGCCGGCGGCACGGGCGGCACGGGCGGCACAGGCGGCACAGGCGGCACGGGCGGCACAGGCGGCACGGGCGGCACGGGCGGCATGGGCGGCAGCGGCGGCCTCGGCGGCAACGGCGGCTCGGGCGGCATGGGCGGCGACGGCGGCGCGGGCGGCGGCGGAAGCGGCGGCTACGTCTTCAACCCGAACCTGCGCAGTTCCCTGACGCTGACGAGCGTGGCTACGGGCATCACGACGATGAGGCTGAGCTACGCGGTCATGGATCCCTATTCCCTGCTCGGCCAGGTGTTCGCGGACATCTCCCCGACGCTCGCTACAGGCGAAACGGACGACCCGTCCGGCCATATGGTCGTCGATCTGGATGAGGAGGAATACGAGGCGGTCGTGCCCGGGCTCGACCCCGGAGTGCTGTACACGGTGCAGTTTGGCTGCCGCAAGTACGACAGCGACGAAGCGCAGATAGCGGATGTGGTGAAGATATCCACGAAGCCGCTCACCTACAACCTCTCGGCGACGAAGGTCGAGTCGGGAGGCGGGAAAGTATACTTCAACCTGAAGCTGAATAAGGGCGACGGCCTCGATGAAATGGGAGAAGTTGTGCTCATGCAGGGGGCTACGGAGAATGGCAAAGTGCCGATCGACTTCAAAAAAGCCTACAGTCCCGGCGGTTGGGACGGAGAGATCACCCCGGCTACGGCCATCGGGACGAGCAACTTCACATTGACGCTCAAAGGCCTGGCGATTGCCACGAATTCGGTGAGCCTCAGGCCTGAGGCCCTGAACTCGCAGTCTTATACGAGCCCGTCCTACGTGCCGTACGCCGCGTCAGCCCAGTCGGTAGAGCCGGCCAAGAGCGGTAAGGCCGCGGAAGAGCCCAAGGCTGAAAAGGTAGAGACGCCGCCAGTGGAGACGCCGGCCACGCCCGTGGAAACGCCGCAGGAAACCACGTCGGGTGGGCTATAAAATGACGACTCCCCTCGTCATTCCGGACTTGTTCCGGAATCCATGACAGAGACAAAGCAATGGATTCCGGGATAAACCCGGAATGACGGAAGGGTGAACAATGAAGGGTGTAGACGGAAAACAGGAGGTAAGGAACAGTTATGGACGCAATTTTATCAGAAACGATGTCAGCCATCGGCATGATGCTCGGGTTTGCCTTTCTCGGTGTCGGGATAGGCCTCGGCATACTCGGCTCGAAGGTGGCCGAGGCGGTAGGGCGCAACCCGGAGACAAAGAGCGATGTCGTGCAGTCTGTCATGATCATCGCGGTCGTCATAGCGGTGTTGCTACTGCTGCTGTTCGCGTTCATCTTCCTGCTCCTGTATTTCAATCCGTTGCAGGCGTAGGGCCGGAAGCTATCCCGGAGGAAATATTCACATGGTGATGTTCATTGTCGTCATAGCCGCCCTCGTCGTGTTGAACGGCTTTTTCGTGTTTATCATACGCACGCTGGCGGCGCGCGTAGGGAAGTTCGCGCAGAACAACATGCTGAGGCAATCGAGCGTGTTCGACGAGCTCGTCATGAGGAAGGAAGATGTGTACAAAAACCTCGAGGAGCGCATAGAGGAGGCTCAGGCGCGGCTCGACGCCATAGGGGCGGAGCAGCCCGCCGTACAGGTGGGAAGCGGGTCTTCGCGGTATTACGCGGTCGCGACAGCCGACTACAAGGACCCGGATTTCCCCGTGGACTATCGCGAGATACGCGAGCACTTCGTCTACGACAAGCGGGCGAAGCTTGAGAGTATCTTGGAGACGCTGCCGGCGGAGCGGGAAGGCGCGGAGATTCAAGCGGCGCGCCGTATCCTAGGAAGCGTCGACGCGGAGGACGCGTTCCAGCTCGCGACGCTGTCGGGCCACGAGCAGTTCGATATATTGAAGGACGCCTTCGACGAGGACGAGCAGCGATTGCTCTACTCATACGCGAGGGGGCGCGAGGTATTCGAGGGCTTTGATTTCATCTCGTGGGTGCGCCGCTTTGTCTTCGAGTGCGGCGCGGACGTCGTCGTGCGTACGGCGGGCGCGGACGACGATTTTAACGCCGTGGACGGGCGCGTGAGCACGGAGTACGACGCCGCGCTCTGCGAAGGCATGTACATCATGGCGAACGGCAAAATGTACGACTATTCTATACGGAACAAGGAGATCAATGGATGAGTACGCAAGGAAACGACCCGATCAAGGACAGGATCGCCGCGATCAAGACGCAGAAGAACATCTACGGCCTGGGGCACGTGGCGCGTATGCGCAACTACATCATAGAGGTGAGCGGCATGGAGGATGTCGGCTACTATGAGCAGGTGAGCGTGAAGGACAAGGCCATAGGCTACGTGAGCCGCATAGGCCGCGACACGGTCACGGTCGAGCTCGTGCGCGCGGAGAGCCCCGTCCATGTCGACGACGAGGTCGTCACGTCGGGCAGGACCTTCGGCGCGTTCTACTCGCCCGACTCCATAGGCAAGGTCGTTGATATGTTCGCCGAGGACAAGATGACGGGCAATTTCTTCAAGGACCGCCAGCACATCGGCGTCATCCCTCCCATTATCCCCATCATGGACCGCACGAAGGTGAACAGGCCCATGTATACGGGGCTGTCGAGCATAGATATGATGTACCCGATAGGCTGCGGGCAGCGCCAGCTCATCATCGGGGACAAGAAGACGGGCAAGACGCAGATCGGCCTCGACGCCATCGCAAACCAGCGCGGCCAGGACACGATCTGCATCTACATCGCCCTCGGCAAGACGAAGAAGACGGTGAAGGAGGTCTACACGGAGCTGCAGAGCCGCGGGGCGATGGAGTACACGATCATACTCGCGGCCTTCCAGGACGACGGCGCGCCGTCGCTGTACATGACGCCCATGGTCGGGCTGAACATCGCGAACATCTACATGAGGCAGGGCAAGGACGTGCTCGTCGTCATCGACGACCTGACGCTGCACGCGAACATCTATCGCGAGATCAGTCTGCTCGCGGGCAAGGTGCCGGGGCGCGACGCGTATCCGGCCGACGTGTTCTATCTGCACGCGAGCCTGCTCGAGCAGGGCTGCCAGCACAAGGACGGCGGCTCCATTACTATTCTCCCCATCGTGGAGACGCGCGGCGGCGAGATCACGGACTACATCTCTACAAATATTATTTCAATAACAGACGGCCAGCTCGTCTTGTCAGCGAAAGCGTTTGAAAAGGGCCAAAAGCCCGCGGTCGACTTCGGGCTCTCCGTGTCGCGTCTCGGCGGCGCTGTACAGACGCCTGAGATGCGCAGTGTCGGCGCGGACGTGCGCCGCGAGCTGCTCTCATACCTCGAGACGCGCGAGGTGTTCGAGCTCGTGAATATGGACGAGATGAACGAGGACATGCGCCGCAAGATCACGCGGGGCCGCGCTATACTTGACCTCGTGAACCAATACAAATTTAGCCCCATCGGGCCGCGGGACATGGTCGCGCGCTTTGCCGAATTCGCTGACGGCGGAAACGAGGCAAGCCTATGAAGATGAAGACCGTCGTCAAGGTCATGAACTTCCACTCGCTCGTCCACATCGACGCGGCGCGCCGCATGACGGAAAAGTACATCCGCATGGAGGCCGAGGTCACGAAGATCATAGACATCATCGTGAACAACAGGAATTTCATCCTCGACAAGCTTGCGCTGAAGGTGAACGAGGTCGCGCCGCCGCTGAACATCTACATCGGCAGCGACTTCAGCTTTTGCGGCGGACTGAACTCCATCATCCGCGACGAGATGATGAAGGACGACGAGGGTGAAAAGATCATCATCGGGAGGAAGCTGCGCGCGTCCACGGCGGACGACGTTCTCGTCGCTATGACGAAGGAGGAGTTTGACGAGGAGTATTACCGGATAGAGCGGATACTCGACGACAGCATCCGCCACATGCGGCACTCGTCCATCAACGTCATATACAACCATTACTACCACTCGGGCAACATCTCTCTGCGCAACCGCAAGATATTCCCGATACCGCTCGCGAGCGGCAACGACCATTCCACGGAGGACTTTGTTGTGGAGGGCGATGTGGAGAGCCTGCTTCGTAGCCTTACGAGCACCTACGCGAGCTACGAGGTGAAGATCGCCTCGATCAACAGCTTCGCGTCCGAAAACATCATGCGTCAGGCGGCGACGACGGAGTCGCTGAAAAAGATCGATGAGATCGAGGAGACGCAGCTTCGCGAGGCCCGCAAGGTAGCAAAGCAGAAGGCCTTTGCGAAGGTGTTTGACAATTATATCAAGAAGACGGTACACGGAGGGAAGCAGCATTGAAAATCGGAAAAATACTGACAATATCGAATATGAGCGTCGCGATCCTGCTCGAGACCTTCGAGGTCTCCGTACGCGACACGGTGTGGGCGGAGAGCGACGGGCGCCGCGTCTTTCTTGAGATCGCGAACGTGAACGGCAGCATAGCCAACGCCATCCCCCTCGGCTCGATCTATGGGCTGAAGAAGGGCCTGGACGTACATCTGCGTTCGGGCGGTCTGCAGATCGAGTATTCCGATAACGTGCTCGGCCATGTATTCGACTCGTTCGGCGGGCTCATAGACGGCGGGACGATCGAAAACCCAAGGACGAAGAATATCTACGAGAAAAACCTCTCGATGGCGGAGATAAACATCAGCGGCGATATGCTGCTGACGGGTATCAAGGCGCTCGACTTCTTCGCGCCCATGCAAAAGGGCTTCAAGATGGGACTGCTCGGCGGCGCGGGCATCGGCAAGACCGTGCTCATAAAGGAGCTCATCAACAATGTATACAAGGGCTGGGGCTCGAACTCCGTCTTTGTAGGCATCGGAGAGCGTTCGCGCGAGGGTCGCGAGCTCATAGACGACATGCTCGAATCCGACTTGCTCGGCAAGATCGGCATCGTCTTCGGACAGATGGGCGAGCCGGCTATATCCCGTTCGCGCGCGGCGCAGAGCGGCCTGACGGTGGCCGAGTATCTGCGCGATGAGCAGAGTCAGGACGTCCTGCTCTTCGTAGACAACATCTACAGATTTTTGCAGGCGAACAGCGAGATTTCCGCCGAGCTCGGCAACATCCCGATCGAGAGCGGCTACTCGACGACGCTAATGACGGAGATCAGCGAGGTCATGGAGCGCATCAACTCGACGGACACGGGCTCCATCACGTCGTTCCAGGCGATATACATACCGGCGGACGATATGACGGACCTCGCCGTGAACGCCATCATGACGCATATGGACGGGCAGGTGGTGCTGAGCCGCAAGATCGCGGAGAAGGGCATATACCCGGCCGTGGACGTGTTCAATACGAAGAGCAAGCTCATCGCCGTCGACCGCGTGGGCGAGCGGCATTTCGAGCTCGTTGAGCGTTCCATCGCGAGCTTCGCGCGCTACCAGGAGCTCGAGGAGGTCGTCGCCGTGCTCGGTATAGACGAGCTGAGCGAGGAGGACAACCACACATTCTTCCGCTCCAGGAAGCTGCGCAACTACTTCACGCAGCCCATGTTTGTATCGGAGCAGTATACGGGTCTCCCCGGCCGGTACGTCGAGATAGAGGACGTGCTGAACGACGTGGAGGACATTCTAGGCGGCAAGTTTGACCACGCGGACGAGGACGAATTTTACTACATAGGAGCGATATCCAGGTGAACGCTATCCCGGCAAATAATAGCCCGATGAACGGAGGACTTCATGGCTCAGATGACCGTTGACGATCTGCCTACCGCTGATTTGCGCGCATACGCGGAGACGGGCGGCGGCAGGATACAAGCTCAGATATCTAGCTTCAGAAACGGCTTGCAATTTTATAAAGGCATCAATATCATTCGTGTACGCGGGAAGCAGTCGCGTCTGCTCATCATGGAGGATTATCTACCCGTCATCGGCGAGATAGACGGTGAGATCGATCTGATCGGCAAGGGCTTCTTCCACCGCTTGGAGAATCTTCACGGTTTCTTCAACCACGCGCACAACGTCTTTTTCCTGCTCCTGAAGGACAGCAGCACGCAGCGGCAGCCCGACGCGGACAAAGACGAACAAGGGGAAGAGGAAGGTGACGGTCTGAATGGATAGCATCTGGAACGCGATCATCGACCTGCGCCCTGTCATCCTCGTCGCCATCATTCTCGGGGCAGCCGTGCTCATCGCTGGTTACGCCCTGTCCGACAATCTGGACTGGGGACGCCGGCGCATGAAGTTTTTCGGCGTATTCTTCGGCCTGCGCTTTGGCGAAACGCTGTGGCTTTCCGCGGGCCTGCTGAAGCTCGCCTTCGTCGTCGGCATCGTCCTGTTCACCGTGCGGATCGAGACGATCCACATGGTCTTTTATATCGCCGTCTCAGGCATCAGCATCATATTCACGGCCGGCGTGAAAAACTCGCTGCTCGAACTCGTGAACACGGTGGTCGCATACGCGGCGCTCACGGTGATCGGCATCATCTTCGGATATTACCGGGACGTCAACGGCGACCCTTGGCTGATAGCGGTCTACTGCCTGCTCTCAGCCTTCGTGACGCTCTATCTGCTCTACTTCTACATTCGCGGCGTCGGAAACCTCATGCTTCACAAGATCGCAAGCGAGGACTTCAGCCATGACTACGCGGCCACGGCAGTCACGGCGGACGGCGCGGCGGCAACCGTAACGGACGACGCGGCAGCAGCAGCGGACGCGACAGCCGCAACGGACGACGCGGCCACAACAGCAGCAACCATAACAACCATCGCAACCGGGGAGAAGAACCAATGACAGGCATCGCAGAAAATTTCAAGCTGTGGTTACAGCGCTCTATGTTCAAGCCGGGGCGTCCCGTCCTGACGGTCGTGCCTCTGCTCATCCTCGCGGCAATCGTGGCAATCGTCATTTTCATCGTCATGCGCCTCGGAGCGTACAGCATCGACGAACCCATATACCGCTTCGAGAACGGCGCGCGCTACGACTACACCGGCGCGACCGAGATAAAAAGAGACGACGAGGACGGCGCGGTCTATCTGAACAACAACGATGAGAGCATCCGGCTCGAAGACGCGCCCATCTATTACGACGACGACGCAGGCTCCGTCCTGCTGCCGCAGCAGATGATCTACGTCGACACGGCCACGCTGCGCACGGGACGCACGGGCTACAACACCCTCGTCAACGTGGACGCCACAGGCAAGGGAACGGCCCTCGTGAACCGAAACAAAGTCGGCATAGACAAAGGGTTTTTCTACGACGGACGCAACACCTACGTCTTCATCGAACCCGTTACGGTCTCGTGGGGCGGGCAGACCGTAGAGTTACAACCCCTGTCCTACGCCATCGTGCATTACAACCTGCGTCTGGAGCTCTACTCGGCGGACGGCGAAACCGTCGTCGTCGAGCAGACGGGAAACTCGCGCGTACAGGCGATATCCGCGGACGGAGGGTTCACCATAGATATGGGTACGGACGTCCTCGTTACTGACAAGGGCGAGTCGCTGCTAACCACGCGGCCCGACCTGCTCGACTACCTGTCATGAGGTCCCTCCTCCCCGTCATTCCGGGCTTGACCCGGAATCCATCGGCGGAAGACGTGACGAAACAGGGACGACGGGAACTATGTAAAAAGCTTCGTCACGGTAGAGTGCCACGCGGCAAAGCCGCTGCACTCCTCGATGTGCGAGGCACGACTGAGCTGAAGCTCCTGTGCCTCTGCCATCCCGGACTTGATCCGGGATCTCTTGAAAATCGAAGTTTTTTGGATTAGATTGCG
>JAISAI010000003.1 GCA_031266795.1 Eubacteriales Family XIII. Incertae Sedis bacterium
CTTCTGCTTATACAATCATTATACATAAAAATCAGCGACACTCCATCCCGGAGCGTCGCTGAATCATAAGTGGAGCAGGTGATGGGAATCGAACCCACGCTATCAGCTTGGAAGGCTGAAGTTCTACCATTGAACTACACCTGCAAAAATATTCAAAAGAGAAACGCCCTATTGCATCTCTCTTTTATAAATGGAGCGGAAGACGAGATTTGAACTCGCGACCCTCGCCTTGGCAAGGCGATGCTCTACCCCTGAGCCACTTCCGCACGCGTACTATATTATACTGTAGACCTCGGCGGGAATCAAGTCCGCCTCGGATCGCTTGTTACTCGACCGTCCACAGGACTGTCTCGCGTCACGCCCGCGCCTACCGATTCAAATCCTTTCGGACTTGATTGCTCTTAATTGGTGGAGGGAGAAGGATTTGAACCTTCGAAGCGTTACGCAACGGATTTACAGTCCGCCCCCTTTGGCCACTCGGGAATCCCTCCGTGTTGCCGGTCTCCCGGCTTCGATATGAAGTTCGTCGCTATCTACTTATCAATAGCATGTGGAGCTGACGGAGGGAATCGAACCCCCAACCTGCTGATTACAAATCAGCTGCTCTACCGTTGAGCCACGTCAGCATGTTGTCGTGACCTATCGGTTTTTGTGGCGACCCGGAACGGGCTCGAACCGTCGACCTCCAGCGTGACAGGCTGGCATTCTAAACCAACTGAACTACCGGGCCACATGGTGGGCGTAGTAGGACTTGAACCTATGACCCCTTGCTTGTAAGGCAAGTGCTCTAACCAGCTGAGCTATACGCCCTGATAGCTTTAGCTTGGCTCCACCAAAATTACAGGAGCTTCGTAACTTTAGCTTGGCTCCAGGGGTGGGGCTCGAACCCACAACAACCCGGTTAACAGCCGGGGACTCTACCATTGAGCTACCCTGGATCGCGCCCCGCGCAAGCCTGTCGGGCAAAAACACCCATCCGGCTTTTTGCGAGCCGATAAATATCTTAACACAGGCCATTGCTACGTGTAAAGGGTTTTATTCAAAGGCAAATTTTGCGAATTTTGCGGCGCCCTATTCCTTTGGGCGCTACGGTCCGCTTTCGACGTTGCCGTTGCCCTACTTCTTCTTGCGCGATATATTGGACAAAGCTACGGCGAGTATGATAATGACTCCCCGCACTATCGTCTGTTGGCTGACGCTCAGCCCCCCGAGGATGAGCCCGTTGTTGATCATGCCCATGAGCAGCGAGCCTATCAGCGCGCCGATGATGGATCCCGTGCCGCCGGCGAGGCTCGTGCCGCCGAGTATGACGGCCGCAATCGCGGACATCTCGTCGCCCTCGCCGAATGTATACCGGCCCGCCTGCATCCGCGCGGCGTACAGTACGCCCGCGAAAGCCGCCAGCCCCCCGCTCATCGTGAGTGCCGCCAGCTTGATACGGTTGATGTTGATCCCGGAAAACTTGGCGGCGATCTCGTTGCCGCCCGTTGCCAAAGTCTTTTTGCCGAATGGCGTCTTATTCAGCAGCAGATAGCCTATCACGATGAACACCGCGGTCCATATGAGCAGCACCGGTATCTTGCCGAATACCTCGCCTACGCCGAAAATCGTGCTGAAGGTTTCATTTGAGATGGGTACGGCGGCGGTGTCGGTCAGCCACATGGCGCTACCGCGAACTATACCCATCATGCCAAGCGTCACAAGAAATGAGGGGATACCAAATTTCGTCACCAACCAGCCGCTAGCCCCGCCGATCGCGACACCGACCAAGATAGCCGCGCCGAGAGACAGGAATATGTTGCCCGTAGCGCTCAAACACAAGGCGCAGACGAGAGACGAGAGCGCAGCGATGGAGCCTATTGAAAGGTCTATCTGCGCCGCTCCTATCACGAAAGTCATACCTACCGCCATGATCGTAATCATGGATGTCTGACGTGTTATATTAAGAAGGTTCCCCGATGTCAGAAAACCTTTGTCGTTCAGCCAAAATGAAAAAAATATGAATACCACCACAAAAGCGATATACACGATGTACTTGCTCCAATCGACATTGTGAAGCCTGTCAGCCTTGGATCGCATGTTGTATGACCTCCTCGTTTAATATCCCGTTTCTCGTCAGTTCCCCGATTTTCCTGCCCCCGAAGAGCACGATGACTCGGTCGCACATGGCCACCAGCTCCGATATTTCGGAGGAGACGACGATCACGCCGTTCCCTTTCGCCGCATAGCCCTCAATGATTTCAATGATTTCACCCTTCGCGCCGATGTCAATCCCGGCTGTGGGCTCATCGAGCAGCAGCAGTTTCGGAGCGTTGTTCAGCCACTTTGCTATGACCACCTTCTGCTGGTTGCCGCCGGACAGCATATTGATAGGGTTATCTATGCCGTTCGTCTTGATATTGAAGTCCCGGACACTCTTTTGCGTGATCTCCGTGGTCTTGGCGTCGTCGATGAACATGCCTTTCTTCGTCAGTCCGAACAAGGCGATCTGCATGTTGTCTTTCAGCGTATGCGAAAGTATGAGGCCCTCTCTCCTGCGGTCCTCCGGCACAAGCATGATCTCGGATTTGACCGCATGCGCGACATCCTTGATTTTGACATCGGCCCCGTGCACGCGTACGGTCCCCGCCTGTATGTGGCGTATGCCGAAAAGAGCTTCGAGTATCTCGGTGCGGCCGCTCCCCATCAAACCGGCAAGACCCACGATCTCGCCCTCTTTTACCTCAAAAGACACGTCCTGTACGAGATCGTCCACGCACAGCCCATCAATTTCAATGATCGGATTATCGCCTATCGCGGCTGCGCGCTCGTGGTATTCGAAGCTGCGCTTCTCTTCGGATCCGAGCATGTAGTCGATGATGGCGTCTATCGTGAGCCCTGTCGAGTCCTCTGTAATGATGCGCTTGCCGTCGCGCAGCACAGTCACTTCATCGGAGACCGTCAATATCTCGTTCATGCGATGGGATATGTATACGATTGAAACGCCGGCCTCTTTGAGGTTGTCAATAATGCCGAACAGCAGCTTGACTTCGCTGTCGGACAGCGACGCCGTGGGCTCATCCATGACAAGGATGGACGCGTCCTGCGACAGCGCCTTGGCTATCTCGACAAGCTGGCAGTAGCCTACGCTCAGCGCGGATACCTTCTCGTGTATCGGGATATCTATCTGGAATCTGTCAAGCAGTTCCTTGGCGCTGCTCTCCATGAGCTTGTCATCGTTCAAAAAGCCCTTTGTCTTCTCATTATTAAGATATATATTTTCCACGACGGTCAGCGTGGGGATGACGCTGAGTTCCTGAAAGATCATCCTCAAGCCCGCGGCGTTTGCGTCATGATAATTTTGGAATGATACGTCAGCGCCGTTCACCGTTACCGTTCCGGCGTCCTTTGTATAGACGCCGGTCAATATCTTCATAAGAGTGGACTTGCCCGCCCCGTTGCCGCCCACTATCGCGTGGACGTGGCCGCGTTTGAGTGAAAAGTCCACATTGTCGAGCACCTTGTTCCCGAAAAAACTTTTATCTATGCCCCGCATTTCAAGTATGTATTCGTTTGCGCGATCACTCATATTATCATTGTCCCGAACGTATAAGGGGCATTTCTAAAATTCCTATGCACACCTCATTTATATCGTTTCCCATGAGCCGGACTTGGCGGAGCGGAACGCCGCGTCGCCTAGCTGTTCTATCCTGTATCCGTCCTCGAAGTCCGGCGATACCCGGCCGCCGTTCGCCACGGCGTCGATAAATTTGTACATCTCCACAATCTTCGTCTCCGTATACCCTATGCCAAGGGCCGGTATGGGCCACAGGTTCTCGCCGTACGGGTGGGCCGGCCCCGTATAAACGGTCCGGAACCCGCGCCTGTCGCCGGGATCATCGGCAAAACACACTTGCAGTTCATCGCGGCGCTCGTAGTTGAAGTACAGGGAGCCTTTCGTCCCGTGTATCTCGAACGTGATGAAATTGTTCCTGCCCCACGCGTTGCGGGTGGCCTCTATTGTACCGAAAGAGCCATTCGCGCCTTTCAGCACGAGAAGGCACTGATCGTCGACATCGACCGGCGCCTTGGGCACATCTGTCCCTCCCTTGACGCTGCCGAGATTGTCAACCGTCCCCGTCTGCATGGGGCGTTCCTTTATATAGGTAGCAAAGCGCGCGTTGACTTCCGTAAAGTCTCCTATAAGAAACCTCAGCATGTCCACGACATGGGTACCGATGTCGCCAAAAGCCCCGCTGCCGCAGACGGCCTTTTGGAATCGCCACGACAGCGGCGAGTTTGGGTCGGCTGACCAGTCCTGCAGATACGTGCCTCTGAAATCGAGTATATCACCGATCGCGCCCTCGTCGATATATTTTTTCGCGAGCTGCACAGCCGGAGTCATCCTGTAATTAAAAGCCAGCATATTCACTACGTTTGCCTTACTCACAGCCTCATACATCGCTTTCGCTTCCTCGAGCGTACGTGAGATGGGTTTTTCGCAGATGATATGCTTGCCCGCCCCGGCCGCCGCAATGGCGATCTCGGCGTGGGAGTCGTTGGGCGTACAGATATCGACTATATCGATATCCGGATCGTTTATAATATCCCTCCAGTCGGCGGTCCCCCGCTCAAAACCAAACTGCAGGGCCGCTTCGTCCGCTCTTTCAACCGTCAGATCGGCGATAAGCTTTTTTTTGATAAGGGCCGGCGCCGGCCAAAAGAACATCGGCATACCCGCGTATGCGACGGAGTGGGCCTTCGCCATAAATCCCGCCCCGATAAGACCTACCTTGAATGTTTTCATATTATTTTGAAGTCCTTTCCCAGTCGACGACAAACTGACGTATTTCATGGATAAACCACTACCGCCCTTTTGCCGGGTTGCGGCAAAAGAGCGGTAATTCGGAAGAATATTTATCTTATTGCTTGTACACGTCGGCTATATCAGCCGGGGCATCCACATGATAAACCTCGTTGTACGCCTCGAGCACATTCGCGTGATCGACTTTCAGCGCCGGCAGCGCGACGTATGGGGGAGCGTCTTTCCCAAGCAGCGCATAGCCTACGAGGATCGCTTCGGCTACGCCCTGATCGTAAGGACGCTGCGCGCCGAGCCCTTTGATGACGCCGTCTTCAGCTATTATCTTCGCTACATTGTTGCCTAGGTCTATCGTCGATACGATCACATCGTCCCTGTTCGCCGCATTGATAGCCGACACAACGCCTTCAGCCGGAATGTCCCATGTGGCGTAGATGCCGTTCAGGTCAGGATACTTCGTGAGCAAGGCGTCGCCGATCTCAGCGCCCTTGTTCTCATCGTCAAATCCCATTTCCTCGACGATCTCTATATCCGGGTACGCATCCTTGATCGTGGTGCGGAACGCCTCGTCGCGTTGGTTTGTCACAAAGAAATTGGCGTCATGGTACACCATGGCGATCTTGCCCTTACCGCCGAGCGCGTCGCCGAGGACTTCAGCGGCGGCCACTCCGTTGCCGTAATTGTCGGCTGAGACCACGCTCGTGTAGTCCTTGCCGGCTTCCATGTTGTCAGGGCAGTTGTCCATGAATACAAGCTTGATACCCTCGGCTGCGGCTTTTTTGAAGGTACTCTCTGATGATACTACGTCCACGGGTATAGACACGATGGCGTCCGGCTTCATGGCTATCGCGTTTTCGATGTCCGATACCTGCTGTTCGGCCTTGAAGTTCGCATCCGTCACGGAAACGACTTCGATGCCCATCTTTCCAAATTGGTCTTTCAGCCCCTGCTGCTGCGCGGTCGACCAGTCGTTGCCGGCGTAGTGGAAGCACAACGCCACCTTGTACCCGCCGTCCTTGACCTTTTGCAATTCCTCAGCTGAGAGGGCCAGATCCGATGCGGGGCTGGCTTCCTCGCCGTGCGGCCCCTTGCTCATCACAGCCCCCGACGGCAGCTGGATATCTTCCGCGACAGGCGCCTCGGCGTCCTCGGCTGCGGGCTCTTCCGCCGCAGGTTCCTCCGCCGCCGGCTCTTCCGCCGCGGGCTCTTCCGTTGCGGGCTCCTCCGCCGCGTCGTTTGAAGACTGGCAGGCCGCAAACGCAAACACGAGCATGATAGCCACTAAAACTATACACAACTTCTTCATTCTTTTACCTCCTCCATATTTCATACTATCTTAACTACTCCGCAAATGTCGAAGCATTTAGGGCCAAAATAAAGATCAAAAGCCAAGCCCCTCCTTGAGATATGAATACGTGATCTTCGCGCCTTGCCTCGGGTCGCCGTACCAGCCGTCGCATTCGATGGCGTATATCAGTTCCCGATCCGCGCTTCTGAGCACATCCATGAGCGCCGGGAAATCTATCACCCCTTCGCCGAGCGGGCAGAACATGCCGTCCTTCGTGACATCCTTCAAATGCACGTAGGCGATCCTATCCAAATATTTTTGGCACACGGCGATGGGATCGCTGCCGCCGAGCACGAGATGCCCCATATCCGGGCATAGGGCTATGCGGGTATACGGCGCCACTTTGTCCAGCTGCCCCAGATTCTCCACAAGCGATCCCATATGCGGATGGTAGCTGGCCGTCACCCCGGCCTCTTCCGCTATGTCGCACACCTTGTCCAATCCTGCGGCGAGTTTTTTGTAATCGTCTTCGCGTATACCGTCGTACCGCGTCGCGCCGCCGCCGAGGACAAGCTGCGTCGCTCCGAGCCCAGCCGCGAAAGCCGCCGCTTTTTTGATGCGGTACAGCTCTTCCTGCAGGATTTCGTCATATATGAAGTTCGCGGCGGAATATACGGCGAGCAGACCGACGCCGTTGTCGTCGAGCAGCCTCTTGAAGTCGCCTGGACGGTCTTCGTAGGCGAGCAGGTTCCCGTCAAATATCTCGATCTGGTTGAAACCGGCTTCGGCAATCTCCGAAATAGCCTCGGCGTCCCCTCCTGTTGAAAGATAGTACGCGCCGTTGACATTGTTTGCGGCCGCGCAATGCGCCACTACGGCGCCCCAGGCGTTCGTCATATATGCCACATCCATATTCGTACCTCCGTTCTGTATTTAATTATTAAACGATGAATAATTTACGTAAATCACACTTTTCCGAATGATAAAAGATGAAACCAGTAGAAACCCACCTGTCGTTACAGAACTTTAACATGGGCATAAATAGCTGTCAAGCCGAAACCGGGGCAGTAAAGCGGGAAAACCTATTGAATTTACGTAAATGCATATTTTATTTCTTCAAGAAACCCGGATCGTCGGAGTGCATGATCTCTTTCCAGAATCGATTCAGGTTTTGCGGCAATACGATCTGCGGCCTGACCCCGATAAACCGGCCGCTCGACTTGTTCAGAAGCGCGTCAGCGACGGCTATCGCCGCCGCCTCACCCTGCTCATACGGCCTCTGCGCGGATATTCCCCTCACGATCTTGTTTTTCGCGAGATATGACGCGATCTTGTAGTCGAGGTCGACTGTGGCGAGCGATACGTCGGCCCGCTTCATCTCCTCCAAAGCCTTAATCGCGCCGAGGGCGGGCCTTTCCCATGAAACGTAGACGCCCTCTATCTCCGGATGTTCCTCGATCATGACGCGGCACGCGTCGTAGGCCTCTTCATAATGGCAAAATTCCTCACGCGCCACGATCTCGATATTGCTGTAGTTTTCCAGCAGCACCTGCTCTGCGGCCGCGTCGCGCTGGTTGATGGCGAGGAACGTGGCGCCATAGATAATCATCCCGACTTTGACGCGTTCCTTTCCTTTGAAATAGTCGCCGAGTATCTTCCCTGCGTTCTGCCCGTTCTCCCTCTCGTTCACAGACACCATAGCGCAGTAATTATCGCCGGCCAGGCTCTCCGGCAGTATACCGAGGAAGATGAGCTTTGTCTTTTCCGAAAGCTCTTTGTATTTGCGCGTCATGACCCTGTCGTCTGCGGGAAGGCTGATGATAGCGTCGAGGTTTTGCATCATGAGCCCGTCGAGTTGGGCGATCTGCAGCTTGGGGTCAAAGTGCGCTTCGACTACGGACGCTATGTCCACTCCGAATTTGTACATGGCGTCGCGTATGGCGCGCTCGTGCAAGCGCACCCACTCCGTGCCCCCGTAATGAAAGGATATCCCCACGCGATAGCCCTTGGCCCTGAGATGCTCGATCTCCGCGTCCGTCGGTATGATCTGCTCGGGCGCCATCGCCATCTCACCGTGGGGGCCGCGCTCTATACACCTGGTGGACTCCCTGATCACAAGGTCCACCGGCACATCCACGCGGCTTGCCCTGATTTTCTCACCCCTGATCTTGGATATAAGCAGGGACGACGCGGTATACGCCATCTTTTCGGCGTTCTGGCGCAGCGTCGTCAACGGGGGCGTAGTCACGTCGCACCATGAATCGTCGCCGTAGCCGATGATCGACAGATCATGCGGGTACTCGTACCCCATATCGTGCACCGCTTTCAACAGCTGCACGGTAAGGGCGTTTCCGGCCGCGACGAAAGCCGTCGGGAACGCGTCGCCCAGTATACCGGAAAAAATATCCCTTTCGACGCTCTCCTTCGGCCCGACATGGAATACCAGGCTCTTATCGTATTGAAGCCCATGCCCATGCAGGGCCTTCTTGTAGCCCTCCACGCGGCTGTCCGTATAGAGCCGGTTTTTCGTACCGGCTATGAGGGCGATCCGTTCATGCCCGTTTTTTATCAGGTGGGATGTGCCGTAGAATATCGCCGTCTCGCTGTCCGCAAGTACGCAGTCCACCCCGTCGTCGTCGATCACCCGCTCGAGGCACACAAAAGGCAGGCCGGAGTTCATGAGCTTCCGATAACTCTTTACGTTCGTCATGGCAGGTACGAGGACCAAACCGGCAATGCGCCTGTTTGAAAGCAGGTTCGTCAGTATATTTTTTTCGGAGTAAAAGTTGTCGTCCGTCACATACGTGCAGAGCGAATACCCTTCATCGCTGAAGAGCCGGGTCAGCTCCGCCCCGAGACGCGAATACAGGGCGCTGTCCATCTTCGGTATCACGTACGCGATCTCCGAAAGCTTGCCGATACGGCCACCGGGCAATTTTGCCGCGTCGCCCGCCCTGTATCCGGTGTCCCCAACTATTTTTTCCACCCGTTCGGTGAGATCGGGGCTCACGTACCTCGTCTTGTTGAGGACGTGCGATACCGTAGCTATAGAAACTCCCGCCCGCCGTGCAATATCATTTATGGTGACGCCCATCGTTATCCTCCATGCCGTAGCGCGCGCGGCCGATCTCCGTAGCGCCCACGCTGAGCGGCGCCGTGTCCGCCCCCGCGACAAAGGACGCTGCGGCGCGCATCGCGTCCCCGCACTCATGAGGCCCCGACACGGTGAACGTCACGGCGTCTTCATATTTGGCGTCCGATACGGCCCACCCTTCCCGCGCGGCGGCGGCCTTCATCCTCTCGAACGCCGGATACGGCATCCGGTACCTGAGCTCTATGCCCACAGTCACATCCACGACGCCCGCGTCCGCGAGCGCGGCCTTGAGCGCCGCCGTGTACGCCCTCGCGAGGCCGCCCGTCCCGAGCTTGACGCCGCCGAAGTAACGCGTCACCACGGCCGCCGTATCCGTGACGCCCTCGCCCACGAGCAAGCGCAGCATCGGCGCCCCCGCCGTGCCCTGCGGCTCCCCGTCGTCGCTCGACCACCGCTCGTCCGCGCTTCCGCCTCCGCTGACGGCAAAACACGGGACGTTGTGCCTCGCGTCGTGGTGGCGGCGCCTGATTTCCGCAAAAAAAACCTCCGCCTCACCGCGCGAGCGCACCGGGCGCACATACGCGATAAAGCGGGATTTCTCAATCACGATCTCGGCAGACCCCTCTCCCTCTATCGTGCGGTATTTTTGGAAACTCGACGTTTCCATTATCAAAACTTCGTTTTCTTCAATTCTTCTATGAACTTGTCGTTCAGTATCTTTATGTGCGTGCCCTTCATGCCGAGCGAGCGCGACTCTATGACGCCGGCGCTCTCGAGCTTGCGCAGGGCGTTCACGATGACCGAACGCGTTATCCCGAAGCGGTCGGCTATCTTGCTCGCCACGAGAAGCCCTTCCGTGCCGTTCAGCTCGTTGAATATCTGCTGGATCGCCTCCACCTCTGAGTACGACAGCGTGCCTATCGCCTTCAGCACCGTGGCCTTGACTCGCTCCTCCTGCTCCTGTTTCAGCTTCCGGCGGCGCTTGATCTCGATCCCTACCACCGTCGCCCCGTACTCGCCGAGTATGAGATCCTCGTCGTTGAACTGCGGCGAATAGCGCGTGAGTATCACCGTGCCGAGGCGCTCGCCCGCGCCGTATATCGGGATGATCGTGTGGAGCTTATCATACGTATCGTAGTCGTACTTGAATATTTTCAGGGCCTCGTCCGCCGTGAGATTGCGGACCGTCTCCGTCACTTTCAAAAGCTCCTCCGCGTACTCGTCCGGAAGTTTTTCATGCCCGGGCTCGGCCGGATCGGGCACGGCGTTGCTGTCGGACTTGATCGCGTAGTGCACGCCGAGCACCTTCCCTTTCGCCGTGATGATGTAGACGTTCGCGTCCATGAGCTCGCAGAGAATGCTGCTCAAATCCTCGTACGAAAACATACCCGTAGAACTTTCCTGCAAGACCCAGTTGAGTTTTCTGACCTTCTCAAGAGCTGACTTTCTCATAATACCCTCTTCTCATCAACGCGGAGCCTGTTACCCATACATCAATTATATACAAAAAATCCGGATCGTAAAGATGATTTTTTTGAAATATCAAAATTTTCTCGTATGGAGGAACAATTTATCACTTTGGGCACGGCGCCGGCGTCCGAATATCGGCCGCGAGGCCGCCTACCGGTAAGAGGGATCGAACCCTGTTTTTGTGTAATGTAAAAGAAGGGCTGCCCGTCTTTTTTTGGAGCAGCCCCTTATCGCCCTACAGTATGTACCGGTCGATGTCGTCCGCCATGATGCGGTCGATGAACTTATTTTTGACGTACTCCTCGTCTATCGTTATCTCGTCCTTCTCTGAGTCCGGGATGTCGAACGAAATGTCCTCGAGCAGCTTCTCCATGATCGTGTGCAGACGCCTCGCGCCGATGTTCTCCGTCTGCTCGTTTGTCATGAACGCGATCTCGGCGATCTTCTGAACGGCGTCGTCCGAGAACGTCACCTTGACGCCCTCCGTTTCGAGCAGCATTTTGTGCTGCTTCAGCAGGGCGTTCTCCGGTACGGTCAGTATCTGTATGAAGGCCTCGCGCGTCAGGTTTTCGAGTTCGACCCTGATCGGGAAACGCCCTTGGAGCTCAGGGATAAGATCCGTCGGCTTCGACACATGGAACGCCCCCGCGCCGATGAAGAGCACGTGATCCGTCTTGACCGGGCCGTGCTTCGTGTTCACGACGCTGCCCTCCACGATCGGCAGGATGTCGCGCTGTACGCCCTCGCGCGAAACGTCGGCGCCCGACCGGAGCGCCCCGCCCGACGCGATCTTGTCGATCTCGTCGATGAAGATGATCCCGTTCTGCTCCGCGTTTTCTAAGGCCTCGCTCGTCACCTGATCCATGTCGATGAGGTTCTGCGCCTCCTCCTCGCGGAGTATCTTGCGCGCCTCCTTGACCGTCGCCTTTTTCTTTTTCTTGCGCTGGCCGCCGCCCATCGCGTCGAAGATGTTCCCTATCGCTATGCTCATGCCCTCGTTGCCAACGTCGAGCTGGTTCGACTGAGGGTTGTCCGTCACCTCGACCTCGATATACTGCTCGTCGAGCTTGCCGCCTCTGAGCTGTTGCCTGACCTGTTCGCGCGTCAGCTCTATCTCGGACTCCTGCCTGTCGTCGCTTTGCTCGGGCTGCTGGCTCTGCTGCTGTTGCTGCAGGCCGCCCATGATAAAATCAAACGGCGTCTTGGCCTGCCCCGGCTGAGCGGCTTTTTTCTTCCCCGGGACTATCGCCTCGACGATCTTCTCCTCGGCTATCTCCTCGGCTATGCTGTATTTTTCCTCAAGCCTTTTCTGCTTCGTTATCCTGATGGACGACTCGACGAGGTCGCGGATCATCGAATCCACATCCCGGCCGACGTAGCCGACCTCCGTGAACTTCGTGGCCTCGACCTTGACGAACGGCGCGTCCATGAGCTTCGCGAGCCTTCTCGCGATCTCCGTCTTGCCCACGCCCGTCGGCCCCATCATGAGGATGTTCTTCGGCGTCACCTCGTCCCTCATCTCGTCCGGCAAGAGGCTGCGCCGGTAACGGTTGCGCAACGCGACGGCCACGCTCTTCTTCGCCTGATCCTGCCCGATGATGTACTTGTCGAGCTCCGCCACGATCTCCTTTGGCGTCATCTGGTAGAGAGGATTACTCATTCGGCTCACCTCCTGTCTCTTTCTTGATGATTGCGTTCATGCCCTCCGGGCCGCCCGGGGCGCTGTCCTCCGAACCGTCCGGCTCTTTGTCCTCCGCGTCGAGCTTCTCGACGGAAATATTGTCGTTCGTGTACACGCAGATAGAGCTTGCGATCTTCAGCGCCTCGCGCACGATGGCCTCCGCGTCCATATCCGTGTGGTTGAACAGCGCGTTCGCCGCCGCGTAGGCGTAGTTGCCGCCGCTGCCGATGGCGACAAACTCCTGGTCGGGTTCGATGACCTCCCCGTTGCCAGAGATGATGAGCAGGCTCTCGCGGTCGGCCGCGACCATGAGCGCCTCAAGATTGCGCATGACGCGGTCGCTGCGCCAGTCCTGCGCGAGCGCCACGGCCGCCCTCTTGAGGTTGCCGCCGTGCTCCTCGAGCTTCTTCTCGAATTTCTCCGTGAGCGTGAAAGCGTCCGCGACCGACCCGGCGAATCCCGACACGACGGCGCCCTTGTATATCTTGCGGACCTTCTTTGCCTTGTGCTTCATGACGGCGGTTTCCCCGAAAGTCACCTGGCCGTCGCCGCCGACGCAGACATCGTCGGGGCCGCGCCTGACGGCGACTATGGTAGTTGCATGGAATTGCCCCATAGAACAAACCCTCCTTCTATAATAAATTGTTTTATTGGTTTTAAACTCATACGGCTAATGGGAATCTCTAAAACCCTAATATTATTATACCGCATTATCGCCCGACAAACTAACGCTATTCTTTGTACTTACATTCCGGATTCGAACACGCGTATTTGTTGGCTTTTGCGTTCCGCTCTACGAGCAGCGCGCCGCATTCCGGGCACTTCTTATCCGTCGGCTTGTACCAGTAGACCTGTTTGCAGTCCGGATAGCCGGAGCAGCCGTAAAATACCTTGCCCTTGCGGCTCTTGCGCGCTACGATGTCCTTGCCGCACTTCGGGCAGGCCACGCCTGTGCTCTTGACTATCGGCTTCGTGTTCTTGCAGTCCGGGTAGCCCGTGCACGCGATGAACTCGCCGAAGCGCCCGTGCTTTATGACCATCGGCCTGCCGCAGAGCCCGCAGATCTCATCCGTCGGCTCGTCCTCGATCTCGACCTTCTCTATCTCCTTGTCGGCCACCTCGAGCTCCTCCGACAGGATACCGTAGAAGTCGGCCACGATAGCGTGCCACTCCGCGCCCTTCACCTCTATATCGTCGAGCCGGTCCTCCATGCGCGCCGTGAAGCCCGCGTCGACTATCTCATTGAAATAGTTCTCCATGAGCTCCGTCACCGTGAATCCGAGCTCCGTCGGCTGCAGCGACTTCTTTTCGCGCGTCACGTACTTCCTATCGGTCAGCGTCGCGATGATCGGCACGTACGTGCTCGGCCGCCCTATGTCCTTTTCCTCAAGCTCTTTCACGAGGCTCGCCTCCGTGAAACGCGGCGGCGGTTGCGTGAAATTCTGCTCCGGCTTCAGCTCGTCGAGGCTCACATCCTCGCCCTCGTGAATGTCGGGCAGCATCCTGTCGTCGTCCTCCGCGAGCTTCGTGTTGTACACGCGCAGGAAACCGTCGAACTTCAGCTTCGACCCCGTGGCGCGGAACAGATAGTCCCCGTTCACGACATCGGCGCTCACGGCGTCGAACACGGCCGGCGTCATGCGGCTCGCGAGAAAGCGCGACCAGATGAGCTTGTACAGCTTGTACTGATCCGGCGTGAGCGAGTCCTTGATCTCGTCCGGCGTCAGGTCTATGTACGACGGCCTGATAGCCTCGTGCGCGTCCTGAACCTCTTTCTTTTTATTGGAATAATAATTGTTCCCGAGATAGTTTTCGGAAAAGTGTTCCTTTATATATGCTCTCGCGGCCATCTCGGCCTCGGCGGAGACACGCACGGAGTCCGTCCTTATATACGTGATCAAGCCGACCGTGCCCCTGCGCTTGATGTCCACGCCCTCGTAGAGCTGCTGGGCGATCTGCATCGTCCGGCGCGTCCTGAATCCGAGCTTGACGGATGCGTCCTGCTGCATGCTGCTCGTCGTGAACGGCGCAAACGGCCTGCGCGTGCGCTCCTTCTTCTCGACGCGCGACACGGAATATGAGCCGCGTTCAAGATCGGCGAGCACGGCGTCCGCCTCGGCCTTGTTGCCGATGGAAAACTTTTCGCCGTTCTTCTCGATGAGCTTCGCGGCAAAGCTCTTCGTATCGCCGTCCATTTTCCTCAAAATCGCCGTGATCGTCCAGTATTCCTCGGGCACGAAAGCCCGTATCTCACGTTCCCGGTCAACGAGTATTTTCAAGGCCGCCGACTGCACGCGGCCCGCCGAGAGGCCGCGCCTGATCTTGCGCCAGAGCAGCGGGCTGATCTCGTAGCCGACAAGGCGGTCGAGCACGCGCCTCGCCTGCTGCGCGTCGACGAGGTTCCGGTCTATGCGCCGCGGGTTCCCCACGGCGTTCTTGATAGCGTCTTTCGTTATCTCGTTGAACTCTATCCTGTTTGCGGAATCGTCCGGCAGGCCGAGAATATACGCTATATGCCACGATATGGCCTCGCCCTCGCGGTCGGGGTCCGTGGCGAGCAGCACGTTCCCCGCCGTCTTCGCCTCCTTTTTCAGCTCCTTTATGACGTCCCCCTTGCCCCTGATATTTATATACGCAGGCTCGAAATTGTTGTCCTTTTCGATGCCGAGCTTGCTCTTCGGCAGATCCCTGACGTGCCCCACGGAAGCGACCACCTTGTATCTGCTCCCGAGGAATTTGCCTATAGTCTTGGCCTTCGACGGCGATTCGACGATGACCAAATGCTTCTTGTCCGCCGCCTTTCCCGATGTTTTAGCCTTTGCCGTACGCTTTGCCTTTTCCGTTGTTTTCTTTACCGCTTCCGCCATGTACCTAATGCTCCTGTATTCGCCGCCGTTTCCTCGCACACGCGAGTTTTAGCCCCACACAATATTCCTACGTCCAAACATTCCTATTCAAACACGTTTATCCGTCGTTGTCAATGACCGAAAAGCCTTTTCCGTACACACGGGGAATTGGAATCGATTAAAATCGAAACTACTCAACGTTCGCGGGGATGATCCTGCCTTGGTCAAAGTGTACGAAGCCCTTCATTTCAAGCAGCGTGACGACGGACGCCACGATGGGTACGGCGAGCCCCGTTATGACGGCCACGTCGTCCATCGTCAGGCTGCCGTTATCGCAGACCGCGCCGAGCACGAGGATCTCGTCATTCCCGAGCTCGCCGGGCATGGCCGGCGCAGGCGGCGAATCCGGGCGTCCGGGGCGGACGAGGACGCGCGGGCGCAGGCCGAGATCGTCAAGTATGTCGTCGAAAAAAACCAAGGGCAGCGCCCCGTCCTTTATGAGCTTGTTGCACCCTACGCTGAGCTTTCGGTTGATGTTGCCGGGAATCGCGTACACGCTCCTCCCCTGCGACGACGCGTGGTCGGCCGTGATGAGCGAGCCGCTCGACAGCCCCGCTTCCACGACGACGGTCGCGAGGCATAGCCCGCTGATGATGCGGTTGCGGGCTGGAAAGGTGAAGCGCGTGCCGTGCGTGCCGTCCTCGTATTCCGAAAGCAGCAGCCCGTTCCCCGCGATCCTGCCCCGCAGCGCCTCGTTCATCGTCGGGAAGCATATGTCAAGGCCGTTGCCCATGACGGCGACCGTCGGCGTCGACCCCTCGAGCGCGCCCCTATGCGCGAACGAGTCTATACCCTCGGCCATGCCGCTGACGACGACGACGCCGCGTTCCGACAGCTTTCGGGCGAGATTGAGCGCCGCCCATCTGCCGTAGTCCGTAGCCCGGCGCGCGCCGACGACGGCTACGCACGGCTTCGACAGCACGGACAGATCCCCTTGGTAGAAAAGCTGCTCCGGCGGTTTCTCTATATGCTTCAATGCGGAAGGGTATCCCTCATCCCCCCTCTTTATTATTTTGTACTTACTCACCACAATTTTATTATTCCCCCTCTCCCAAAATATCCTTAGGCCTCCGGTAACTGATCGCTTCCGTGATATGCGCGGGCAGTATATGCTCCGAGCCCTCCATATCCGCTATCGTGCGCGCTATGCGCTGCATCTTCCTGCCTTGGCGCGCGCTGAACCCGTACGCGTTGTACGCGGCCTTGAGTATGCGCTCCGACTCCGCGTCGAGCCCGCAGTACTCATCCGTGCCCTTTGGCGGGAGGTCGCCGTTGTACGTGAACGGGGTGTTCCTGCGGCGCTGCGCTACGACCGCGCGCTCCACGCCCTCGTACAGAGTAGCGGAGGAGCTGGAAGGCGCGGAAGGGCCGGAGACGCCCGGAGCGCCACAGGAAGGCGCGTCGTCGCTCAGATCAGCGTACTCCACCCTTCCGATCCTGACGTGCAGATCTATGCGGTCGAGCAGCGGACCCGACACCCGCGACGAGTACCTGCGCCGCTGATGCTCCGTGCACCTGCACTCCTGCAAGGGATCCCCGTAGTAACCGCACGGGCACGGGTTCATAGCCGCGATGAGGACAAATTCACACGGATAGCGGCTGCGATGGCCGACGCGCGACAGATCGATGTACCTGTCCTCGAGCGGCTGCCGCAGCATCTCAAGCGCGCGCCGGTCGAACTCGGGCAGCTCGTCGAGGAAGAGCACGCCGCGATGAGCGAGCGACAACTCGCCCGGCCTTGGCCTGTTGCCCCCGCCCACGAGCGCCGTGGATGTGATGGAATGGTGCGGGGAGCGGAACGGCCTCCCGCAGACGGCGCGTCCCTCGTAGGGGTCTTTGCCCGCGATGTTGTATATTTTCGCGACCTCGAGTATCTCTTCGCGCGTCAACGGCGGCATGATGGACGGCATGCGCGAGGCGAGCATGCTCTTTCCCGAGCCAGGCGATCCGTACATCGCAAGGTCATGCCTACCGGCCGCGCATATCTGAAGCGCCCTCTTCGCGCGTTCCTGCCCTTTCACCTCCGCGAAATCCCCGCAATGCGCCGCATCAGCGCCTATCGGCCCCCCGCCCGGGCGCCCGCCAGCGGACTCCCCGCCGTCGTCAGAGCGTCCCGAGCCGCCTCCGTCGCTCACAGAGAAAACGACAGGCACTATGGGCTTGCCTCCCGACAGATGCGCCACGATCTGCTCAAGGCAGCTCGCCGGGAAGAAGCTCACGTCGTCGATATGCGTGAACTCCCCGATATTCCCCTCGGGCACGAACACGCTTTTCACGCCCTTCTCCTTCAGGCCGAGCGCGAGCGCCACGCCGTA